>NZ_JBBAYI010000016.1:0-98544 GCF_037153985.1 Emticicia sp. 17c
TCATATCTGGGGTTCTATTGCTACTGCTTTACTTTTTTGGATGTTTTAACCCATTATTCACATAAATAGCTGATATATAGAATAAAAAAAATTATTCATCGGTCATTTATTCTCTACAATTTTATGAGTAAACTTCAGAAGTACTGTTATATAAAAAGTTTTTTGTAGGCGTGTTCGTAGCCTTGTTTAATTACTTCCCTTATATCTTTTGATGAGAAATCGGTAAGCTCTAAATGAATAGGTTCGTCGGGGCGTATTATCTTGAGATTAATTTTTCTGGCCAGTTTAAAAGAGCCTATACTCATAAAACTTTCAGCATAATTTTCGGCCCATTCAATGTCACTGTTTTCAAACTGGTTTACCGTAATATCTTTTACACGTTCTATCAGGCTCAGAAAATTTCGGTAATTAAAATGCTCCATCGGGCGGTGTTTTGGGTGCGTGGCAATGCAATAAATTTCGGTAGCCCCATCCTCAATCGCTTTTTTTACGGGTACTACTTCTCTTAGACCTCCGTCCATAAAAGCTTCGCGGTGGTCGCCTCCTATCTGAATGGCAGGCATAATAAAAGGCAACGAGCTACTGGCGCGCACATAATCCAGAAAGTGTTGTTCTATGGGGTCGGCATAATGCATTTCGCCGGTATTGATATTAACTGCGCCTACCTTTAAGTAAATGGGGCTTCGGCGTAGCAAATTCATATTCAGGTATTTTCTTAGTTTATCATGCAAAGGGTTGGTGTCAATCAGACCATCGAAGCGGCTCATGATGGTATCAATACCCAACGAAAACTTTGATTTTAAAATACCAATATCAGAAGGTTTTGTAATGTTTTCAAGCCAGAATTTCAGTAGTTTTTTATTAACTAGGTCCCAGTTTATCTCTCCTTTTTCGATATATTGCGCTCCGGCTTCATTTACCATAAAAGTGGCATTTAACGCACCTGCCGAGATTCCATAAATCATTTCGGGTTTGAAACCTGTTTCTAAAATTGCTTGTATGGCGCCAACTTGCCAGGCTCCTTTTAATGAGCCCCCGCCCAAAACTAATGCCTTCATGTATAATGGTTGAAATGAATGAGCGAATTAGTAAATAATTAGACAAAAATTCAAGCATAACTTGCAAAATTAAATTTGGCCGGAGTGATGATTTTAAATCTTAAGCGTTTTATCTTTGAACAAAATTTGGAAAAAGTGCTGCCTTGCATTAGATGAAAAACAGGCAAGTAGCCAAGCTGAGTGAAGTGAGTTTTCAGATTTTTGCGACGAACGAATTAGTATAATTTTTAACAACAAAACCAGACTTGAGTCCTGATTTACTTCTTGATGCCAGAATCTTATGATATAAGATAATTGCAATATTTTTTTGTATTAAAATACTAAAATTTACACAATTATTTAAAAACTGCATTGAAAATCAGAATTCAGTCGTAACATTGTATCGTTAGAGTAAGCTATACACTTACTCATATCTTCATGTCTTTGAATATAAAGCAAATACAGGCGCCGATTGAGCAGGAGTTAAAGGTTTTTGAGAAGAAATTTCGTCAGTCAATGAAAACTGATGTTATGCTTCTTGACCAGATTATGAGCTACATTGTACACCGCAAAGGTAAGCAGGTGCGCCCAATGTTTGTTTTTTTAACTGCCGGCACTTTAGGTACTATCAATGAGTCGACTCACAGAGGAGCAGCCATGATAGAACTCCTACACACAGCCACATTAGTACACGACGACGTTGTGGATGACTCAAATTACAGACGTGGCTTCTTCTCGATTAATGCACTTTGGAAGAATAAAATAGCCGTACTGGTAGGCGACTACCTGTTGTCGCGCGGGTTATTGTTAAGTGTCGATAATCAGGAGTTTAATTTGCTCAAGATTATGTCAACGGCTGTGAAGGAAATGAGCGAAGGTGAACTGCTACAAATGGAAAAAGCCCGCCGCCTTGATATTAACGAAGAACTTTATTATGAAGTAATACGCCAGAAAACAGCTTCTTTGATAGCCTCTTGCTGTGCCGTAGGTGCGGCGTCGGTTGGTTGTAACGAAGCCACTATTGCCGAAGCCAAGTTGCTTGGCGAAAAAATAGGAATGGCTTTCCAGATAAAAGATGATTTGTTTGATTATGGAGACGCCGAAATTGGTAAACCAACCGGTATTGATATTAAAGAGAAAAAAATGACCTTACCCCTGATTTATGCTTTGAATCATGCCGGTTGGTCTGAGAAACGAAATATCATCAATCTGGTAAAAAATCACTCTGAAAATCCTAAAAAAGTAAGCGAAGTAATACAATTTGTGAAACAATCGGGTGGAATACAATACACCACCGAAGTTATGCAACGCTACGTAAGTGAAGCCAAAGATATACTTTTTACTTTTCCTGAATCTGCTTTCCGCCAGTCATTACACGATTTAATTCAATTTACAATTGAACGTACAAAATAAATAGTATATTCTGTATGAATTATTTATTTTGTAAGTTTCGTGTGTTTCGTATGGTCAAAATTTACTGAAAATATATTTTGTTTAAAATTAATGATATTTTTAATATATTTAAAATTTTCAGAATAAAATGAAAATTAATATACTCTTACCTTTAATCTTCCTTGTTGGCTTTTTGTATGGGCAAACCTCCGATGCGCAAGCACAGAAATTCGATGCCATGAAAATAGAGAATTATATTGCCAAACTACCTGCACCCATTAAAATTACTATGGCTGTTGAAAGTATTGCAGGAGAAAAATATTTCATGTATAGAGCTCAGGTAAAAGTACCTGCCGCAAGTATCATAAAAATTCCGGTATTAGCGGCCTTAATGGAGAAAGTAAAACTAGGGCAGATTGATTTAAACGCTAAACATCTACTACAAGCTACCGATAAAACATGGGATACCGGCGTGATAGCCAGTATGCCTGACGGAAAGCAAATTTCTATCCGTGAATTAGCACAGGAAATGATTCGCACAAGTGATAACACCGCCACTAATATTTTAATCGGCAAAGTTGGTATGGCAGGTGTTAATCAAAATTTAATTCGGCTGGGTAGTACTCAAACCAGACTAAACCGTATAATGTTAGACACAATGGCTGTGAAGCAAGGGCGCGAGAACTATGTAAACACATTAGAAATAAATGATTTACTAAGAAAGATTTATCGTAAAGAAGTGGCTACGCCAGCCTTGTGTGAGGAGATGATTGAAATGCTGAAAAACTGTGCCGATACAGCTACGATTCCGAACAAACTACCGAAGACGCTGGTAATTGCCCATAAAACAGGCAGCCTCAGCTACGTTCGTAGTGATGCTGCCATTGTTTACACATCAGAACCTTTTATTATATCTGTTTTTGTAGAAGGTTTTGCGTCTGAAACACAGGCTGAACAAATAATAGCTGATTTGGCCGCCTTGTGTTGGGAAAACCTCAAATAACCTACATTATTCACGCTTTTTAGGTTCATACTTGCGCGGCGCATACAAAAAACCAAATGCTTCTGCGCCGTTTTTGGAATGTACCCTATGATGAACATAATGCGCATTCATAATTCTTTTCATGTATTTGCTTCTGGCAACGAATTTTATTTTTATACGTCGATGCACTATAATATCATGAAAAACAAAGTAGGCTACCCCATAACAGGTTACACCTGCGCCAATCCATGTCAGATACCAGAAATCAGGATTAATATTTCCGTAGATAATACTTGAAGCGGCAATTACACTAAACACTAATGCGTAATAATCATTCTTTTCAAAAAAACCTTTATGGTGTTGGTGGTGGTCTTTATGCCATGCCCAGCCAAACCCATGCATAATGTATTTGTGAGCAAACCATGCCATAAATTCCATAAAACAGAAGGTACCAAAAACAATCAGAAATTTTATTAATAGCATTTGAGTAATGTTTTAATCTGTTAAATCTTTTATATTGTCTTCTTAACACAAAATTAGCATTGAATGTTTGATTTTAGTTAAAGAAGATACTTAATTTGATGCTCATTTATCGCGTAACACCAATACTATTTTATACATAATTTATTTACAATGAAACGACTCACATACTTACTACTCTTTTTAAGCCTCTCGGTTTTTGCCCAAAAGGCACAAAAGCCCGCTCCACTAGCTAAACCCAAGTTAGTATTAGGCATTATGGTTGACCAAATGCGCTACGACTATCTGTACCGTTATTATGATAAATACAGCGAAGGGGGCTTTAAAAGACTAATGAATAAAGGATTTAATTGCCGTAATAATCATTATCATTATGCCAGTACTATTACAGGCCCAGGCCATGCTGCTGTGTATACAGGCTCCGTGCCAGCCGTAAATGGTATTATTGGAAATGACTGGTACGACCCATTGACCAATCGGGTAGTATATGTGGCTGAAGACACAACCGTGGTAGCAGTAGGTACCGACGCAGCCGGAACAGAAGGTAAACGCTCGCCCGTAAATATGAAAACCACTACTATTACCGACCAGTTGCGTCTGGCTACGCATTTTAAATCGAAAGTAATAGGAATAGCCGCCAAAGACCGTGGAGGGATTCTGCCAGCAGGTCATTCGGCCAATGCAGCTTACTGGTTCGATGGCAAATCGGGTAACTGGATTACCAGTACTTATTACATGAACGAGCTTCCACAATGGGTAAAAGATTTTAACGCTCGTAAATTACCTGATTTCTATAAAACTCAAAAATGGGAAACACTTTTCCCGATTGCACAATATACTGAGAGTGATGAAGATAACCAAGAGTATGAAAATGTGATGTCGGGCGAAAAACTACCCATTTTCCCTCATGCCATTAATAGCAATAATGCTATTCTGACCTCGCCTTTTGGGAATAACATGACTAAAGAAATTGCTCTTGCAACGCTAAAAAATGAAAAAATGGGGCAAGGTGCTTATACCGATTTTCTGTGCGTGAGTTTTTCATCGCCTGATTACGTTGGCCACGCCACCGGAACACGTTCAATAGAAGTAGAAGATACATACTTACGCCTTGACCGTGACATCGAAGAAATGTTGAATTACCTGGATGCTACCTTAGGAAAAGGAACTTATACGGTGTTCCTGACAGCCGACCACGCCGCTGCCGACATTCCGGCCTTTTTAAGAAAGAATAAACTTCCGGGTGGTGTTTGGGAAGGTTCAAAAGAAGTAAATTACCTGAATGGCAAAATGGTTGAGAAATTCGGTGAAGGTAAATGGATATTATCAACAGATAATTATCAGATAACCCTAAACCGTGAACTAATGAAGAAGAACAAGGTAGATATGAATGAAATGTTCAAACTGGTACAGGAAGAACTCCTTTCGCTAGGTTCTCCGGTATATCAGGTAGTAAACTTTCATGATATGGCCAATACTGTTATTCCGCCTTTCTATAAAACACTCGTTGAGAATGTCTATAATCCTAAACGTAGCGGTGACTTTATGGTATTGCTAGAGCCGGGCTGGTTCCATAGTGGAAGCAAAAAAGGTACTACGCATGGCACCATGTGGCAATACGACCGCCATGTGCCGTTGCTTTGGTATGGCTGGAATATTCCGGTAGGTGAAACTATTGAGCAAACCTACATTTCTGATATTGCAGCTACGCTGGCCGCTTTGCTGAAAATTCAGGAACCAAGTGGCTGTGTTGGGAAACCTATTAAACCAATATTTGAGAAATAAGCCGGTCATGATGCCAATAAAGCATCATGAATGTTAGAAATGTAAAACTCCTGATTTAGTTTGTGTACTGTAATAAGCACAAATTAATCAGGAGTTTTTATGTATATTGTACTAAGAGATACGCCAATAATTTAGGTCTGAGACTTCAGGTAACCCCAACAATTGATAATCTTATTGTGTTACCTCCGAAAATACTACTTCGTTTGTTGTTTTATCTTTACGAATTTCGAACCAAACAAAATAAGCTGTTACTAAAGTAGATAATACAAAGTAAGCAGCAATGGCAGGTGTTGCCCATGAAATCTGTTGGCTTATGCCGAACCAGTCGCCTGTTTGGTAAATAATAAAAAGCCCGATAAAATTTTTAAGCGTTTCGTACAAAAGTGCAAAAGGGTTTCTATCCATCAGTTCGGTATAGCTAAACACAATCAGAAAAATGAATCCGCCATAAACAAATATTGTAGGGCTGCCTATGCTAGCAATATTGGCAAAGAAATAGCTTATCAGAGTAAACGTAAAAAGGAACTGTACCCATATCCAGCTTTGCATCAGTAACGATGCCTTAGGGGCATATTTTTCAAAATTATAAGGGTCTTCAATTTTATGTATCGGATACTTCGCTGCTACATCTTCGGGTCTCCAGCCAGTAGGCATAAACCATATTCTTAGTTTATCTTTCCAGCTTTTTGCCCTGTAAGCATCCTGTATAAGTAACCAAAGATGTTGAAAATTTATTTTAATCGGATTCCATGTACTAACTGGCCGTGTAATGCC
Source organism: Emticicia sp. 17c (assembly GCF_037153985.1). NCBI lineage: Bacteria > Pseudomonadati > Bacteroidota > Cytophagia > Cytophagales > Leadbetterellaceae > Emticicia > Emticicia sp. 17c. The sequence continues at coordinate 6,451 of NZ_JBBAYI010000016.1, forward strand.
ATACACTGGCGGTATATTCGGAAGTTCCTCCTGAAAGGTGCCAAATAATTTATCCCAGATGATAAATATCTGTGAATGGTTTTTGTCCAGATATATGGGGTTAATAGCATGATGCACCCGATGATGTGAAGGGGTAACAATAATTTTTTCCAGAAAACCCATATTACCAATATAGGTTGTATGATACCAGAACTGCGCAAACAAGTGTAACGGTGCAACAATAGCAATTACTTTTTCGTCAACGCCTAATAGGGCAGCAGGTAACAAAAAAATAGTAAAAATATTAATGAAGGTAGATATACTCTGGCGCAAGGCACAAGCCAGATTAAACTCTTCGCTGCTATGATGAATGGCGTGTTTGTTCCAGAAGAAATTAATCTGATGGCTCAATCGATGTACCCAGTAGCCCGAAAAATCTAAAGCAATAAAGGCAATAATGTAGGTCCAGATGGTTGACTCTACTTTATAAATAGCCAGATGTTTCACCATCCAGCCGTAAGTAAGCAGCGAAATACTCAAGCCTAGCACATCTTTAACAATATTGGTATAGCCAGAGGTCATGCTGGAAAGCATATCCATGGTTTTGAATGATTCTTTTTTAAAGAACCACCCATATAGTTTTTCTAATAGTACTAATGCCAAGAATGCGGGCATTGCAATATTAAGGATTTTGCCGTAGGTTTCCATTATAGTATGCTTGCATAATATTTATGATGCAAGATAGTAATATTCTGAGAAAATATAAAGTTTTTTATAGAAACAGATTGTTGTCTTTACGTAAGATACGCAGTATGAGTAAAACGAATAAAAATGCTTTATAAATGTTATAAAGACTGAAATTATTCGATTTAGGCGGAAGATTTGCTGAATTGCGACTGGAGCAATTGTTATTATTTCTTTACTACGGTATAGATTTTCCGTTGTTCATTTGTCATAATAAAGTCAGTATTATTGATGTAATTTAGGGCCTCCATCTGATTCCGACCTACTTTTATGCAGCCTTTAGGCTTCGAAAAATCAATTTTTCCTGCGCTTATTTCAAAAGTATAAATTTTACCGTACGATAGTAATGCAAACTCTTTTCCGTCGGGGCTTATGTCGGCGGCTGTAACGGGGCTTTTCAGGAAAACGCTGTCCTGTGGGCTTATGGTATAATCTCCGGCTTTGTCTGGAATCATATACAATTTTGTATGGTGTTTTTTCGACCAGTCTTTTGAAAAAAGGTATAAATTGCCACCATGCCAGAAAAAGGCTTCGCAGTCAAAAACACGTTTTTGTGCCGGAAACTCCGTTTGGTCGGCATACCGGAAGGTTATTTTTTCTGTTTTATTATTTTTATGTTTATAAATACACAGGTCTTTACGGGCCTGATTATTATTGCCAAAATCGCCGATATAAATATTGCCCTCATTATCTTTAGTTAGTTCTTCCCAATCAATATTTACGGCATCGTTAATAAGTAAAGTGTCAAAAACGTATCCACGTTTGTCAATCATGTATAGTTCAGCGTTGCCACCACCATCATTATGGGTCCAGTAATAATTTTCCTGCCAAGCATTAGCGAGGCCCGAATTTTCATTGATACAAACAGGGAGCGTGCCTGTTTTGGTAATCGTATATTGCGCTTTAGCTGCCTGAAAGTTACTTCTCTTTATTTCTGAATGACAATTGCAGGTGGCAACTTTCAGCGAGAACAAAAACATATAAAACTTATACAGAAACATAAATTTGGTTAACGATTTTTTAAATCGCTTCTAAAATTTTGAATTTAGACAACAAGTTAATTAATTTTGAGTTGTTTGGAAACAGGTATCTGTAAATAGTCTTTTAAATAGTTTCTAACCTATTCTTTATGCAGCCTTATCAACAGCCTTTCTACACGCGTCTTGCTTATGTACTCATTTCACTAGTTATTGTGATTTACGGAATGTACATCCTGAAAGACTTGCTGGTTCCGCTTACCTTTTCGGGTATTATAGCTTTATTATTATTACCTGTATGCCATTTTCTCGAAAAATTCATTGCGCGCTGGCTTGCTATTACATTATCTATTTTATTGATGCTGGCATTTCTGAGCTTGTTTTTTTATGTAATATATGTGCAGATAATGGATTTGGAGGAGGTATTGCCTCAGTTAACTGAAAAAGCCGAAATCTGGTACCGGAAAATCCAGTTTATCATTCGTGATAACTTTCATATCAGCCGTACCAAACAACGCATAGAAGGGCAAAAGTACCTTACCGAGTTCTTAAAGAACAATAGTGATATTCTTACCAATACGCTTTCTACCACTACTGGTTTGTTAGGTAATTTATCGCTTATTCCGTTATATGTATTTCTGCTATTACTGTATCGTGATTTCATCAGGGTATTTTTTTATAAAGCCCTTAAACCTGTGAGCAACCACAGAGTAGACGTAGTGATGAAAAAAGTAAAAGATGTAGTGGTAAACTATGTAGTAGGTTTAGTAATCGTAATAGGCATTATAGGAATTTTAAACACGTTGGGTTTGTTCATTCTGGGTATTGACCACGCCTTTTTCTTCGGCTTTTTTGCGGCTGTTTTAGTGTTATTGCCATACATTGGCGTTACCATTGGGTCTTTATTGCCTATTTTATTTGCACTCATTACGAAAGATTCGGCTTGGTATGCTATTGGCGTAGCTTTATTGTTTGGTGGGGTACAGTTTCTGGAAGGTAATTTTATTACGCCTTATGTAGTTGGCTCAAAGGTAAGTATCAATTCGATGGCGGCTATTATTGCGCTCATTATCTTTGGTAATCTGTGGGGGTTGGCAGGGTTAGTATTAGCATTGCCAATTACGGCAATTATTAAAGTAATATTCGACTCGATAGAAAGTTTAAGACCTTATGGTTTCTTAATTGGTGATGCCGACCACGCCGATGTAAAGAAAAGGCGCATTTAAATAACAAAAAATCGGTTTGCTTGCATAAATACTTATGAAAGCAAACCGAAAATCAGACACAATAAATTACTAACGTAAAGGTATTGTCATAAGCTTATAAAGCTACTAAGGTCCTTTGCAGAGATAAATCTGCTTTTTTTACGAAAGTAATAGGTACAAACTCTTCAGTTGGAGAACCGATGTAGTAGAGTGTCCAGTCTTGGTCATACCTCGACAACATGTTTCTGATACATTCTGCGCGGTCAACCGTCGGGAACTCGCACTCATCCCAATAGAATAGCTCAACACGATAATGGAGCTGTTGCTTTAATCCATTAATGGTAACCTCGATTTCGATTTCCTGCTTTCCTGGAAGCGAAGGAATCGGGATAGCTATATGTGCCATAGTAAATTATTAATAAAAAAAGAGATAGCCAAGAGGCGGTTAGTTCCCTACCTCCTGACGGTCTCCTGCTGCTAGTCGCTTTTAAGAGATTTTATAGGATTCATTAACGCTGCTTTTATAGACTGGTAGCTAACCGTTAACAAGGCAATGACAGCCGCCATAACACCTGCAATCAGGAAGACCCACCATTCAATTTCGATACGATAGGCGTATTTTTTTAGCCAGTTATTCATTAAATACCAAGCTAATGGGAAGGCAATCAGGGCAGAAACCAACACCAGTTTCAGGAAATCTTTCGATAACATGGTGATAATGCTTACTACGCTGGCTCCCAGTACTTTTCTTACACCAATTTCTTTGGTACGTTGTTCGGCGGTAAACATGGCCAGACCGAATAAGCCCAGACACGAAATAAAAATAGCCAGAAAAGCAAAGTAATTGGCTAGTTTACTCACTACGTTTTCGCCTTTATACTGGTCAGCAAACTCTAAATCGGTAAATCGGTAGCCAAAAGGGAAACTCGGATTAAACTTTTTAGCGGCTTTTTCCATACTGGCCACAGCTTCACGTGATTGGCCCGGTTGTGTACGAACAATTATCTGCCCCCAGTTGTCTTGCCCGCGTTGAAAATTGAGAATAAGCGGTGGAATGTTCTCGTGTAAAGAGTTAATATGGAAGTTTTTAACCACACCAATAATAGTTCCCTTATTGCCCCACATGGTCATTTCTTTCCCGACCGGATTCTTCATGCCCATTTTCTTAGCCGCTTCTTCATTAATAATGTAATTAGAAGTATCAGTGCTGAAAGTTGGCGAAAAATCTCGACCATCTTTCAACTGAATACCCATCGTCGATAAATAATCATAAGAAACCGGATTCTGCGAGAATAGGATAATCTTGGTAGTGTCTTTGCCTGGCCACGTTACACCTTGGGTTGAGTTACCTACTTGCAGTGGGTCGGCCATTGAGCAGGTAACAGATTTAATGCCCGGCATGGTTAACAACTCTTGCTTGAAAGATTTATATTTTGATGCAAGGTCACCTTCTATGGGCATATATAAGAGGTTTTCGCGGTCGAAACCCAGATTTTTACTTTGAATGTAATCAATCTGGCGGTACACCACTATCATACCCACAATGAGCATAATAGATAACCCAAACTGAAATACAACCAGCCCTTTACGGAAAAGCGTGGCACTTGGTTTAAATTTCAAGGCTCCTTTTAATACAACTACGGGGCGCAAAGACGACATAAACAAAGCCGGATAACTACCCGAAACCAGACCTGTAACAATAGTTAAGCCTAACAGAATGAGCAGGAAGGTCGGGTTGGTGAAATCGAGACTTAAATGTTTGTCAGTTAAAGTATTAAATGTTGGCAATATGATAAATACAATCATAATGGCAAATACCAAACCTAAGAAAGCAATAATGAGCGATTCGCCCAGAAACTGGCTTATTAAAGAGAATTTAACAGCACCTACTACTTTGCGGACTCCTACTTCTTTGGCTCTTTTAATAGAACGTGCCGTAGCCAGATTCATGAAGTTAATGCACGCAATTACCAGAATAAAAATGGCAATGACAGAAAACATTTTTACGTAATCGATTCGGCCGCCATCTTGCACGCCAGCTTTATAATTTGAATACAAATAGGCGTCTTCGTAGGGTTGTAAGAAAAGCTCTACATTGCTGTTTGGGTTTTTAGTTTTAATGTAGCCTTTTATTTTTTTCTGAACTTTATCAATAGAAGCATTTTTATTGAGCATTACGTAGCATCTTGGGCCGTTGTTGCCCCATTGTTTTGCCCAATCGTTATTTTTTAACCATTGTTCGTAACTCATTAAAAAATCGAATTTCAACGACGACTGGTCTGGAATATCTTTCAGTATACCTGTTACCATTACATCGGCTTTGTTATCAATTCTGATAGTTTTGCCTAAGGCACTTTGGTTCGGAAAATACTTGGTGGCTAGTTTTTTAGATATAACTACACCGTCGGGGCGTTTAAGAGCCGTGCGAGCATCGCCTTCGGCCAGCTCGAAACTAAACATATTCAGGAAATCGCCATCAACCATGCGGCCTTTTTCCTTTTCAAAAATATTACCTACCGTAAAAACAGGCGTTTCTTGCCAGAGAATCTGGCTTGCCATTTCAATTTCAGGAATATCTTTGGTAATGTGTTGTGATAAAATACCGGGTGTAGAAGCGTAGGTGAAGGTGTCGCCAGAATAAAACTGGTTTTCCATGACCCGATAAAGACGGCTTCCATTTTTGTGGAATTTATCTTTATTGAGTTCGTCTTGCAGCCAGAGCATAATTAACAGGCTGCAAGCCATACCGAGGGCTAAACCCAGAACGTTAATGAGGCTGAACGTCTTGTTTTTCCAAAGATTCCGCCATGCAATTTTTAAGTAGTTGCTTATCATAATTTTGTATAAGAAATAGGCCTTTTTCGATAATATAGTTAACAAACCTTATACCAAAAAATATAAGTCATTGATTATGAGGTGTTTGTGTAAATTGCTTGCGCTTGAAAATGTCCGTTTTCGGACAAGCCTTGTTCAATTCTGGACAAGTGCTTGCGTTTGCCAGCTAGCAGTCAGGCTTATGCAGATGCTTCACGAGCCTCTCGGTACGTACAAAAAATGGCCTTGTAGTATTTTATTTATTAAGCTCAATTGATGTTTCTTATATTTGTATAGATAAAATCAAATACCTTGAACCTCCAGCAATTAGAATATATTGTAGCCGTTGATAAATACCGGCATTTTTTAAAAGCAGCAGATGCCTGCTTTGTAACGCAAGCTACGCTTAGCATGATGGTAAAGAAACTGGAGGAAGAACTGGAAGTAATTATTTTTGATAGAAGCAAACAACCTGTTGTGCCAACTGATACGGGTCGTAAAATAATAGAACAGGCACAGTTGATTCTGAAAGAAACGCGTATTCTGAAGGAAATAGCTAATACTATTAAGAATGAGGTTAAAGGGCATTTACGAATCGGAATTATACCAACTTTAGCCCCTTATCTGCTGCCTTTGTTCTTATATGATTTATTAAAGAAGTATCCTGAAGTAAAAATAAGAATCAGTGAGTTGAATACAGACCAGATAATTGACCAACTCAGTAATGATTTAATTGATGTGGGTATTCTGGCTACACCCGTAGGCGTAGACGGTATAAAAGAGTATCCTTTATTTTATGAGAAGTTACTGGCCTATGTGTCGGAGAGTGAAGAAAAACTCAACAGGAAATATATTCTTCCCGAAGATATTGATGTGAATCGCTTATGGTTACTTGAAGAAGGCCATTGTTTACGCTCACAGATGATGAATCTTTGTGAATTACGTAAGAAAAACACCGACTTAGGTAACCTTGAATATGAGGCAGGTAGTATTGAGTCTTTATTAAAAATTGTAGAAATCAACCACGGCATTACAGTTATTCCAGAGTTGGCTGCTATCAATTTTGATGAAAAGAAAAAAAGCCAGATACGTGAATTTAAAGCACCTGTACCCGTGCGCGAAATAAGTTTGGTAACGTACAGGCACTTTGTTAAGACCAGATTACTTGAAGTGCTGCGGCAGGAAATAAAAGAGGCTGTGTCGGCATATATATCCGAAGAAACCAATGAACAAGTTATAATAGATATATAAATCAGGACATATATTCCCACGCACTCTGATAAGCCCCTGTTTGTTCGGCAAAAGCAATAAAATCGGCATAAAAAGGAAAAGTAGCCAAAGTAGCACTGTCGCCAACAATAACCAGTTTTTTTCTGGCGCGGGTCATGGCTACATTCATCCGGCGGATGTCGGCCAGAAAACCAATGTTTCCTTCTTCGTTGCTTCGGGTCATGCTTATGTAAACGATGTCACGCTCTTGCCCTTGAAAGCTATCAATGGTATTAATGGCAATTTTAGAGGCATATTCTTCCAAATCAGGAGAATTGGCCAGTAAATCTTGAAGTATACGAATTTGCTCTTTATAAGGCGAAATAACCGCAATTGTCGGGAAATGCTTTACGTCATAATATGGCTTTAACTGCCCAACAAGCAAATGGAGGTGTTTAAATAAAAAAGCTGCTTCTTCGGGGTTGGTTGTGCTGGTTCCTTCCAGTTTTTCGTCGAAACTACATCCGGCAGTATCAATAAATGCTACGGCTGAATCGTTGTCAAACAATAAGCGTTTTGCCACAGCTTCGTTGGCTTTTAGCCTGTTCTGGTAAAAAACCTGTGACGAGAAAGCCATAATTTGTTCGTGCATACGGTACTGTTCTTCTAATAGCACAACAGATTCGGGGTGTAGTTCAACGAGTTTTTCAAGTAAAGTAGTGTTAAGCCCTTGCCGCCCTGCCTCGTTCGATTTAACGGTAGGAGGGAGCTGGCAATGGTCTCCGGCAAGCACTACCTTCTGCGCTTTCAGCACAGGTATCCAGCAAGCAGGCTCAAGGGCTTGCCCAGCCTCATCAATAATAACTGTGTTGAAGCGTAACTTTGCAACGGTATAATTGTTTGAGCCTACCAGCGTAGCCGTAATTACCTGCGCTTTCGCTACCACATCATCAATAATATATTGCTCCGACTTCTCCACTTCTTTCATAATCTTATGTGCTTCATCAAACAGTAACTTACGTTGGTCGCGTTCGGCCTTACCAAAGTTACGTTTATATTTATGAGCCATATTTTTATATTCCTGCGCCTGTTTTCTGAGCTTTTTTATTTCTTTCATCAGGCTGTGTTCGGTCATTTTGCTGTCTAGCGTCAGGGCCATTAAGCGTTCGGTTACCTTAGCCGGATTTCCTACTCTTAACACATTCAGGCCTTGCTGGTGAAGTTTTTCGCTCAGTAAATCAACGGCCGTATTGCTAGGAGCTACTACCAATATTTGTTTACCTTCTTGCTGATATAACGCTTTTACCGCCTGTACTAATGTAGTGGTTTTGCCTGTGCCGGGTGGGCCATGCACAATAGCTAATTCGTTGGCTTGTACTATTTTTTTTACTGCCAATACCTGAGACGCATTCAAAGTCGGGATGTTTATCGGGCTTGATTCATCCTGAAAAGTGGGCGATTCCTGACCCGTAAGTATACGAATTAACCTGTTTTCGCCTTTTTCATTCAATGCCGATGCCTGTTTGAGGGCCTCCTGCATTTCTTCATAACTATTGTCATCGAAAAGTACTTCTACACCTAGCTTCCCATCACGGCTCCAGTCGGGTAGCTCGTCGGTGCGTAGTGTTATCTTTAAACGATTGTTATATTGGTAAGAAATGGTTCCTTCTACACGGTCGTTTTTGGCATCATGATTACTAAAAAATACCGCAGGCATTCCGTTTCTTAGCTGATGGGCTATATCCTGATGCGTTGTGCGTTCAAGCTCTACTGTGAGATAATCTCCACGGCTTATTTCTGTTCCTCTGATGGCCACAGGATACCAGCATAAACCATTGGCACGGCGTTCTGAAACTGAGGTTTGTTCGGTTAGTTTTTTGTATTGATTGTGGTCTTCTTCCCGCTCAATCTTTAGTAGGTCGAGTAACTTTCTGAAATAGTTCATACCACAAAGGTAATACTAAAAATACTTTTTAACCGAAAAGAAACAGGTTAGTAGGTTTACTTTATGTCTACTGCTTTATAATGTAGCCGCCAGCCTTTATGGGTGTTGCTGTTATTAGTAACAAACCAAACCAGCACCCGATTATACCAACTTGTAATCACAGGCGGAATTTTAGGGCCGCTAAAAATGGCTAATATGGGGTAATTGGTGCCATCATCGGCAAAAATATATACTTGGTCAAACTGGGCTTCGGTATCAAACGCTTCAAAATTTATATCAATTACCTTATCTTTAGGTACTTCAATCAGCCATTTGCAACTACACCTGTTGGCATAATTTTCTGGCCCGCTACCATCTTCAATATAGCCTTCTTCACCTCCGACAAGCACTTTGTCACGACAGTAAAGTGCGCTGGAGTCAATGGGTTGGGCTTCATAGTAGAGAAAAGCATTTTTGCCTTTAAATGGTCTGGTTAAAAAATGTACCTGAAAAGAGTCAGCCGTAAATACATAAGGCTGAGATAACTGTTGAGCAGTTAAAGTAGTATCTTTTCTTTGCTGATTCTGGAAAGTAGAAACGGCAAAAGTATTTTTTAAGGGTAAGGGTTGGCTAAGTAATAATTTATAACTCGGAAAACGCCCTAAGGGGCTTACATGAAAAATAGCTTCTTTAGTAGCTGGTTGCCACAAAGGTAAATAGGCTTTAGACTGAACAAAACGGCTTGATGATTGTTTGGTTAAAATATAATTATTAAGTGCATAAACATTTACTAAGCCTGCACCCAATTTGCCATAATAGAGCGGATTGTAAGCATCAACGGGCTGTGCGGTATTTTTTAGTAGCCGGTCGAAGTCAGCAGCTTGTAAGTCAGGATAAGCAGCCATAAAAGAGGCAACAATGCCCCCAACAACAGGTGTAGCTGCCGATGTTGCAGACAAATAGTGGTTAAAATCGGTTTCGTAGGGGTAACACGTGGCAATAGAATCGGCTGGAGCAACAATATCTATAAACACACCATAGTTTGATACAAGCTCTTTTCTTCTGTTTTTATCAATACCCGCTACTGCAATAGCCCACGGAAACGCCGCAGGCATAACGGGCGTATCGGCATAGAAATTACCTGCTGAAGCCACTACTACAACGCCTTGAGCCTGTGCTTTTTTCAGAATAGCTTCTTGAGTTACGTCAAACTTGCCTCCGCTCCAACAGGCAATAATTATATCAGCTTTTTGTTCCAATGCGTATTTTATACCCTCGTAGCCGTCGGTAATATAGTTACTCTGACGAATGTCAGAGGAGGTTTTGATAGGAAGAATCTGAAAAGAAGTGGCTGTTTGGCAGAGCTTCTGGAGGGTTTGAGCCAGTATGCCCGCTACTTTGGTGCCATGTGAAAAACGTTGGATAGCATGTGGCGGTGGATTGACGTTATTATCGTTGTCTGAAAAATCCCAGCCTACGCTGTCATCAATTTTGCCGTTATTGTCATCATCCAGATTATTACCCGGAATTTCGCGAAGATTTTGATAATAATAAGATTTCAAGAATGGGTTTGTCAGGTCGAAAGCATCATCTACAACGGCAATAATGATATTTTTTTTGGGTACGAGTTTTTGGAAATCGGGTTTTACACCAATTTCCTTCCAGAGCCAGTCGTTTTTATCTGCTTGAGCAAATATTAATGCAGGCAGATAAATCAGAACCTGTGCTAAAATGTAGGTTTTGACGAAGAAAGAGGACCTCACTGGTTTAATATTTATCCTGTATAATATAGTATTCAAACCCACCTTTTTGTCCGAGGATATAATTGCTACTTAAACCTGGTCCTTGACCTCGATGTACAGGCACCCGTCCTCTTAAATCAGGTAAAGCAAAGGTTGACAAACCATCGCCGCCGAATTCAGTACCTAGTAAGGCATAAAGCGGTGTATTTTGAGAGATAGATAGGAGCTGTCCGTCGCAGGCAGCCCAACCACGAGGAGCAAAATTAAAACTATACATAGATATTTCGCCTAGAAATGGCTCATATCCGTTTCTGGTTGGAAACCCGCCTTCCAAAGAAATACAAAAATTAATGACAAGATATGGCTGAAGGTTAGTAATATTGGTAGCCGGCTTAGGATTGGTATTTACCCAGTTGTTGCCGTCCCATGTCAGGAGTTGCCCCACGGCTGTACCCGCATTAAGCTTGATATTATTAGAAACAATACTAATAGGGGCTGTGGCCGAAAAAGACGTACTGGTGTCGAGTGGTTTCCAAGCAGTACCAGTCCAGAAATAAAAACCTTTGGGCTGATTTCCGCCTATGTTATAAACTAAAAGACCCTCAGTGGGGCTACTAACAGGGCTGGCAGACGATAAACTGGCCGTAAGTGTAATTTTAGGTACAACAATACCATTATCTGTCGAGGTAGCAGTAATATTAGGCTGGCTATTACCCGGAGTAATAGTAGTAGACTGGGCGTTGGCTTTAATAAACGAGGCATACAAAAGACTTATGCCAATACTCAATAGTTTATGAAAAATTTTCATGGTTTATATAAAACGGGGCTAAACATTGACCAAATTTCTGCATTTTGATGCAAAAAACATATAAAAACAAAAGAAAATCAGGATACAATTTTATTGACTGGCTAAAAACACAGATGCAGGAATGCCTGCATCTGTGAAAAGGTAAAAGATATTTAGATTCTCTCGAGTTTAATCGGGTAAGTTTTTTTCGAGTTCCATTGGGCAACATAAATGTTGTCGTCAGAGTCCATGTAGGCATCATGCGGATGCATAAAAACATTAAAAGGGTCTTGTTTGCGTTGTTCTTCCAGTTTACCATTGGTATAAATAGGCTCGCTTCCACCCGGTGTTGAAACAACGCGGTCATTTTTATCCAGAATAGTAATATACCCCGAATTCGGATTGTCGCCCGAAGTAGACCTATACGCCGCACCCAACAGGGTTTCGCCTTTAATAACAGGGCGGCAAATGAATGTACCCGGCAAAGCAATAGTTGAGAGATACTTGCCGTCGAGCGTGAATCGTTTCCAGCAATTTTCTACACGAGAGGTAATCAGTAGCGTAGGATTTTTTTTGTTGCGGGTATCAACTATTACTCCGTGGTTACACTTAAACTCATCTTTTCCTCCCCAATGGCGTATATATTCTCCTTTAGGGCTGTATTGTATTACGTAGTTCAGCCCGTAACCATCTACTACATAAATATCTCCATTGGCCGGATTAACTGCCGTTTCGGTAGGTTTAAACTGTGTCGGATAATCATAAACACCTGTTTCTTTAGGGTAATCTATTTTGAAAATTACTTTTCCTTTTAAATCGGTTTTAATTACCTGATGGCGGTCTGTGTCACATATCAGTAAAAACTGGTCGTTTCCTTGCCCTGCAATAGTCAGGCCGTGGCCGCCGGGGTATGAAGTACCCCAAGTTTCTAGTAATTTACCCGATTTATCATAAATCAGTACATTATTTTTAGTTTCGTTTGTGAGCAGAATCAGACGGCCTTTGGCATCTTCGGCCATTTCGTGGCAGTCATTTACCGGATTTTTACTGGCATCTAGCACACCCCAGCCTGCTTTTACACGGTATTTATGGCTGTTGTGGCCTATAATTATTTCATCATTTTTGCCGAAGCTCATTTCAGGAAATAAAGTTGCTGCGGTGGCTAAGCCACCCAGCTTAACAAAATCTCGACGATTAAGGTATTGGTTCATGTTTGGAGGTTGAATAGGAGTAAATAAATATCTTTCAAATATTATCAAACTTTAGCAAAAAAATACGGTTTCAGCATTAATCTTTTTACGAATGCTGAAACCGTATTTACTGATATACCCAAGTTTAAGGCTTACAGTTTTATAGAAGACTATTTTCGTCTGGAAACATTTCTTTTTTTGTCAGGCTTATGGCTTTGGCTTTTCTTGGCCGGAGAACCACTTCTTTTCTTTGCCACAGGTTTATGCACCTTTTTTTCATGAAAAGCTCCCTGAAAAGTAGGGTCTTCTTTTTTACGTTGGGTGTCAATTTCTCTTAATTGTGCCTGACGCTCGTCAAAAGAAGTATTAACCACATCAACTTCAGTAGGAATATCTTCTCTTGGAATTTCCATCCGAATAATTTTTTCAATTTTTTTGATATGATATTCTTCTGCAATCGTCAGAAAAGTGATGGCTTCACCCAACTGATTAGCGCGGCCTGTTCTTCCGATTCGATGCACGTAATCTTCATAAATTAATGGTACATCAAAATTTATCACGTGCGATACCTCCTGAATATCAATTCCGCGTGCAGCTACATCGGTTGCTACTAATACATTTACATTGCCATCCCGAAAAGCATCCATTGAGTTAATACGTGTATTCTGCCCTTTATTGGCATGAATTACCCGAATCTTACTGAAAGGAACTATTCGTTGCACCATAGAATTATAAACATGGTCGGCTACTTCTTTCGACCTCGTGAAAATAATGGTTTTCTGCATTTCTCCTGTCGAGAAAAGGTATTTCAGAATATTTATTTTGGTTTGTGTATTAGGCACTTCAAACATTCGTTGTTTGACAGTTTCGGCCGTTGTAGCTTGCGGAGTTACTTCTATTTTGGTCGGAAACTCCAGAAACTCGGCCGATAAGCGTTCTACTTTTTCAGGAAATGTAGCCGAGAACAACAAGTTTTGTCTTTTGCGTGGAATTACCTCCAGAATTTTACGGATTTGGGGCATAAAACCCATATCCATCATTTTATCGGCTTCATCAAGCACCATTATTTTCAGGTCTTTAACCCCAATTTCTTCCCTTAAATACAAGTCCATGAACCGGCCCGGCGTAGCCACTATAATATCGACTCCCTGCTGTATGGTTTCAATCTGGGTTTTTGGGCCAAGCCCCCCATAAATGGCTGTGTGGCGTAAGTCGGTATATTTAGCAAGCTCTGTAATAGCTTTGTCAATCTGTATAACCAGTTCACGCGTAGGGGCAAAAATCAGACAGCGGGGCATTTTGCCTTGTGCATATTTGATTTTCATCAGAATTGGTAAAAGATATGCAGCCGTTTTGCCAGTGCCTGTCTGAGCAATGCCCAGTACATCGTGCCCTTGTAGAACTAAAGGAATGGCCTTTTCCTGAATAGGTGTTGGCTCGGTGTATCCTGCATCTGCAATGGCGTTCAGCAACTGGCGATTAAGATCAAATATTTCAAAAGGATTTTCCATCAGAACGGATATTAAATAGCGAATAACCCGCATAAACTACGTGTTATTCTATTGATAAAAGTGTGGCAAAATTACGCAAATAATAAAAGATAGCCTAATTTATACTTTTTCCCAACCATTTTTCAGAAATTTAAGTCATAGTTAATAAAGAACCATACATCATGAAACACATTCAGCTTGCTATTATTTTTGCTACTACTTTATTGGTAAGTGGCTGTTGGAGAACCAACGAACCTTCGCCTAAAGATGATATTGATATGATGTCTTTATCGGCTAAGAAGGTAGATAACACCGTTACATTAAGTATAGAAGCCCTCACGTTTAAAGGAAGTGTCGGGTTTCTGTCTACTACTTTTGAGCAGGCCGAAATATGGATTGGAGAAGAAAACTCAGGTACAAATAACATGAAACTGGCTTATACTACTTCTGACAAAACAATCAGGCTTGACAACCTGAAACCCGAAACTGTTTACTATGTTTCGGCCAAAGGAATAAAGAAAGGAGCTAAAACCGACTTCTCAAAACCTATTATGTTTATTACCCGCTCAATTAAGCCTGTTGAAACCCTTCTTGAGTTATCGTCTGGTTTTTATATGAAAAGCTCAACAAATACGCCCTATATGGCTTATACAGATAACAAAACCAATGAACTGGTATTGCTTAACTGGAAAGATAAATCGAAAAAAATATTATATAAAAACACCACTGGTAAAAGCTATTTAGTAAGAGGGTTCTACTCAGACGGAAACAGGATTTTACTTGAAACCTCAAGAAATGGAGAAAGAGCTTTTGAGTATTATGATATAACTGCGCAGGCTTTCGGGACAATTGAAATACCTGCCACGGCTAGAGTATGGAATTATGCCTTTTCGCCCGACCAGACCAAAATGGCTTATACCGACTATGCAAAACAAGGGCTATATATTTATGATGTTAATACCAAAGAAAATAAACAGTTTTCAGGAGATTTCTTCTATGAGTTCGACTGGTCGAACGACGGAACATCTATTATACAACTCAGAAACAAGCCTAATGCGGTCGATAACACCAAAGAAATTGTAAGCTACAATATTGCAGATGCCAGCAAGAATGCTACCCATTTATTCGAATGGCCTAATAGCCTGCAATGGGTGTCGTTTTCGCCTAAGCAGGACTACATCATGTTTGGTAGTAATATTGCTAATAGCAGTGACTTATGGATTTACGAGATAAAAACGAAAAAAATCTGGCAGATGTCGGATGTTGGTAATTTCGGTTGGATAGGCGATAAAGAGTTTTTTGTGGGGAGTCTTAAAAATGATAAAGAAACCACTTGGAAAGTTGATAAGTACATTATGCCTTAAGGCATAATGTACTCCTGAAACTGCCCTTTGAAAGTAGCCTGAAAACCACTTTTGTGTTTTGCCCAGAAACGAATCTTACTGATTCTCTGGTTGCCCTTACCTTTATTAATAAAAAAGTTAGCTGCTTCGGCCTGTGTTGTAACTTTAGGGCTTACAAATACACCCCCTCTCAGAATCTTGTCAATCACCCTGAAGTTTTCTTGTCGGCCATCTTCATAGGTAACCAAACATTGCAAATAAGGTGGCTGAAAAACCAAACGGGCTAATTTGCCTTTAAGGCTATATGCTATGTCGGCCGAAAACTGAATAAAGTTTTCGGAAATAGGTATCGTAATGTCTTCGTCTAGTCTGAAATTAATTTCTTTCGTGCTGACTTTTGTGAGTGTTTTACTCAACGCCTGTTTCTGAAAAACAAAAAAGGTGTCTTTTTCAATGAAAGTTGTATCAGTAAGCCGGTAATTTTGTAAAAGGGCTTTACTTAAATCGGTTTCTACCCAGAACGGATGCTGCTCACGAAACGATTCTATCTTATATAATACCCATTGAGGGGCTGTTTTTGACCGATATTTCTCGCCATTCTTTTGCATGAGCCAATCACTATTTGCCTGATATGACTGAATAATCGGGCGAGGATTGTAATTCATCTGATTAAAAAACAGGTACGTAACCTGATGCGGAGCAATATCAACAGAGCCGGATTTGATTTTATTGAGTAATGTCTGCGGTAATGGCACAGGAATATCTTCAAAATTATCGTTATAATCATAATTTAAAAGCCTGTTGAAATAGTTAACAGGGTTTTTCTTCGCTAGTATTTTGCCTAATTGTATAAGTTTTGGTTTGCTGTTCATTTCCTGTGCCAATTCCGTAGGCGGATATGTAAGCAGATAGCCTTTCAGGGTGTGGCTTCCCATATAATAGCGTATAAGCTGTGTAGCACTTAGTTGCAAAACAAGTATTACAATAAACATTCGGCTAGCCCATGTTTTATGGGTTTCGGCACTAAATAAATACAAAAGCACAGCCAGAGGTGGCATAAACAAAAAGAAACCAAAAACATTGTAATGGCCTACGGCAGTATGTGCCTGCTTGAAATTCAGAAACCAGCTTATGGCTACAAGTAGGTATAAGTAAACATACTGAAGCCTGAACGTTTTTAATATAAATAAGCCTGCTACCAGCAAGATAAGGGCTTCAAAAAGTAACAGCGATAAAAACTCTGTTGAACCCAGAATCATGACCGCCATGGCATCCTGATAAGAGTCAATAATTTTCAGGCTTGCTGTGAGGTAAGCCGGAATGTCAACATTCAGTATAAAAGAAAACGTATATGTGCATAACAGTTGTAGCACCGCCACTATGAGGAGGGTTCGCAGGGTAAAAAAACGCGCTAGATAAAAATATATAAATGAGGCATAGAAGATAAAATAAACAACAATGCTAAGGTTAACTTTTATGTAAAAAATGAGTATTGAAAGAATAAAAGCTAAAAGCAACGCAATTGAATTGCGTGTTTGTTGGGCATATAAGAGCCAGAAAAGGAAAAAATAAAAGAGTGTAAAAGACGTATCGGCAATAAAACCCCAAGGCATAAAAATAAGTAAAGCCGAAATTGCTACTACCCACCAGTTTTTTCCGGCTTTGTCGAAAGCCAGCCGGATTATAATCAGGTAATTGATTAAAGTAAAAACTTCAACGCTTACCAGTAGTAATGGTGATACGTTTCGGGGTAAAAGCCCTGTATTAAGATAACCCAACGGGCCATAGTTAAATATAAAATCCCGACCAAAAACAAAGTTCTTTTCAATAGCCATTACTAGTGCTTCGTGCCACGAGGCATCAATATCAAAGCCTGCATAGCCTGCCGGTAATGACAGAGAAAAGAAAATAATACTGAATAAAAAAAGAAAAAGGTTTTGCCTGTTGCGTATTTGGGTCGGTTGCATTGAAAAAATAAGTCTT
Source organism: Emticicia sp. 17c (assembly GCF_037153985.1). Classification (NCBI taxonomy): domain Bacteria; kingdom Pseudomonadati; phylum Bacteroidota; class Cytophagia; order Cytophagales; family Leadbetterellaceae; genus Emticicia; species Emticicia sp. 17c. The sequence goes on from NZ_JBBAYI010000016.1 coordinate 23,838, forward strand.
TTACTCGGTTTGCAAAAGTAGAGTAAAAGACTTATTTTTTGTGTATACTGCCAAAAAATTTACTTTCCGGCTCGTTTCCTTAGTTCTTCGCGCTTCAATGTAATCAGATGCCCCATCGGTTTTTTGTCACGATAGGTAATGACGCGGAGTGTTATCTGAGCGTCGGGAACCTCAAATGGCTGCGTATATTTGGTTGAGAAATTATCAGGCATGGTATCGTCAGTAGTATAATATACGTCTACATCGGGTATTTCGGAGCCTAACTCAACCATTAGCTTACCATCTTTCATACTAGCTTTAACAATGGCATCATAAACGGCTTTTGAGTACCCTATTTCGGCTAATTCGGCTCTGTCGAAGTGGGCCTCCATACGTTTGGTAAAATTGTTCCAGTCTTTACTTTCTTTTGGCGACCAGAAAATATCGGCCAATGCCCAACCACGAGGATAAGTCATGTATTCGGCATAGCGGATGGTCGGAATCTGCTCTGTCCATAGGTTACCTTGTCCACCCAGAATATATTTAGCATCAACACCATCAGGCACAGGGTCAAAGCTATATGTTTTAGTTAAGCGTAGTCCGGCATAAATAGGTGGGTCAATGGTGTTTTCTCCTTGGTTGTAATCCAGATAAGCAAAAGTAGAAGGAGTCATGACAACATTGTGGCCTAATTTAGCGGCTTCAATGCCGCCTTTTATGCCTCTCCAACTCATTACGGTTGCCGTAGGCGAGATACCCCCTTCCAGAATTTCGTCCCAGCCTAGAAGTTGTTTCCCTTTGGCATTTAAAATGGTTTCTACACGTTTCATGAAGTAACCTTGTAATTCTTCTACGTGTTGCATATTCATTTTTTTCATGAGTGCCTGACAACCCGGGTCTTGTTCCCAGAAGCCCTTGTAGCATTCATCACCACCCACATGGATGTATTTGTTCGGAAACAATACGGCTAATTCGGTAAATACCTTGTCAAGAAATTCATAGACCTTATCGTCAGACGGGTTCAGGGTATTATCAATAAACATCTTGAATTTGCCATCGCCAAACCATTCAGCAAAGTTGGTACCCGGGTTTACCTTTGTTTTAGGGTCTTTGGTGCAGGAAAGTTCAGGATACGCCGCAATAGCAGCCATGCTATGCCCCGGAACATCGATTTCTGGTATAATGGTTACATTGCGCTCTGCCGCATAGCTGACAATCTCTTTAATATCATCTTGTGTGTAAAAGCCACCATACGTAGTTGGTTCGCCGTCCTGAGGAGCTTTTCTGTCGCCAAAGCGTCCTGCTCTTTCTACACGCCATGCACCAACTTCGGTCAGTTTAGGCAATGATTTTATTTCAACCCGCCAGCCGTTATCATCTGTCAAGTGCCAGTGAAGGGTATTGAATTTATACCGAACCATGTCATCGATATAACGTTTTACATCGGCTTTTGAGAAGAAATGGCGGCTTACATCAAGCATAAGCCCTCTCCATCCAAAACGAGGGTAGTCAACAATTTTAACCGCCGGAATACTCCATTTTACTCCTTTTGCAATTGATTTGCTTTCAATTTCCTTAGGTAATAATTGTACTAGCGACTGCATTCCATAAAATAAGCCTGCGGCTTTGTTGGCTGTAATTTTAACTCCGGTATTAGTGGCATCAAGCGTGTAACCCTCGTCGCCTAGCTTGCTGTCAGGAGTTGTATTAATAGTAAACTGAATAGCACCTGTTTTCTGAATTTTTGGTATAAAACCTGCTGCCTGTTTCAGTTTCGTTACAAACATTTCTGCTATTTTCTGACTTTCGGCGTTATTAGCACCAACAGTGGTAGCCGAAGTCAGATGAAATGTGCCTGTTAAAGATTTTACCTCAACGGGTTTCGGAATAATATTTTGTGAAATGGCATCAAAAGTCAGGATGCTTAGTAAAAGCAGAAAAATGTTTTTCTTCATGTGAAAATTTAGGTTAAGAATCGGAACAGAGGTCAAAAATAGCTAAAAAACTTTTATGAGCAGGCTTATGCACTCAGTATTTTACCTTTTTGAGTGTATCATAATATTGAGCCATACTTTCTTTGTTCTGTTCAACAAAATAAAGGTAGCTGTCGGCACTTCGGATATTACTGAGGGCTGTGCGGCTTACGTGTGAAGTAGGAGAAATAAGCGAATAGTAATAACGTGCCTGTTGCATATCTTGCTCAATGCTTGTCAGGAGTTGGTATACCTGTTCTTTTTCTTCATTAGCTCTTCGATACGAATCCATTGTATTTTTATTCATAAAACTCGTTACTAACTCATGCCAGCGTTTAGAGTTATTTTCGGCTTTTTTGGCATAGTAGTAGCCAATACTCAGTTTGGCTTCGTCGTTGCTCGAATCAAAGGTTAAACTTCGTAAATCGGAACCGAGTTTTTGTTGTTCAGCATTTAATGATTCGTATACTCTAAGCGAGTCGGTATAATTAAAATACGAAAGTTTACGGTGCTTTTGGGCATATTTAAACTCGTTCATAGTAACTGGTCGTTCGAGCAGTTGCCAGATGGGGTCAAAAGGAATATGCCGGTTAATAAACGCTTGCCCATTGCTCAGGTAAAACTCCTCGTTTTGTTTTCTGCTAAACGTACCCTTCTCATTTACACTACCGGCACTCCATGTGAGGTCGCATAAGTACCAGCGATTATTGATTTTTACGGCGTTCCACGAATGGTGTTCTAGCGTAAAACTAAGCCTGTTGGTTTGAAAAATGAAGTTCTTGCAATAACCAGATATATTGTATGCGGTAATGCCTGAGGCCATACATAGCTCTTCAAACAAAGTAGAATAACCCATGCAAACAGCTTTTTTTCGCTGAATTACCTTGTCTGATTTCTGGCTTAGGGTATATTCCTCGGTAGTTTTTTTAGCTATGTTATTGAGCAGTTCTGTATCGTAAGCAATGTTTTTGGTAATCCATTCAAAAATAGCTCTTACTTTAAGCGAGTCTGTGCTAATACCTCTTGTAATCTGGTAGGCTAGTTGCTTTACCTGAGGGGTAGTGGTCTGTGCAGAAGCCGTGACGCCAACAAAAAGTAATAATAAGAGTATTTTTCTTTTCATAGATAAAAGAGCATATCAGGTAACGCAGCGAATGCCTGATAAAAATCAGGTTAAAAAACACTAATAGCTGGCTGCATAGCTTTAACAACAATTCTTAAACACACATCCAGCATACAATCCTAATCCATTTTTGAGTAAATTCATTAAATATCGGAGAAATTTATATTAAAGTTAAGTATTTGTTTTAAAAAAAAGAGTATTTATTGTTTTGTAAAGATTTTTTTACGTGATTAACGTATATTTATAATAGTATAAAAGAATGAAGCTATTTAATAGCCTGTTTAGCTTTAGCATAAGATAAAAACAGGTTTGCCAGATAAGCCTCATGTAGCCAAAATAGCAAGACTGTATTAATTAATCTTGTTTATTTTTTAAAATGATTAAACATTCCTCTTTTTTTAAAAGTTAAGTAGTTATAGTTTGCAAAACAACTAAAGTAGTTTCCAATACGTATACAGGTGTATGAAGTCTGAAAATACTTGATAACATGGCTAAGCCATAACCCGACAATACAAGGTTTCTGAAAAGTTACTGTATAAATATTTTTTCAAGCTATACAACCGATTACATTGCCAGAATATAAGCAGTTTTTATTCTGAACAGGCTATATTTTTTTAGAATAAAAAAGTGTTAACTTTACAATTAATTATGGTTTTGAGTAAAGCTGTGGCATAAAATTTGCCTATATTTTCTTTAGCGCACACTTCTTTATATATACTTTTAGCACTAAAAGTTTTTATTTAACAACGATGAAAAGCTAATTCGGGCTAATACCTGAATATTACTTTTTTTATTTAATTATAATATTATAATACATGGTAAGCCATAGACATAGGTGTCAGGCAACTAATTTTATTTGGGTAAATATTGAGTTTTAGCGGTAGTTTGAAAGAGTATGGCCAAGTATAACCTATTATTACGCATATTGTATGATAAAGAAGTTCGCGACTATTTCGCTGGAGAAGACAAACATGAGCAGCAATTTAAAAGGGGCATTCGGAAGGTTTACACAAAAGATTTATCCTAAACAGTTACAGCCACAACAAATAATTGAGCAATTTTATTTATTATTGGAATATACAGAAGAAGCGTTCTGGGTAATAGATACAAATCTGAATATTCTTATTTTTAATAATAAATTTTATGAAAGGTATTTAACTTATTTCAATATCTCCTTAGAAATAGGCAGGTCTGTGCTGGATTTTATTGAGCCAGAAAATATCGGCCGGATAAAAGGTTTATATAGCAGAGTATTTAATGGAGAAACATTCGAGACTGAAACTCCACGCAAAGCCGAAAACGGCGAAATGCACACTTTCCTGAATCGATTTAAGCCCTATTATGACCCACAAGGTAACATAATTGGCGCATTCGTCTCGACAATAGATATTACGGATACCAAAAGGACACAGATATGTCTCCAAAAAATAGAAGATAAGTATCGTTCCGTAATAGAAAACTCACATCACGCTTTTCTTTACAGTAAAACAGATGGTACAATTCTTAGTACCAATCATAGAGCAAGCGAAATATTCGGCTACAGCATTGAAGAATTTCGTCAGGTAAATCTCAAGCAAATCATTAATCCACAGGGTGTTAACTATGAAAAAGTAGTCGAACAGATAAAACAAAATAATAAAATTGAAGGAGAATTACTGGGTATTCGTAAGAATGGAGAATCTTTCCCGTTTGAATTTACATCAACCATTTATGAAGATATTAACGGCGAAAAACGGGTATGTACTTTTCTGACAGATATTACTGAGCGAAAACTCATTGAAAAAGCCGTTGAAAAAAGTGAGAAACGTTTCAGAGCTTTAGTAGAAAATGCCGTTGATATTATTATCCTGACCAACAATGAAGGTAAAGTTTTGTATGTAAGCCCCGCTTACGAAAAAATCACAGGTTTTTCGTTACTGGAGGTAATAGGCAAAGATGGTAAATACCTATTGCCAATTGAGGGGGTAGAAATGGGAATACAGGTATTGCAGAAGTTATTACAAAACCCTGGAGTTGCTATCCCTCGTACTACACGCCTAATTACCAAAGAAAATAAGTTAATATGGGTTGAAGGCGTAGTTACTAACTTTTTGCATGATGAGAACGTTTGCGCCATAGTAGCCAATTTCAGAGATATTACCGACAAAAAAACAGCAGAAGAAAAACTTGAACAGTCGGAGCGAAATCTTAAAGCTATTTTTGAGAATACTGCCGAAGGCTTTGTTTTATTAGACACAGAGTTTAACGTAAAGGTATTTAACTCAAAAGCCAAAGAACTGGCTCTTTTTGATTCAGAAACAAAACTTGAGCTCAACAAAAGTATCTTTGAACTGGTACCAGAGCATATAAAAGAAGTCAAAAAAGATTATTTCACCAGAGTGCTAAGAGGCGAAAATATGCAGTTTGACCGCCTTTACCAGCACGAAAACCAAGAAGACGTATGGTTAACATATTCGCTTAGGCAAGTAACCGAAGACGGAGTTTGTAAAGGTATTTGTATAACTGTTAAAGATATAAGCGAACGGAAAAAAGCCGAGAAAGAACTAATCAATAAAGAGTACAGGTTCCGCTCATTGATAGAACACAGTCAGGACATGGTTACGTTAATAAACCTGAATGGCTATGTTGAATATATTAGCCCGTCGGTTGAAAGAATACTTGGTTATAAAACCGAAGAAGTAGCCACCATACATATTACCGAGGTTATTCATCCTGACGACCTTGAGTTGTTCAGTGATAAATTCAAGATATTATTTGAACAAACCGATAGCCAGATTCACGCAACACTCCGGTGTATGAACAAAAACGGCAAATATGTGTGGGTAGAAGGCAATGCCTCAAATATGCTTGATATTGAAGGTGTAGAGGCCATTGTTATTAATTTCAGAGATATAACCGAAAGAAAAAACTTTGAAGACCAGCAAAAACTTCTGGCTTCTATTATCGACTACTCAGAAGATGCTATTTTGAGTACAGACCTGAACGGCGTTATTAGTAGCTGGAACCGCGGAGCCGAGAGTACCTATGGTTATAGCAGCCAAGAGATGCTTGGTAGCAATATTTTCAGAATTGTACCACCAATAAAACAGGCCGAAGAATTAGAAATTATAGAAAAAATAAAAGAAGGGTTACCATTGAAAACTACGAAACCCTGCGTGTAAAGAAAAACGGCGAAATTATCTATGTTTCACTGACTACTTCGCCTATTAAAGATAATATGGGGAATATTATCGGGGCTTCTAAAATTGCCAGAGATATTACCGAAAAGAAACTCGGCGAAGATAAAATCAGAAATAACGAGCGTCGTTTCAGGAGCTTGTTTCAGAATAGTGCCGACGGTATTGTTTTGTTAGACTATACTGGGTCTATTATAGAAGTGCCGGCTTCGGGCAAAAAAATAATCGGATATGAAGACCATGAACTGATTGGCAAAATAAAAAATGATTTAGTTAATCCTGACGACTTGCCCGCAATTACGGAGGTTTTTCTGGAAGTAGTAAGCACACCAGACATAATAAAAAACATTGAATATCGGTGTCTGATGCCTGATGGTACCTATAAGTGGCTGGAAGCAACCTGCCATAATCTGTTGCATGACCCACTCGTAAAAGCCATTGTATTAAATTTCAGAGATATTGCCGAAAGAAAAAATCAGGAGCTTGAAAGAGAAAAACTCATTGAAACACTCAATCAGAATAATACCGACCTGCGACATTTCTCTTACATTACATCTCATAACCTGAAAGCACCGCTTTCAAATCTGGTGGGTTTTGTTAAACTGCTCGACGACTTCGAAATAGAAGACCCTATTCTGGAGAAAATAATGGAGGGTTTCAAGACCTCAACTATTATGCTGAATGAAACTGTAAGCGATTTAGTGAAAATACTCGTAATCCGTGATAATAATATGATTGCCCTGAAAGAAACAAATTTTAACAAAATATTTAATCAGGTATTTGCTCAACTCGACAACCTGATAAAAGAAGTGCAACCTAGTATTGATATGAATTTCAGGTATGCGCCGTATCTGGTATCAAACGAAACATACCTCGAAAGCATATTCATGAATTTAGTAACTAATGCTATCAAGTACAGGTCTTATGACCGCCCCTTACTGATTGATATCAGGTCTTATACAGAAGGAGACATGATTTGTCTGGAGTTTGAAGACAACGGTATCGGTATAGATTTAGAACGCCACAAAGACAAGCTATTCAGGCTTTACCAGCGATTCCACGACAGACCCAATAGCAAAGGTATGGGCTTGTATTTAATAAAAACCCAGATGGAAAGCCTCGGTGGCAGTATCAGTGTTGAAAGCAAAGTTAACGTCGGTACCAAATTTATTTTAAAGTTTAAACAATGATTACGAAACTGCTTTGTATTGACGACGATGAAACCACCTTGCTCTTGATTAGAATGGTTGTTGAAAAAGCTCGTTTTGCTAAAGAAATAAAAACCTGTAAGAGTGCTCAGGAAGCATTAGGTTACTATCAGAATATCTTGGCAGAACAATCTACGGAGGCGCCTCAGTTGATTTTTCTTGACCTGAATATGCCCGTTATGAGCGGCTGGGATTTCCTGGATGAATTTATTAGCACTTATTACCCTAAGTTTAATCAAACCCAAATTGTAATTTTATCTTCTTCTACAAATATCGAAGATAGAAACAAAGCCCGCCAATATCCTGCCATTATCGGCTACATACCTAAACCAATCACTGCCGACCTGCTTAAGAAACTGGTTAAATAAACATAAGCAATCGTTTACCTGCATAATATCAGGGCCTGTTACCAAGAGGCATTGTAAAGTAACAGAAATATCGTAGATTTATTAAAACAAGCACTTAATAGCTTATTTCTTAGCTTTTATAGTGGCCTCAATAGACTAATTCTTTAGATATTTATGAAATTCTTTACTCAACTAAAAGCTTACTTCAATACTCAATGTTTATGTTTAATCGTAGCGGCGGGTTTCATCAATACATTTGCCATTGCTCAGCAATACGATTTGATTATCAAGAACGGGCGAATCGTTGATGGTTCGGGTAATCCGTGGTATGTGTCAGATGTGGCCATTAAAGATGGTAAAGTAGCAGCAATAGGCTTTTTTCAGACAAATGCCGCCACACAAATCATTGATGCGAAAAATCAGATAGTATGCCCTGGTTTTATAGATGTTCATACCCACGTAGAAGAAGGTATTCGGGCAGTACCAACGGCTGACAACTTTATTCATGATGGCGTAACAAGCGTAATTACAGGCAATTGTGGGTCGTCGGAGGTTAATCTGGATAAGTTTTTTGAAGAACTTAAACAGAAGCAGATAAGCGTTAACTTAGGTTCATTAATTGGGCATAACTCTGTCAGAAGGCAGGTCATGATGAACGTATTCCGTGACCCCACGCCCAAAGAACAACAACAAATGGAGCAACTGGTTGAGCAGGCCATGAAAGACGGTGCCGTAGGGTTAGCCACAGGCTTGATTTACATACCGGGTACCTACGCCAAAACACCCGAAGTAGTAGCTTTAGCCAAAGTAGCAGCAAAATCAGGCGGTATTTATGCTTCGCACATCCGCGACGAAGGGGTAGGGGTAAAGAACGCTATTAACGAAGCCATTAATATCGGCCGGGAGGCTGGAATTCCGGTAGAAATTTCGCACTTTAAGATTTCGAGCAAGCCACTTTGGGGGCAAAGTAATGTAACTATCAGTCTGGTCGAAAACGCCAGACGCGAAGGCATAGATGTAAATGTTGACCAATACCCATATACCGCCAGCAGTACAAATATGGGAACTATGCTACCCTCATGGGCTTTAGCTGACGGAGATTCGATGGTGCATGTGCGGCTTACTAACCCTGAAACACGCAAAAAAATACGGGACGAAATGATAAAAAGTGTAAAAGCTGATAAAAGAAAAAACTATGACTATGCTTTTGTGGCACGTTATAGAGCCGACTCGACCATGAATGGAAAAAACGTAAGTGAAATAAACCAGTTATTAGGCAGAAAAGATAATCTGGCTACCGAGGCAGATTTAATTATGGACATGGTTGATAAAGGCGGCGCACAAATGGTTTTTCATAAAATGAGTGAAGACGATGTAGCAAAAATACTTAGGTATCCTAACACCATGATTGCCTCAGATGCAGGTGTAATTCAGTTTAACAGAAATATGCCACACCCGCGTGGCTATGGCTCTAATGCCCGTGTATTGGGCAAGTATGTTCGCGAGAAACAGGTGCTTACTTTAGAAGATGCCGTACGCCGCATGACCTCTTTACCTGCACAGAGGTTCAGAATTGATGACAGAGGCTTAATAAAATCAGGGTTTGCTGCCGATATAGTTATTTTTGACGAAAATAAAATAAATGACAAGGCTACTTACGAAAAACCACATGCCTATTCGGAAGGAATTGATTATGTGCTGGTTAACGGAGTAGTTGTGTTGGAAAACGGAAAACACACCGGAAAAAAAGCAGGCCAAATAATTTACGGAAAAGGCAAAGTTATTAATTAAGCCGTGGGTCTATCGGGTAGTTAGATAAGATTTTGTATTCGCCACCCATACGTTTAAGAACAGCACGCCAGAACTGGTCGGTAGGGGTATCAAAAATAAAAGAAGCATCAGTTTCTGAAATTATCCATGAATTGCGGTTTATTTCATTGGCTAATTGCCCTGCCGACCAACCCGAATAACCTACAAACAGGCGTATGTCTTTTTCGGTTATTTTGCCGATATTTATCAGGGTTTTAATACTGTCAAAATCGCCCGACCAATAAATGCCATTGCCTATATCAACAGCTCCGTCTATCTCATGGCCTAGTCTATGAATAAAATGGAGGGTGTTTTGTTCAACAGGGCCTCCTATATGTAAAGGCAAGTCGCTGTATACATTATCAATTACATCGTCTAAGTTCAGGTTAGTCCGTTGGTTTAAAACCAGCCCGAACGACCCCTGATTATTATGTTCGCATAGTAATACTACGCTACGTTCAAAGTTCGGGTCGCCTAAAAATGGTTCAGCAATCAATAATTTCCCTTTTCCCGCTGTCATAGTACACAATTGTTTAAAAAATGAACGCCTGATTTTTATTTTCTTCTGCTCAATACCTGCCTTTGGCTTCTCTGAAAGCCTCATAAAAATAGAAGATTTCAAAATAACGAAAAAACAATTTCTTAAAAAACTTCTGTTGGAAGTTTAAAAACTTTCTGTTATATTGCCTTGCAAATACATAAACCGCTAATCTTAAATGTTGTATGGGCAGGAAAGTTTTAGTTTTGAATGCCGATTATAGTGCATTGAGTATTTGTACAGTTCCTAAGGCTTTTACTTTAGTATTCCTTAATAAAGCAGAATTGGTGTCTGACTCCCAGAAAGGTTATCTTCGCACCGTTGATACCACTTATCCTCTCCCCTCAGTAATTCGCCTCCATCGTTATGTAGCTTTGCCCTATAAAGGCGTTATGCTCAGTAGGCAGAATGTATTTAGGCGGGACGGCAATAAATGTGTATACTGCGGAAGCCACGAAGACCTCACCCTCGACCACGTAACTCCGAAATCAAAGGGTGGCAAAACAAACTGGGATAATCTCGTTACTGCTTGTCGCCGCTGCAACTCCCGAAAAGGCGACCTCTCCCCCGAAGAAGCAAAGCTCTCTCTCTCTCGAAAACCTTACAAACCTTCCTTTATTATGTTCCTTCGCGATTTCGCAGGCTCCATTGAAGAGAACTGGGTGCCGTTTCTGGGCATAAAAGAATAAATCATTCAGGAAGAGAGGTAGCAAGCACGCATAAGTACGGAATTTATTCTTTAAAACTTATGTTTGATAGTCTATAAAACAAGTAGATTATTGTTAAGTTTGTAAAATAAATAACCAAATTATATGCTCGATTTGCTTAAACAACCCTGGCACTGGTCAGTAGCTGGTGTTATTATTGGTCTTTTTGTCCCCTTATTATTAATAACAGGTAACAAAGCACTTGGTATTTCTTCTTCTATGCGGCATATATGCGCCGCTATTTTACCTGCAAAAATTCCTTATTTTAAATATAACTGGAAAAAACAGAGCTGGAATCTGATTTTTGTGTCTGGAGTTCTGATAGGAGGTTGGATAGCTTCACATTTATTAGCTAACCCCGAACCTATCAAAATTGCCGATACTACTAAAACTTACCTTCAAACGCTAGGCATTCAGGAGTTTGGCGCATTAGTGCCTACCGATTTATTTAGCTGGGAAGGGCTTTTCACGCTCAGGGGATTTATTTTTATAGTAGTTGGTGGTTTTCTGGTTGGTTTTGGTACCCGTTATGCAGGAGGCTGTACGTCGGGGCATTCTATTATGGGTTTGTCAAACCTTCAGTTACCGTCGCTTATTGCCACCATTTGCTTTATGGTAGGCGGTTTTATTGTTACTTGGTTAGTAATTCCTTATTTATAATTTTAATGCCATGAAAGAAGTAAAAGACATAGATACACTTGATTTTGAGACACGGAATCAGCCCGAAGAAAAAGCAGAAAAACAAACCTTAGCCAGCCAGCTTAAATACCTGTTACTGGGTATAGGATTTGGTATTGTGCTAGTAAAAGCCGAGGTAATATCATGGTTCCGTATTCAGGAGATGTTCCGGCTTGAGTCATTCCACATGTATGGTGTTATTGGCACAGCCGTAGTTGTGGGTATTATTTCGGTACAAATTATTAAACGATTTAATATGAAGAGCTTAAGTGGTGAGCCTATTAAACTGGAAGCCAAGCCGTTCAGTAAAGGTCAGATTTATGGCGGATTGCTATTTGGCTTTGGTTGGGCATTAACAGGGGCTTGTCCGGGGCCAATTTATGCACAGATAGGGACGGGTGTTAGCGTTTTTATTATAACCCTGTTGAGTGCAGTTGCAGGCACATGGTTCTATGGATTAATCAGAGAAAAACTTCCTCATTAAAAGAAAATATAATTTAAAGTCAAAAAAATATAATAAAAAGCGAATATATCGGTAGTAATGTATTGAAATGCTTCTTTAATTTGCCTATTCATTATTCAATCCGAAATACTCATGAAAAAATTATTTTTGTTGCTAATGTTGAGTCCAGCGATTGTTTTCGCACAGACCAAAGAAGTGAAGCTGGTCAGAGACGACGCCAATAAAAAAGTAAATGTTCTGGTAGATGGTAAACCTTTTACGGCTTATTTTTATCCGGGCCCAGATGTGCTTAAAAAACCAGTTTTGTATCCGGTTCAAACCTCTAAAGGAACCCTTATTACGCGTGGTTGGCCGCTTGACCCTCGTGCAGGCGAAAGAGTTGACCACCCGCACCACGTAGGTATCTGGCTTAATTATGAAGATGTAAACGGCCATGATTTCTGGAATAACTCTAATACACCACCTAATCCTAAAGGTACGTATGGCACTATTGTGCATACGGGTATCAAGTCAGTGAAATCGGGTAAAAATAAAGGTACGCTGGTGGTAACAGCTAACTGGCTGGACAAAGACGGCAAAGTAATGCTAACCGAAGAAACTACTTATACTTTTCAGGGTACTGCCAATCAACGCATTATTGACAGAGCCACAACTTTAACTGCTGCCGACAAAGAAGTAGTATTTAAAGATGTAAAAGATGGTATGTTTGCTATTCGTTTAGCACGTCAGTTGGAGCATCCGTCAAACAAAGCTGAAGTTTTTACCGATGCCAGCGGCGTAGCTACTAAAGTTCCTGTGCTTGATAACACGGGTATTACGGGAAGCTACCGTAACAAAGAAGGAGTTGAAGGGGAAGATACTTGGGCTAAACGTTCGGAGTGGATAAACCTGAGAGGGCAAATTGGCGACGAAAAAATATCAGTAGCTATCATAGACCACCCTAAAAACGTAGGGTATCCTGCTTACTGGCACTCACGTGGTTATGGTCTTTTCTCGGTGAATCCGCTTGGGCAAAAAGTTTTTTCAAATGGCAAAGAAACCCTGAATTTTACATTGGCACCTAAGCAATCAACTACTTTCCGTTATCGTGTAGTAGTAACGTCAGGAGAAGTTTCTGACGCAGAAATGAATAAATTAACGGCTGATTTCAGTAAATAAATTGTAATTAATAGCATAAAAAAAATCATTGCGCCAACGGGCAATGATTTTTTTTATGGTTTGTGCCAGAACTTATAAACTTAATAAAGCACCTGTGCCGTTTACATCAGGGAACACAGGGCGGCCTTTGTCCAGATACACACCCGTAGCAGGGTCGTTCGAGATAAGAATAGAACCATCCATATCAACGTAATCGAGCAAGGGTAATAGCTGGCCAATAGCCGAAATACCAATACTGGTTTCGGTCATGCAGCCACACATTACCTTCATGCCTAATGTGCGGGCTTCGGCAATCATTCTTCTGGCAGGCGTAATACCGCCACATTTGGCCAGTTTTACGTTAACGCCATGAAACTTCCCGAAACATTTTTTTACATCTTCTTCCAGAATACAGCTTTCATCGGCTATGAGAGGCAAAACAGAGTGTTTCATTACTTCTTGCATTGGCTCGTACGCTCCTTTTTCCATAGGTTGTTCAATAAATTCAACACCTAATTTGCTGAATTCAATCGAATTCTGGATTGTTTCCTCTACACCCCATGCACAATTGGCATCAACTCTGAAAATGGCATCGGTATGTTTGCGGAGTTCTTTTACAATGTCTACATCGTGGTTAGTTCCTAATTTGATTTTATAAATCGGGAAATCAAACTCTTGCATTTTTGATACCATTTTGTCGATAGTATCAATACCGATTGTATAATTTGAGTACGGAATGTTGTTGAGTGTAAGCCCCCATATTTTATATAAGGGTTGTCCTTGTTTTTTGCCCCATAAATCCCACGCCGCCATGTCGAGTGCGCAATGTGCAAAAGGATTGTCTTTTAAATGAGGATACATTAAAGCCCAAAAATCTTCGGGATTTTGCAAGTCATAATTTTCTATAATAGACTGATACTGGCTTAGCTTGTCTCTCATTCCTTCGGCAGTAACGCCATAGTAGGGGATAGGCGTAGCTTCGCCAAAACCACTCAAGGGTCCATCCTGTAATTCTACAATAAAGGCATCAATGTCATCTCTTGAGCCGTGGGCTATGGTAAAAGTATGCCGCATTTGCAGCGTAAGAATATGGAATTTTAGTTTCATTGATGAAATGTAGGCTGATTCCAGCAATTAATAGTATGGTACATTTATAAATTCACTAATTCACTTCCTCGGAGAATTGGCACTACATCGTACAAGTCTCTTTGTAAGCAATAGGCAATATCTTTATGAATACCCAGATTCTGTAATCGTCTGATATGTGACGAGTTAGCCAAATAGCCAATTAAATCGTCTTTGGCTTGTTGAAAAAGACGTAACGACATAATTGCGCTGTCTTCTGCCACAAAATATTCGTCCTGAACGGCATCAATCAAAGCACCAGCAAAGAGGGTGTCTTCAATGTTTACACGGCCTTTCCAGCCAGCGCAAAGCACTAGTACATCATACGGCTGGGTTTTCAGGTAATTTACTATGGCATTCAGGTTTAAGAATGCGCCCGCTAATACTTTTACAGCCGATGCCTTCGCTTTTGTAATAGAGTAAGTGCCGTTTGTGGTAGTCATGGCAATTTTTTCACCTATGAGTTTTTCACTCATGTAACTAAACGGTGAGTTATCCAGTTCAAAGCCATCTACCTTTCTGGCGTTTCTTTCGGCGGCAGCAATATAGCCCATTTCCTGAAGTTTCTTGCACTCTTCTACGGTTTCTACGGGAATAATGCTTTTTACACCATAGGCAAACGCTGTTACCATGCACGAAGTAGCACGGAAAATATCGGCTATGATTACAATGGAATTATCAATACTATGCAGGTGTAATAAATCGGGTGTTAGGCAAACGTCAATGTTTTTCATTAAATGATTGAGAAAAAAACAGAAAACCTGCTGACGGTTTCTGAATAAACCTTGAGACTAAATTTTGGCAAAGATGCCAAAAAATGCTGTAAAAGCCTATTAAAAACACTAAATTGCAGCCATAAAAAACCAATAAATGATTTCTATAATAGTAGCAGTTGCCGAAAACGGAGCCATAGGGAAAGACAACCAGTTGTTATGGAGGCTCTCGGCCGATTTAAAGCAGTTTAAGGCTTTAACCACAGGGCATGCCATAATTATGGGCAGAAAAACCTTTGATTCGATAGGCAAGCCTCTGCCCAACAGAACTAACATTGTTGTGAGCCGCCAAAAAAGTGTTTCGGCTGATGAAGCAGTGCTGGTGGCTAGCTCCTTGCAGGAAGCCATAAAGCTGGCTTATCAGGTAAAAGCTGATGATGAGGTTTTTATTATTGGCGGCGGAAATATTTATGAGCAGGCTCTAGAACTGACCGACAAGATTTATCTGACCGAGGTAAAAGCAAATATTGAGGGTGATACGTTTTTTCCGAAACTGAAAGCCGATGAATGGAAAGAGGTAGCACGGCAGGCTTATGAGAAAGACGAAAAAAACGATTACGATTTTGAGGTGATAACCCTCGTGCGGAAATAATAAAAAAGCCTGACATTTGTAGTTGTCAGGCTTTTTTATCAGGCTTTTAACTGTGCAAATTCTTTGGCAAAATAACTGAGTATTATTTTTGCTCCTGCCCGCTTAATGCTTAGTAATAATTCATACATGGCTTTTTGCCCATCGAGCCAGCCGTTTTGTGCGGCGGCTTTAATCATGGCATACTCGCCCGATACGTTATAGGCTGCTATGGGCAAAGGGAAATTATCTGACATGGTTTTAATTACATCCAGATACGCGAAAGCAGGTTTTACCATCAGGAAGTCGGCTCCTTCTTCCATATCCAGTTGGCCTTCAACTAGTGCTTCCCGAACGTTGGCGGGGTTCATCTGATATGTTTTTTTGTCTCCAAATTTAGGGGCTGAGTCGAGTGCATCACGGAATGGGCCATAAAATGCACTGGCATATTTCACCGAATAAGACATAATACTGATATTGGTAAAGCCTTCGTCGTCGAGTAATTCACGGATATAGCCTACACGCCCGTCCATCATGTCGGACGGCCCCAGTATATCGGCCCCAGCACGTGCCTGTGCCAATGCCATCTTGCCTAATACATCGAGGGTTTCGTCGTTCAGAATCTGCCCGTTTTCTACTACGCCGTCGTGGCCATCACTACTGTATGGGTCCATGGCAATATCAGTCATGAGGGCTAAGTCAGGAAACTTATTTTTAATTTCGCTTAAGGCTTTCAGGTAAAGAGTACCTGTTTTATGGCTTTCAGTAGCATATTTGTCTTTCTTTGACTCAGGATAATTCGGAAACAGACAAATAGATTTAATACCTAAGTCGGTTACTTCTTTGAGTTCTTCCAAGAGGTTATCTAACGAAAAGCGATAAATCCCTGGCATTGATTTTATTTCGCTTTTAATATTGGCTCCTTCCATTACAAACATCGGAAAGATAAAATCATTGACCGAAAGTGTAGTTTCCTGTACTAAATCTCTGATAGCAGCACTTTTTCGGTTTCTTCGCGGGCGATGAATAAGCATGTGTATGTAAGTGATAAAATCCGGTAAAAAATTAAAAATTTAAGGCATCAAATCCCTTAAAATGACCGTTCATTGCAATAAGTTCTTTGGCACGTTCTACTTCTGATACGATAGGTAAAATTCGTTTAAGGTGTGTAACGAGTACCTGTTGGCGTTGCGCTTCGGAGGCAACCGTTAGCAACTCATATTCTTCACTAACCGAAAGCCCTATTTTGTGGGCAATTCTGTAACTGAAAGGCTGGTATTCTGGTCTGTTGTAGTCGACTTTTATTTTTAATAACGCATAAAGTCTGTTAACGAGGCTTAGTAAAATCGGGTTTATGGTTTCGTTGAGGTCTTCGTTTTCAATAAAGACAACCTCGCCTCCTGCATAAAGTTTATCAGGAACCGGATTCTGAAAATCAGTAATTCTGAAAATTCGTAAACCTTTAGTTTTAATATCCATGCGGCCATCACCATAGCGTTTTGAAAGCTGGGTAATGTGCACTTCGGTTCCGTATCCGGCCAGTTTATTGTTAACAAAAGTCGGAATCCCGAAGGTAGTCTGGTTTTCGAGGCACTCGTTAATCAGTTCTTTATAACGAGGCTCAAAAATATGAAGATTCAAATCTTCGTGCGGGAAGACTACCAGATTTAGAGGGAAAAGAGATAAGAAACTCATATAACTACTAAGTTTCGGTGCATTGGCTTATAATTAAATAACCCAATGCCTGCAATTATTGTTTCGGTGCAACAGGTTTTTCGATACTGATACCCACCGACATAATGTAAGGCAGTGGGTCCTGACGCATATATTGTTTGAGCTTAATAGTGTATTTGCCCTTTTTAGGAAACTTATACGCTTTGCTCGAAATAATTTTGCTATCAAAAATATCTCCTAAACCTTTGCCCTGTGGTTTACCTGTTTTAGGGTCAAAAAGAATTACCTGCTCAAGTGTGTTGCTCAGTAACTTATTATCAGGCCCATAGATATAACGCGTCAGGTACAGGTTATTATAGGGGTATTGTGAGGCATTTCTGACCAAAAGATAAATATCATAAGGAATGGTTTCGTCCTGTATGTCAAAAGTGAAAGATGGTACATCCTTGATATACCATTTGGTGTCTTTGAAGTCTACAAAAGACTTATAGACGGCGTTACTTTCGCATGAAAGAACTGAAAAACATAATAGGAATCCTAAAACGAGGTTTTTCATTAAATATATATTTCGGACGTTTTTAATTGCGTCGATTGTTGTTATTCTGGTTGTTTTGTTGGGGTGTGTTCTGCGGCTGACTCCCTTGCGGAGGTTTGTTTTCCGCCTGAGGTTTGCCTGAGTTTCCTCCCTGATTGTTGGGTTTGCCCTGATTTTTAGGAGGGTTATTCTGTGGTTTATTTCCTCCCTGATTGGGTTGATTCCCTTGTTTCGGCCCCTGATTATTATTTTTATTCTGAGGCTGATTCCCCTGTTTCTGGTTATTGGGCTGTTGGTTTCCCTGCTTTTGCCCGTTGTTTGGGTTTTGCTGTGGTTTGGGATTCTCGGTTGCCTGATTAGCCTGTTTCGGGGCATTATTCTGGTTGTGTTGCCCCTGATTATTATTTTTATTCTGCGGCTGATTCCCCTGCTTTTGGTTATTGTTAGGGTTTTGCGGCTTCTGATTATTATTTGGGTTGTTCTGGCCCGAATTGCCTTGCTTCTGGTTGTTCTGTGGCTGATTCCCTTGTTTTTGATTATTATTCGGGTTTTGTGGCTTCTGATTATTATTTGGGTTGTTCTGGCCCGAATTACCTTGTTTTTGATTGTTCTGTGGCTGGTTGCCTTGTTTTTGGTTATTATTGTGGGCTTTAGCTTCAGATTTATTGTCTTTTGCTGAATTATGGCTGTTCTTTTTGCTCTTGTCTGTATATTTTTTGTCCAGACGGTCCAGATCAGAGTTTTTCGGTGAGTTTTTGTCTGTGGCAATACTATCTGGCAAGTTCAGGTCTTCGAGCGAACTAGGCGTTAATCCTCTTTCATTCATTTGCATAATTTCAACGACCTTATGAATCGGGAGCGAATGCCAGTTAATATCGTTATTATAGCTGAACCACATAATCCGACGGAAAATGTCAGTTTTTTGTAAAACGGCAATTCCTTTTTCGGTTTTAAGGGGTTTTTCAACCGTAGGAATATCACTTAGTGCATCCAGATAGGTTTCAAGTTCGTAGTTGAGGCAGCATTTCAGACGGCCACATTGCCCTGAAAGTTTTGCAGGGTTCAACGATAGGTTCTGATAACGGGCTGCTGAGGTAGGAATCGCCCTGAAATCGGTTAGCCATGTTGAGCAACACAATTCGCGCCCACATGAGCCAATGCCGCCCACACGTGCTGCTTCCTGACGCAGACTAATCTGCTTCATTTCGACACGAATCTTGAATTCGGCTGCTAAAAGTTTGATTAACTCACGGAAATCGACACGGTCGTCGGCCGAGTAGTAAAACGTAGCTTTGGTATTGTCTGACTGAAACTCAACGTCAGACACCTTCATTTGAAGTTTAAGTTCTTTGGCAATTTCACGTACGCGATACATGGTAGGTAAGTCGCGGGTGATAGCCTGCTGGTGTTTTTCGATGTCTTTTTCCTGCGCAACTCTCAGGATTTTTCTGATGTTTTCATCATCCTGAATGCCTTTTTTTATCATTTGCAAGCGTACGAGTTCGCCTTGTAGCGAAACACTACCTATATGAAAACCCGTTTGCATTTCGCAAAGCACGAAATCGCCAGTATAAAGTTCAAGGTTATTTACGTTTCTGAAATATTCTTTCCGGCCACCTTTAAACTTTATTTCCACTATGTTATAACGCATTGACATTGGCACTTCCATGTTTGAAAGCCAGTCAAAAGCATTCATTTTATTGCATCCACCTGTTGAGCAGCCTCCTGACGAGCACCCTGCCACAGTTTTATGGTTCGATTTTTCGGTTCTATCCAAGGCCTTTACTGCTCCGCAGCCACCTGATGAACATTGTCCACAGCCCATATCCTCTTTATTGTAATGAGTAAATTATTTAGTTAATCATGATTGAAAACTCAATCATTTAGTTGAGTATTTATTTCTTTCCAATAGTTCAAGAAATAAATATATCCGGCGAAATATCTTTACTAATACAGGCAAAAGAGATATTTTAACTCATTAAATACTTTATCTGGTACTGATTTATAGATAGTTTTATATATTCAGCTAATATGAATCTTAGTGGTTTCTATTTTAATAAGTCTTAAATATCTTCTTTTTCACCTTTTAAATATTTTAAAAGGTCTTTTCCTATATCTTTTCTGAAATATTTTCCGTCAAAGATAATATTTTTTGCTAATCGTTGTGATTTCTGACGGGCAGAATTTAGTGTGCGTGCCATTGCTACCGACACAATTACTCTGCCGCCGTTGGTTAAAACTATGTCGCGCTCGGCCAATCTGGTGCCTGCATGAAAAAGTATAGTATCTTTTTGTGGTTTAGGAATCACCATGATGTCGCCCTTTCTGTAATCTTCGGGGTAGCCTTTCGCTACTACCACCGTCGCAATAGCCGCTTTTGCATGAACAGCTAATTTTATTTTGTCCAGCTTACCTTCGGCAGTAGCTTTCATGAGTTTCACCATATCGGTTTTAATTCTTGGCAGTACTACTTCAGTTTCGGGGTCACCCATTCGGGCGTTATATTCAATTACATAAGGTTCGCCTTGTACGTTCATTAATCCAACGAAAATAAAGCCTACATATTTGATTCCTTCGGCCTGTAAGCCTGTAAGTGTAGGTTTAACTACTTTTTCTTCTACTTTCGACAGAAAAGCCTCATCGGCAAATGGCACAGGTGAAACGGCACCCATACCGCCTGTGTTCAATCCTTTATCACCATCGCCAATACGTTTATAGTCTTTGGCTTCGGGCAGAATTTTATAGTTTTTTCCGTCAGTTAATACAAACACCGAAAGCTCTATTCCGTTCAGGTACTGTTCAACTAAAACTTTGCTACTGGCATCGCCGAATTTAGCTTCGGCCAGCATTTCGTGCAGGCTTTGTCGGGCTTCTTCGTGGGTTTCTGCAATAATTACCCCTTTGCCTGCCGCCAGACCATCAGCTTTCAGTACAATAGGTAACGATTGTTGCGCCAGATAAGCCAGCCCTTCCTGAAGGGTGTCTTTTGTAAAAGTTTGTGAAGCCGCTGTCGGAATCCCATACTTTTGCATAAAGTTTTTAGAGAAGTCTTTGCTGCCTTCCAGTTGTGCGCCTGCGGCGTCGGGGCCAACAATCTTTATTTTTTTCAGGGATTTATCTTTTCTGAAAAAATCAACAATGCCTTTTACAAGAGGGTCTTCAGGCCCTACAATAACCATCTGAATATTATGCTCTTTTACTGCTTCGGCAATTTTAGTAAAATCACTTACGGCAATTGGTAGGTTTTGGGCTATTTTTGCTGTACCGGCATTACCGGGTGCAACAAAAAGCTGTGTACAGTTTTTGGATTGAGTAATTTTCCATGCAAAAGCGTGCTCACGGCCACCAGAGCCAATAATCAGAATATTCATTTAATCTAAAATTTGGTTTTAAAAGGGCAAAGGTCGGGAAGTTTTTTGGAAAAGAAAAAAATGCCTTTAAAAAGTTGGTAACAACGCCTTAAAACACAAAAATGTTTTTTTGTTTAAGGGTATCAATTGTACTATAAATACCTTTTTTGCCTTTTCGGGCAATTTTCTTTGCTATGGTTGCGGCTGCAGTAAAGTAAGCAGCTTTAGTAAAGTATTCGCCGTGGCCAAAGAAATCTTTTTCGCTGATTAAACTGCTAAGGGGTATTGGTTTAGGGGCAATAAAACGTAGTTCGGAGGTGTAGGCGGCGTAGCGTTGTAGGGTATCCTGCGTAGCTACAAAGCGGTAGTCGAGCATGAGCGCAAGGCCCTCGTCGAACCAAGTTGGTACCTTTGTTTTGGTTTTCCACCAACCCAAGCGGCTTATTAGCTCATCGTGCGACATCTCGTGGGCAATTACATCAGCGTTAAGGCCATCTTTATTAATAACTATCCAAGAGCCAAAAGGCGTACCTATCGTGCAGCCGGCGCCTTCTGTGGTTTGGCAGAATTGCTGGTAGTCTGCCAGATTATTACAAAATATAAGGGTGGCTTCCCCCTGCCGACCGCCCCAAAATTCATGAATACGTTTTTTAGCAATTTTAATATACTTTTTCAGGGAGTCTTGCTGTTTTAGAGTAGATGAGGCAGACACATAAACATTTTTTTCGATAGCCGAGAAGTTATCATATCTGATAAAAGCACAGCGTAATACCTGTGGAAAAACCCAGATAAACAGGAAAAAAACAAAGAATATGAGTATTAGGGCTGTTTTAAGAAATTTCATTATTTCTGTAACGCTGTTGAGCAGACCGAAAGTTCGCTGCCTAACATTTATGTTATTAAAAGATTATAACGTAATTTTGACAAAAATTTTAATCTTCTAACGACTTATATATGTATCAAATCATTCAAACCACTCATTCATATCTGGCTGCGCTTACTTTGCTTTTGTTATTGGTTGCTACTGTGAACGGAATCATCGGTGCTAATAGCCAGAAAGCCTTTGAGCAAAAAGATGCCAGTATTAACCGATTCGCGCTCATGGCTGTTCATACCATGTTTCTTTTAGGGCTTACTTTGCTGGTGCTTTCTCCGAAAGTGCAGTTCAGTAACCTGAAAGCAACCATGAGTGACCCTTTCTTGCGCCTCTATACTATTGAACATCCTTTTATGAATCTTATTGCGGTTGCGTTGGTAACTATTGGTTTTGGGCGTTCGAAACGTGCTGTTGGTAATGGTAAGAAATTTAAGCAAACCATGATATTCTTTGGCTTGGCTTTCGTGATTATTTTAAGCCGTATTCCGTGGCAATACTGGTTTAAATAAGTCTGTGATACCAGAAACCTCACGCGTTTCTGCAATTTACAGGAATTAGTTTATTGAGATAAAGTTTATAATTTATGTTAAGACCATATTTAGGAAATATAGGGCATTTGTCCATTATTGTCGCTTTCGTTGCTGCCTTAGTTTCTACGTATGCTTATTGGCAAGCTAGCCGCCCGACCACCCAAGCCCTGCAACACATTGTAACCGACTGGCTTAAATTTGCCCGTCGGGCTTTTTATGTGCATGCAGTAGCTACTGTTGCGATTTGTGTTTCGTTGCTAAGTATCATTTTTAATCATTATTTCGAATATCATTATGCCTGGGACAACGCCTCCTTGAGTTTACCCATTGGCTATGCTATTTCGTGTTTCTGGCAAGACCAGGAGGGTAGTTTTTTATTATGGATGTTCTGGAACGTAGTTGTTGGGGTAATATTGATTAATTCATCTTTAAGAAAAAACAAAACACTCGA
Source organism: Emticicia sp. 17c (assembly GCF_037153985.1). Lineage (NCBI taxonomy): Bacteria > Pseudomonadati > Bacteroidota > Cytophagia > Cytophagales > Leadbetterellaceae > Emticicia > Emticicia sp. 17c. Next base: position 46,859 of record NZ_JBBAYI010000016.1, read on the forward strand.
AGCCCCTACACTTACCATTTTTACGTTGGTGCAGGCTTTTTTGGCATCGATGATTCTTGGTGTGGTTATTTTCGGAGATTTCAAGATTGGTAGTTCTCCATTCCTTACCCTGAAAGAATCAATGCCGGATATTCCTATCTGGAAAACTAATCCGAATTTTATTCCGAAAGATGGAAACGGACTGAATCCTTTGCTTCAAAACTACTGGATGGTAATTCACCCGCCAACTACTTTCTTGGGTTTTGCTTTTACTTTAGTGCCTTTTGCTTTTTGTATGGCAGGTTTATGGAGAAAACAATATACAGAATGGATAAAACCTGCTTTGCCGTGGACACTCGTAGCGGCTGTTATACTTGGAACTGGCATTATGATGGGAGGAATATGGGCTTATGAAACCCTGAATTTTGAAGGATACTGGAACTGGGACCCCGTTGAAAATGCCGTGTATGTACCGTGGCTGGTATTAGTAGCTAGTTTCCATACAATGCTATTGGCACGTAAAAACAGTTCAGCACTTAAATACACTATTATTCTGGTTATTGCGCAGTATATTCTGATTCTGTACTCAACGTTTCTGGCCAGAAGTGGGGTGCTTGGAAATGCCTCAGTACACTCGTTTACTGACTTGGGGCTTTCAGGGCAGTTGCTTTTGTATTTGTTTACTTTCATTATAGCGTCGGTAGTATTATCAATTATTCGCTGGAAAGAATTACCAAAAGATGCACAGGAGATTTCTACGTTCTCACGCGAGTTCTGGATTTTTATGGGTGTACTTATGCTTAGTCTGGCAGCTTTCCAGATAATTGTTACTACTTCAATACCCGTTTATAACAAAATCGGAGATGTATTCGGAGTAAAACTTAATATGGCTTTGCCTACCAATCAGGTAGAGCACTATACACGTTTTCAGATGTGGTTCTTTGTAGTTATTACAATTCTGACGGGTATCGCTCAGTATTTCTGGTGGAAACGTGTAAAGAAAGAAAGCCTTTCAAAATTGTTAAACCCACTTATTATTACGCTTCTGGTATCGGCAGCGGTTATTACTTTTGCTAAAGTTAACAACTGGCAATACATTATTGTGTTAACAGCAGCTACTTTTAGTATTGTGGCAAATGGTAGTATCCTGACCGATATTCTGAAAGGCAAATTTAAAGTGGCTGGCGGGGCTATTACACACATTGGTGTAGCGTTGATGCTTATCGGGATTATGTTTTCATCGGCTTATTCAAAAATAGTGTCGTTGAATTTCTCAGGATCTGAAATTTTTCAGGGGAACGATAAAGAAAATAAAGAGAATGTATTGCTCTGGCTGAACCGACCTACGCAATTGAGCGATTTTTCGTTTACCTATAAAGGACAATTCGTTGATGTAAGGAATGTGCCGGGGTATATCGAAAAGAAATATATTTTACCTGTGCCAGGTAGTAATTTTAAGGGTATTGCCCGCGCAGATGTTGTAGATGGTGACAAGGTATTTTACAAACGTGGTGATACTCTGGAGTATGAAGCCGAAAATACTTATTATCAGGTTGAATACACCGACAAAAACGGCAAGAACTTTAATCTTTATCCACGCTTCCAGATTAATGAGAAAATGGGTAATGTGGCATCGCCTGATATTAAAAAGTTCTGGAATAAGGATATTTACACGCACGTTCGTTTTGTTACGATGGATGAAGACAGAGACTGGAGTGTGCCGGAAGAGTTTACTGTGGCCGTAGGCGATACTTTCTTTGTAAATGATTACGTGGCCATTTTGCAGGATGTTGAAGGAGTAAGAGAGGTTGATGGCATGAAACTCAATGAAGGAGATGCCGCAGCACGGGCCATAGTGAAAGTGCTGGACCGAAATGCGTCTGTTACAATGCGACCTGTTTTTGCTATCCGTAACCATGAAATATGGAGTAAACCCGAAGTGAACAACGAAATGGGCTTGCGTATGCAATTAACCCGAATTGACCCTGTTATGGGTAAGTTTACGTTTTCAACGAGCCGTGGGCAACGAGAGTATATTGTATTGAAGGCCCTCGAAAAACCCCATATTAACTTGCTTTGGTTTGGTTTCTTGTTAGTGATAACAGGGCTTACTTTATCTGCCGTCAGGCGTTTTACAATAGTAGCGGCTGAGTAACGGCGGTACAACTTTATAAGAAAGAACAACAGTATTTTTGTGCAGAAGTTTCAGGGTAAAATCTGATTCCGCCAAAATGAGTCTGTTGTTCTTTTTTTGTGATTTTCTTTAAAAAAGCTGGGTCTTATTACTAAAATACATAGTTTGATTTGTAAGTTTGCACTACATTTCAATGGAACCTTCCGAATAAAAATTACTTGGAGCTTAGCAATAGCATTTAACATTTATGACTTTTCTAGAGAATATCTACCAAAAACTTGAATCTAAAATTGTTCTTTTTCTGGAGGCTTCTAATTGGCAGTGGCGTGTGGTAGCGGTAGCAATCCTGATAATGTTGTTGTCATTTTTTAATAATGTAATGCCTTTTCAGGACTTTAGGTCATATTATGAAGAAGTAATAACCAAGAGGGGAGAGTATTTTCTATATAAGGTTACAAAAGACCGCTCACAGAACTTGACTGAACACCGAGTTTATGAAGAGCCTGCGTCGAATAATCGTGTTTTTCGGCTTACCTTGCCAGTATTGGTAAAGGTCTTGCATATCAGGCACGTAAGTGTGTTTTTGTATGGTTTACAGTTAATACTAGGGGTGTTGTTGTATTTTTTGCTCACGCGATTTTTGTTTCAACTGCTCAACGACAAGGTGTCAACGCTACTAGGAGTAATAGCGTTAGCGTGTATTTATTTTGGGACTTCTTTCTTTATCGAAAATTGTGGATATGGCGATTTTTATGCCTTCCTGCTTCTTTTTCTAGGTATATATTTTCGAAATCCGCTAGTAATCTTTGCGAGTATTTTTGCTGCTACTTGGTGTGATGAACGTGCTAGTGTGGGCGCAGGTCTGGTGTTTTTGTGGTGGTGGGTTTCTCCGACCATCCGTGAGGGCAAGCCTGTAAGTTTTATTCCAAGCTGGCAGATGATAGCTACTGCTTTAGCCGTTATTGCTTATGGGGGCTTACGTTTTTATCTGATGAAGTACGTCGGGATGTCGGCTACTTATAAAGAAGGGGAGTTTTCTCAAATGATTATCGATAGCTGGGCTTCTTATGGTTTTAAGTTTGTTTGGGTGCTAGAGGGTTTCTGGCTATTAATGCTTCTGGCATTTTTGGTTTTATATACCAATCGGGAGTATTTTAAATTGCTTTTGGTAATGGGTGGTACAGTAGGAATGGTATTTTTAGGAATGACAACCTACGATTCGACCCGTAGTGGCTCTTATGTTTTTCCAATGATTTTTCTGGGACTGCTGCTGGTTCGCACAAAGTTAACCGAGAAACAGCTTCGAATTTTATTGGCGATTGTTGCACTATTGTGTTTTTTACATCCGCTTGCTACCAAAACCCGCGGTGTGGGGTACTTTCTTATGTGAGTGCGGCCGAATAACATTCCGCCGTACGTATCACGGAATGGTATTCCGTGTAGGAAACAGCAAGCAAATATAACTATCTATGATGCTCAGAACCCTGCTTAGCTTATTAGCATTCCAGACTTTTGCCCAGATACCTACAAACACTTGGCGTACCCATAGCAATTATTCCAGCTTAAAAGGACTAGAAGTTGTGGGTAGCAAAATATATGCTTATTCGGATAACGGTTTTTTTTATTATGACAAACTCAATAAGCAAGCCATAAAGCTATCAAAAGCCGACGGGTTAGCAGAGGCCAACATTGCACATATACGTTACAACCCTGTTTCCAGAAAAATGCTGATAGCCTATGAAACAGGTAATCTGGATTTAATCGAAATAGATACCGATGGTGCATTTGGTACTATTCATAATATAGACTTTATTAAACAGACAAATACAATTCAGGGCAGTAAACACATTAATGCCATTGAATATCAGGGAGATTTTGCTTACCTCGCCAGTGATTTTGGATTAGTGGTACTAGATACCAGAAAATCAGAAATTAAAGAAACCTATCAGAACATTGGGCAAGGAGGCGGTCAGGTGAGTCTGCAACAAATAGCCTTCACTCGAGACAGCATCTTTGTAAACGCTTCAGGTGGTATTTTAGGAGCAAAATTTGCTGCTGATGTTAATCTGCAATTTTTCGGTAACTGGCATCTGGTAAATAACCCAGCACTATTTAAAAATCCAGATTACCCTAAAGACCCGCTCGTGGTTGCTCCAAAGGAAATAGAAACTGACAATGAGGGGAAAACATGGATTGCCGATAACACAAATGGTTTACTAGGTAATCAGGAAAATATATTCAAGACCTATTCGCCTAATGGTATACAAGGCACAATCAACGAAGTATTTTATGTGTCGCCCGGCCTTTATGCTAAAGGTACACAAGGAAATGTATTTCAGGCAAACGAATGGAAGCAGCTACCTTTAGGGCAGATACCGGTAAATTCGAAAGATATAATTGATGCTTACGATTTTCGGTGGCAGATTGTTAATAACGGTGTGCGTGTAACTAACCCGACAAACGGCCTGACCCGCCTATATACAACTGGTAAAAATACCGGAAACCTACCAAGTTCCTTTGTAAACACAATAGCACTTGATAGAGAAGGTACTATCTGGATAGGAACAAATGATGGTATAGCCGGAATAATACCAGCAAGAGATATTTTCACCAGAGCAAATGATGCTTATACGCCCTATAACACACAGGGGCGCAGAGTTTTGTTACAGGAAACCATAACAAAAATTGTGATTGACGGTGGTAACAGAAAATGGATAGGCACTACTAATGGGCTTAACTTATTTAATAATACAGTTGATGAACTGGTTGCACATTTTGCCGAGGACAACAGCCCCTTGCCCACTAATGAAATAACAGATATAGGTATTGATAACACCACAGGAGAAGTTTTTGTATTAACACCTAAGGGCTTACTGTCTTACCAGAGCAATGCAACAGAACCACAGGAAAGCCTGAGTAATATAAAAATATTCCCGAACCCTATTCGGCCAGACTTTCAGGGAGTAATGACGGTTTCGGGTTTAAAAGAAAACACAGCCGTAAAAATAACTGATGCCGCAGGGCGATTGATATATGAAACGAAATCGAATGGAGGTACGGCCTCATGGGACATCCAGAACGCCACATCAGGCCGTAATATTTCGGGTATTTACATGGTTTTCTGTATTGCTGCCGATGGCTCCGAAAGCCTCGTTGGTAAGGTAGCGGTTATTAAATAAAACTATTCAGCTTTTTTGATAGTCACATAGAAGTTCTCATCCAGTTTTATTTCTGTAACACCTTCTTGTTTTAACGTTTGCCACTGTGTAGTCGGGTAAATGAAATTCGTTTTATCTTGATTAATAGCCACTTTTACAGGCATATTAAACCCTTCAATGCAATTGCTCCAACGATAAACCAATTTCCCATTTTCAATTTTATATTCTAGCTCTGGAATCCGAATGTCTCTCAGATACTGGTCAAATACTTTACTGAAATTCTTGCCTGATTTTTCAGAAACATAGTCTTCAATTTGTTTACTCACAACTGTCTGATGATAAAAAGTTTTGTTCAAACCTCTTAATACCTGACGCCAACGGGCATCGTCATCAACAATCTGGCGCATTGTATGCAACATATTTCCACCTTTATAATACATGTCGCCAGAACCTCCACTATTAACATTATAGGTGCCAATAATAGGAGCCTTGTTCAGAATATTTTTCCGGCAACCAATTACATAAGCCGCCCCTGCTTCTTTGCCATAATAATATTCTGTGAACAGATTTTCAGAGTAGTTAGTGAAACTCTCATGAATCCACATATCGGCTATGTCTTTATATGTAATGTTATTGGCAAACCATTCATGCCCCGACTCATGTACTATAATGAAATCCCATTTCATACCCCAGCCAGTACCCGATAAGTCGCGTCCCAGATAGCCGTTCTTGTATTTATTACCATAAGTAACCGAGCTTTGATGTTCCATACCCAAGTACGGAACCTCTACCAGTTTATAGCCATCTTCATAAAAAGGATAGGGGCCAAACCAGTATTCAAAGGCTTTCAGCATCATCGGCACTTGTTTGAATTGTTCTTTCGCTTTAGCTATATTCTCAGGTAGTACATAGTAATCGAGCGTAAGTTTGCCTTTTTCGCCCTCGTAGGTATCACCAAAATGCTCGTAATTGCCCACGTTCATATTAATACCGTAATTGTTGATGGGGTTAGAAACAAACCAGTTAAATGTTTTGGTGCCATCAGAATTGCTTATTACCTGACGCAAACGGCCGTTCGATACATCCTTTAAATTTTCAGGAACAGTAATACTGATAAGCATACTGTCACATTCGTCATACATGTGGTCTTTACAGGGCCACCACGCACTTGCACCTAAACCCTGACAAGAAGTTGCTACGTAGTCGTTTCCCTGAGAATCTTTTACCCATTGTACGCCACCATCCCACGGCGGACGCTTCGCTACAATAGGATTACCAGAATAATAAACCACAATTGATTCCCTTTTACCCTTCTCTTGTTTTTTCTTCAATGCAATCATATAGGCATTTTTACCGTCTTTTTTAAAAGAGAGTTCCTTTCCGTCTTGTGTTACTTTATCAATAGCAAGGGGTGGTTGCAAGTCAATCTGGATAGTCTGGTAAGGTTTTAGCACCTGATAGTAAACAGAAGTGCTTCCAGAAATGTATTTTTCAGGAGGATTTACTTTTACGCGAAGCTCATAGTATTTTAAATCCCACCAGCTTCTTTCGGGGGTTATACTACCTCTGAGGGTGTCGTCATGGGTAAATTCTTTGGTTTTGAGTTGCCCGTATGTAGTAAAAACAAATAGAATGTTGATAAAAAGTAAGTATGCTTTACGCATTTTCATGTTCTGATAAATTTTATTAAGCCAAAGTTAGTTTAAAATCTTTACTTTGTAGAAAACCGAAACATAATTTAAAAAATTGTGTTGAGTGTTATTATCTGTATGAAAATCAGATTAAATTAATTGATTCTGGCAAACTGTTTTTCGATAAAAATTGTACTAAAATAAGAAACAGGTTTTACCTGTTCTGAGAGAAAAAGTGTCACGTTGAGGGTTTTATCCCTCTAAATTAATAAAACATGAAACAGGCAAAAGACCCTTATGCTGCCCTCCGGTATCCTGACTTCAGATATTTCATCACAGCCCAGTTTTTATTTACAATTGCTATTCTGATTCAGGAGATTGTTATCAGTTATTATCTGTATGATAAAACCAACGACCCTTTAACGCTAGGGCTTATCGGGCTTTTTGAGGCAATTCCATATATTTCACTGGCGTTGTTTGGGGGCTATTTTGCCGACCGCAAAGATAAAAGAACCATCATACAGGTTTGTTATGTCATTATTATGATGTGTTCTTTACTTTTACTATGGGTAACGCATCCATCAGCCGAACATGGTTTCGACCTGACACAACAAAAGAATTTTATTTATCTGGTTGTGTTTTTTCTGGGCGTGGCCCGAGGGTTTTATGGCCCTGCCTGGACCTCCCTTAAACCCTTTCTGGTTGCAGCCGAACATTATTCTAACTCTGCCTCATGGAGTAGCCAGTTCTGGCAGACTGGTTCCATTTTGGGGCCAGCTTTAGGTGGTTTTTTCTATGCGTGGCTAGGGCTTACAGATACTTTAATATTGGTAATTGTGTTCTTTCTGATAGCTTTCGTGTTTGTTTCTCGCATTTCGAAAAAAGGTATTCAGAATATTGAAAAACAAGGCAGTGTTGTGCAAAGCCTCAAAGAAGGTATTAGCTTTGTGGTGCGTAATAAAATATTGTTTTATGCCATCTTGCTTGATATGTTCTCGGTCTTGTTTGGTGGAGTAGTAGCCATTTTGCCTGTTTTTGCGAAGGATATTCTGCATGTAGGACCCGAAGGATTGGGCATTATGCGGGCTGCTCCGGGAGTAGGTGCCGTTTTAACCATGTTAGGAACGGCTTATTTTCCGCCTACCCATAAAGCATGGCGTAATATGCTCATAGCAGTAACCGGATTCGGGCTAGCAACGCTGATTTTTGCTTTTTCGACCAGTTTCTTGCTGTCGATAGGGGCGTTGTTTCTCACAGGAGCTTTTGATAGTATAAGTGTGGTTATCAGGCAAACCATTTTACAGGTGTTGCCACCTGACGATATGCGGGGTAGAGTAAGTTCTGTAAATGGAATTTTTGTTAGTTGTTCTAACGAATTAGGAGCTTTTGAATCGGGCGCTTTGACAAAACTGATAGGCCCTATTCAGACAGTTGTTTTCGGTGGGGTCATGACGCTCGTTATTGCTGCCACGCTTTTTGTACGTTCAAAAGAGCTTTTTGCCTTTAAATTAGAAAGAACACCAAATCAATAAATCGGTATATAAAGAAAGACCACTTAGCTGCTAAGTGGTCTTTCTTTATAGGAGATGCCAGTATAATTAATATTTATAAGTCTTGTGTGAGGGAAAACTATCTGCTTATTTCCAATACTTCTACTTCTACTAGTCCGGCAGGGGCCTGAATCTGCGCCATTTCGCCTACTTTTTTGCCGAATAAGCCTTTTCCAAAAGGAGAATTAACAGAAATCTTACCTTGTTTCAAATCAGCTTCTTCTTCTGATACCAGCGTATAAGTCATCAAAGCTCCGTTTTTCTTATTTTTTATTTTTACTCTCGACAACAACGATACTTTAGAGGTGTCAATAGTCGATTCATCTAAAATACGTGCATTGGCTACCAGTTCTTCTAATTTCGAAATTTCCATTTCCATCAAGCCTTGAGCATCTTTAGCCGCGTCGTATTCGGCGTTCTCAGACAAATCACCTTTGTCACGTGCTTCTGCAATCTGACGAGCAATATCAGCCCTTCCTTTGGTCTTGAGTTCGTGAAGTCTATTTTTTAGGTTATTATACCCTTCTTCGGTGTAATACTGGATTTTTGACATATCTCTTATAAATTTAAAAACCCCTTTTTGCTGAGGGGTGGACAAAAAAAGAACGGCGAAAATTCGACCGTTCCTGATAAAACTTGAAATTTTATCAAAGAAACTACCTGAATTTTACTCGAAAAAATACTTTATTTGCTCGATTTTGTTTCATTTGTGCAATTTAGATAACAAAGGTACAAAGATTTTTTGAAATTAAGTATTTTTGGAACTACTTAATTCTATAACGAAGAAAAAATGAAAATAGTTTTTATGGGTACGCCAGACTTTGCCGTGGCGAGCTTGAAAAAATTGGTAGAGAATGGTTGCGAAGTTGTGGCTGTGGTAACAGCACCCGACAAACCCTCAGGCAGAGGCTTGCTGATGCACGAAACACCTGTAAAGAAATATGCAGTTGCACAGGGGATACCTGTATTGCAACCTGAAAAACTCAGAAACCCTGAGTTTTTGGAACAACTCAGAGGCTATAAGGCTGATTTACAGGTGGTTGTGGCTTTCAGGATGCTACCAGAGGTGGTCTGGAAAATGCCCTCAAAAGGCACTTTTAATTTGCATGGGTCAATATTGCCGCAGTATCGTGGAGCGGCCCCTATTAACTGGGCTGTAATTAACGGAGATACTGAAACAGGCGTAACTACGTTTTTTATTAAGCAGGAGATTGACACAGGCAATATTATTTTCGTTGATAAAGAGCCTATTTTCCCTTATGATAATGCCGGCACAGTACATGACAGGCTAATGGAAAGGGGGGCTAATCTGGTACTGAAAACCGTAAAGGCTATCGAAGCAAACGATTACCCGCAGTTGCCTCAGGACATAAGTCAGGAATTAAGACCAGCTCCAAAAATATTTAAAGAAACCTGTGAAATTAACTGGAATCAGCCGGCAGCGCAGGTGCATAATTTTATTCGGGGGCTTTCGCCGTATCCGGCTGCATGGACAACTCTGCAAGGGAAAATATGTAAAATTTACCAGTCTGAACTGACTGACACAGATGCGCCAGAAGCAAAAGCAGGAGAAATGCAGTCAGACGGAAAAACCTTTCTGGCATTCAAATGTGCCGATAAACTTCTGAAAATAAAAGAGCTTCAACTTGAAGGAAAAAAGAAAATGGGCGTAGAAGATTTTCTGAGGGGTTTCAGAATTTAGAAAGAATATATAAAGGAATCCGTCCTTTGATAAGTTATTTTTATCAAAGGACGGATTCCTGCTTTTAGTTGGTATTAACTACTGTTGTAAAGTTGGCACTAACTTTCATGGTTTCATGAAGAATCACATTGCATTTTTCGTCAGCAGCATGGTCTGTACAAACGGTTCCGACAATCTGCCCTTTCATGATAGTTTTGCCATCGGACTTATAAATTTTTTCAATAATCAGGTCGCCTTGTTCGCTCTTTTCTTCACGGCAATGCTTGTATATAGAAGACCCGCCTTTTTTCTTTGAGTAATGAATGGCACCAACGTAGGTGTCTTTTGTATTAAAAGAAAACTTGCCTGTTTTGAAATGCTCAGCATAAACATTGAGTAAATTAGACGAGTTGTCTTCAAACGACATATACAATATGCCTGAGCTGTATGCTGCATGAATGGTAATCTTGCTAGCTCCTGACCCATCTACGCTAAACGTATTCTCCTGATGAATAAATAGATTGCTCACAAGCATCAATTTGGCTTTGCCTGCGTGCGATAACTCTACGCTAATAGCCACAGGATTATAGGCATCTTCTGGTTTTTTACCCGGAGCTGTATACATAATAACTGCTTTATTTCCTTTATTGGCATAACCCAACAAGCCTGCTGATGGGTCTTTAGGCGCAGAGGTGGTGCAGTCAACGCCATTCAGGTAAAGTTTGGCAATATCGGTGCGGTCTGCAACTTTTGGGGGTATCAGCGGATATAATAATTCTATGTCTGGTATTGGTTTAGAAGTGGTTGTCCAGGGCCATTCTCCATTTTCGAGGTATTCAACCGTTAGTTCTTTGGTTTGTGTTACTAACACGGTATCGTATTCTGGCACAAGACGATAACGGGTTACCATTGACCACCAACTGAAATGCTTGATATAACCTGTAATGGTTTTCTGAGCTTTATCAACCACTAGCGGGCTGGTCATTTGCCATACTTTTTTCTGGTCCTGAAAAGCCAGTGCCATGTTATCTAGCGATGCGCCGTTAATTTCACGGTCGGTGTAATGATATGTAAAAGTAACAACTTTGGCAAATTCGCTACCATCAGGGCCGAACTCATATCCTGTGCCTACACCACCCCATGCTTTGTTTTCGACAGGACGAATGGTAATATTAGTTTCTTTGGTTACTGCTCCGGCCGGAAAAGTAAGGGTAAGTTTACCGTCAGAGGTTGTAATGCTGCCACCTTGTGGGCCAATCATTTTTGATGTAGTAGCACCCAGAGGTTTCCCTACTTCGGTTGGTGTTCCTGAAACAGGCTTATCAGGGTTAATGTTTTCCCGATTATTGTCACAGGAAAACAGGCCGACTAATACCAGTAAGGTAATAACAATAGCTTGTAATGTTTTCATAATTGTTTTAAAGTAATAGCTTTTCATATAATGTGATGATGTCAAAAACATGATACAAACTTATATTACTTCATAGAGTATATGAATCGGTGTATGTATGAACTGTATAATTGGCTTGTAGAAATGTAGGAACCATCTGATGAATTGTATGTGTAGATTGTTCAGAAATGAGCTTTATGGCTATTAAAAAAGGAGGGAAAACCCTCCTGAAACTATTGTTATCGGATATTTACGTTTTAGTTATTTTCCCATCCAGAGTTTAAAATCGCTTACCTTTTCGCGGCTAACTAAGGCTTGTTTGTTGTAAGAAGGGCGAAGCGTTAAAGCCAGACGACTTCCGAAATAAGGCTCCATTTTTTCAACGGCTTTGTGGGTTAATATCATGGCGCGGTTAATTCTGAAAAAACGTGCGGGGTCAAGGGTTTCAGCTATTTCATCTAAAGTGTAGTCGACCAGAAATTTCTGGTTAGTATGGGTTGTAAAGAAACTATATCTTTCGTCGGTAAAGAAGTAAGCAATTTCACCTACTTCAATAGAAAGTAGTTTCTGGTTCTGTTTTACCAGAAACCGCTCCCGATATTCGGGCGTAGCGTGCTTTTTGAGTTCGTCGAGTAATTTCTTGATACCACCTAACGAGTCCTGAGCAGGTTTTGAATGTACTTTTAAGGCTTCGTATTTGTTTAAACTACGTTGTAAATCATCGCGATGTACAGGCTTTAATAAATAATCAATACTATTAACCTTGAAAGCCTGCAAGGCATATTCATCATAAGAAGTAGTGAAAATAACAGTACTTTTTACTTCTGTCCGATTGAAAATTTCAAAACTCTGTCCATCTGAAAGCTCAATGTCGAGAAAAATAAGGTCAGGGTCTGCATTCAGATTCGCTCTGTTTGTTTCCAGCCATTCAACGGTATCTTCTATGCTGTCGGTAACTCCTATTACATTGATTTCGGAAGTTATTTCATTTATTATTTTTTTCAAACGACGGACCGATAACGCTTCGTCTTCAACAATCAATGCATTCATGATAAACAGTAGTTCTTAAGTTAATTTTATTCAGATATTTAGTATAGCGTATTTTTACATGGACTTCATAATCAGAGGTAATGTAACCGTGAAGTAATCTGGGCCGTTTTCGATAACAGGAGGACTTATTTCAGGTTTACTTTGTGCAAGCAGGCTATATTTTGCCTGAATATTGGCTAAGCCTATTTGCGTTGACTCGAGGTTTTCAAGCCCCGACACACTTTTTCTCTGGAGGTTGTTCTGTACTTCCAGCAAACCATCATTAGTGGTGTTGATATTAATAGTGAGCGGGCGGCTTGGTCTGATAACATTGTGCTTGACGGCGTTCTCGACCAGTAGTTGTAAAGTTATGGGTGGAATCAGATGCCCCATGTATTTGTCGTTTACGCTAATGTTCAGATGCAGGCCATCGCCGTATCTGGTTTTAAGCAAATGATAATACGATTCAATGAAATTTAACTCATTGTTAAGGGTTGTCAGGTGGCTGGTGGTGTCGCCCTCAACGGTTGATTGATTGGCTTGTAACAAATAGCGATACACCCGTGCCATCTGGTCAACAAATTCTTCTGCCTTTTCCGAATCCTCAGTAATGAGTGTTGAAAGTGAATTAAGGCTGTTAAATAAAAAATGTGGGCTTATTTGTGCTTTCAGGCTTTGCAGTTGCCCCTGAATGTTTTCTTTCAGCAGTTTTTCTTTGTTTACCTCGTGTTGTTTCCAATGCCCAAGCGAGTGAAATGTTTCCTGAATAACCATTGTCAGTACAATGGCCATCATGTTAATGACATATATAATGAGCAAGGTCATGTAGCTAAGTGTAGACCCAAAAAGCCTTAGACGGATGTATAAGGTAGCTACTAGCCCCAGAAAAATAGCCGATAAAATGGCATGTGTAAGTACCGAAATGCCTACGCGTTGAATGGTTTGCCCCAAGCCTGCATACCGTTGAGCAATAAGGGTATTAACGTAGTTCTGAACTAAAAAGGTGCAGGTAAGAATAATCAGATTAAGAGAGGTTGCGCCCAGAAATGTTTTTATATCAGAAAAATAAGACGAGCCTACCAGCAAATAACTAAAGAATACCAGAAACACAGGCATGGTAAGTAAGTAAGACCAGCTTGTCTTTGCCTCGGTTTTTTTGGTAAAATTATTTGCAAGCAGATTCTTCATAAATCTATAAAATGAAACCTTTTCTATGGTTAACTAACAAAAATAAGTCAATTTAAGGCTGCTTTTAACTGATACCTTGTATCAAACTCAATAAAAACTGTATGGATTGCATATTTTTGATTCCTAACTGGTGGGAAGTCTTTCTTTAATTACAGGCAGAATTACCGTAAAATGGGTATCATCTTTGATTACCTCCACGGGGTCGTCACAAATAAATGTGTACTTGGCCTGAAGGTTAGCTAGCAGGGCCTCCTGCATATCCATGCTCCGAATCTTTTTTTGCAGGTTGTTCTGTACCATAACTCTTTTATCGGGTAGTACTTCAAGGCTGATGGTTAAAGGCTTGCTAACCGACATCATATTGTGTTTAATGGCATTATCGACAAGTATCTGGAGGCTTAAAGGAGGAATAATAATGCCTGAATGATTGGGCAGTTCAGGAAATACAAATTGCAGCCCGTCGCCATAACGTACCTTGAGCAGCCTTGTATAAATTTCCAGAAATTCGAGTTCGGTTGATAGGCTGGCAAATTCGACCTTTGCCGCTTGTAACATATACCTGTATATTCTGGAAAGGTCTTCAACAAAGCGTTCGGCTAACTCTTTGTTTTCGCCAATGAGCGATGAAAGCGTATTTAAACTATTGAACAGAAAATGAGGATTAACTTGCCCTTTCAAAGCATCGAACTGGCGTTGAAGGGTAATACGTTCCAGTTTTTCGTTTTCGGCCTGATGCTGTTTCCACTTTTCAAAAGCATAGAATAAACCTAAAGCAGCGCACAGGAAAACATCAAAGAAAAGCCCCAGTATCATGATAGGCCATATTTTTTGCCAGACAAACGCTACGCCAAGATAAGGTATAATGCTGTAAGCCCATACATCAAAAACAGCTAGCAGCATGGTCATGCTTCCGACTAATATAAGCATGATTAACAAACGTTGCTTTGTTTGATAAACCATCGGGAAACGGGCTATTACCCAGCGGATAGCCAGTGTTAGCATGATAATGGAAAACCAGTATAGCACAAAAACGAGTTCTGTCCCGATAAGAAAGGTACGTAGGTTGGAGAAATAAGTTTCGCCAATAAAATAGTAGTTACCTGCAACAAAAAAGATGGGCATCATCGACAGATGATACCACCATTCATATTTTGAAAAAAAACTCGGCCTCATAAAATAGTATCAGCGTATTTTGAGGATAATGCGCTCCAGCTAATCTTCAAAAATAACTATTTTATCAGCTATGTTTTCATAGAATAACTTTATGAACCTGCTTTTATGTATGAATTGATAAAAATGCTGTATGATTTGTATTTATTGCCGTTAAAATTACAGCGCAAACAAGGCAAGAGTCTGGCAAAAATGAAAACAAAGTACTGCCTGACAGAAACAACCAAAGCAGTACCTTGAATATAATAACATTATTTAACGGCCACTAGTGTAAAGGATTCTCCGGCTTCATCAACGCTGTTAACCATGAGTTTCTTATCTTTTATTTGTGCTACTCTTTCGCCTTCATAGAACAGGTCGATAGTGCCACTTCCGGGCGACACCACTACTCCTTCTACAAACTCAACCATAAACTCATCGTTAGTAGCTTTCTGACGGATATTAAGTTTCACATCTACTGTTGAGTCCGTTTTGCGGGTAATCTGAATAGAACCTTTAATGCTGGTTTCAGAAGCAGGTATGGTTTGACCCTGAAACACAATTTCTGTAAAATTATAATTGCCTGCTGCCTGAGTGGCTAGGTCAGGGGTGGGCGAGTCATGGTTTTTACATGAGCCAAGTAGCAAGGTAAAAATAGCTAATACACCTAATACTGATTTTAAAGAGTAACGTAATGCTTTCATTGTTGTTTACATAATTTTGTTTTGAATAAGAAAATACTGCTGTACAAACTTGTTGTCAGCCATGCAAAGATGTAGGGTTTGGTAGGTATTATTAAATGTTGCACTGTCTGAAACCTCAATTTGGGTGCATGAATCAGCCATTTTTAGACATCAATTGCATAAAAACTCTCTCATACAGACATAAATATAAAAGCAATACTTGCTTGGTCAAATTTCTTCACTTCATCCTGATAATATAGCAGTTTAGCCACCCGAATGCGCAGTTTAAGCCTAAACAGTTAGTTTAAACCTACACGGTCAGGATAATTTTGTGATGCTCAAGAAGTCAGAGGAAAATCTGTATCAGAAGTTTTAGAGCAATAAATCATCTGCCAGAATCCTCTTTACATGCTTGCTATTTATCAATTATGAAAAAGTTATCAAAAAAAATGAAAATCACTTCAACACTTTGGGCGTTGTTGCTGCTTGTAGGCAGTACGCTCGTATCATGTAAAGAAACCGAAGAAACACCTAAGCCTACACCTGACATACAACTGAAAGCACAGGCAGGCCCCGACCAAGATGTTTTACCTACAAAACTTGTTACTTTAGACGGCTCGGCTTCGACCGGAAAAGATAGTAAAACTTTTAACTGGATAATGATTAGGAAACCCAGCAACAGCGATGCAACGTTGGCGCAGGCAAACACAGCAAAGCCCAACTTTACCCCTGATATTGTCGGATACTATGAATTTGAACTGACCGTAACCGATGGTTCAGAAAAAAGTCAGGACCGTATAAAGATAAAAGCAGAATATACTGAGCCTATTACGTTAGATAAACCTATTACCAGCAAAACACGTTTGTTTGACCGCTTTATTGACCCCGTTAAAGCTGATTATCTGGTAACGAAAGATATTCCGGTAAGTGCTGAACTGACCATTGACCAAGGCGTAACAATGGCATTTGACCGCGATAAAAGCCTTAGTATTGAAGAAAAGGGTACTATCAGCGCGTTGGGGGTAATCGAACAACGTATCAGGTTTACGGGTATTCAGGCCCAAAAAAGCTATTGGGCAGGTATAAAGCTATATTCTCCTAGTACTGCCAATGCTTTAGCTTTTGTTGATATTGAGTTCGGAGGTAGCAAAATTGCTTTTACCAATACAAAAGCAGGTTTGGCAATGTTTGGCAATAATAAGGCGCAGATAAGCCTCACAGATTGCAACTTTACAAGTAACGATGGTTATGGGTTGTATGTACAGAATGGCTCGGTGTTTCGTGCATTTGCTCGTAATAGCTTTGCCAAACAAACCGAAGCGGGTATTCTGATAGATGCCTATAATGCTACTTTGCTCGATGCGGCCTCGAAGTTTACAGGGGGTAATGGGCGCGACGTAGTGGAAATAAGTTCGTCAGATATTAAAGATGGGCAAAATGTGAGTTGGTCGGCTTTTGCAGATAAAACACCTTATCGTTTGCTAGGTAATATGGCTATTGAAACAGGCTGGACACTCAAACCAGGAGTAATAGTAGAAGTAGCCAGAGATGCCATGATTAGTATTAACCGCAATGGGTATTTATCAGCCAAAGGAACAGCCGATAACAAAGTGCTTATTACGGGGTCTTCAAGAAATACAACACACTGGAGAGGCATAATTGTGTACTCGGTAAGTGCCTTGAACGTAATTGAAAACGCCGAAGTAAGTGGTGGCGGAAGCACCGTAATTGTGTCGGGTAAAAAAGCTACTGTAACAGCCTATGGCAAAGGGGCAAAAGTAAGTATCAAAAATACGCGTATCAGCAATGGCGGTGGTTATGGTATCATGTATACATCTGATGCTGAAATCAATGCCGACGCCGCATCGGCTAACACATTTGCTGCGAATGCAGGCACAAATCTCTATAAACTATAAACAAATTTCGGGCAGATATATGCTGTTATGTTTGCCCGCTAGAAATCCAGATAAAACCATGAAATCAATCATATATAGCCTGATGCTGTCTTTGTCTGCAATGGCATGCACTACCGATAAAACAACCGAACCCACCCCAGCGGATAACACTTCGGGTAAAGTAGAAAAAGGAATTGTAAAAGGAAGGGTAACCGATGCCAATAATAAACCTATTGCCAATGCAAAAATTGTAGCCAATAGCCTCGATTATCAGGATGCACGCATTGGTTATTCTGATGCAAACGGTAATTACAGTATTAAACTCCCTACTGGCATAGCGTCAGGCTCATTTTATGTGAGAGGGAGTGTAAGAGTAAAATATAATGGGCAAAACTATGATTTAGCTCTTTTTACTGAAAATGACAGCCAGTTTTCGCCCTACGATGGTGCTATCAAGAATCTTACCCTGAAACTAACAGGTAAAAGAACAGGAAACTTTGGCGATGATGGCTTTTATGGCGGTACACTTGAAATACACCACGATTTCGATACCATTGAAAGAGAGAATATAGAACTGACGTTAGTGCCTGATGGCCCATTGGTTGACGGGAGTACTGGTAAAACTCTAGTGCGCCGTGCCGCAGCTGACGATTATAATATTTATGATATACCCGTAGGAAAATATAAGATTACGGCAAGAGACGTGAGTAATGGCAGGAAGCTAAAAGTAAAAGTACGTTATGATGAGAAAGATTATAGCGATTCGGCCACGGGTGTTTTTGTGCCTCCTTACGAGTTGGCTGAAATATATGAGCTTACTATATTAATCAAGTAAGATATGATGTCGTAAACAAATAAAATACATAGGGTTAGTTTTGTTAAAATTAGGTTTCACCACACACAACTTTAATTTAAGGGTTCTTCATTGAAGAATCCTTTTTTTATGGATGATATTTTCTTGCAAACTCACAAATTTTTCTATTTTTGCCCAACTAACTATTAACCAAACGTATGAAAAAAATTCAACAGACTATCCTTCTGGGGCTGCTTTGTGGGGCTATCACGGGCTTTTCACAGAATAATGACAAAAAAAATGACGAAAAACCTGTAATTGCCCAGATAGTTCCTGCACCAGTAGAAACCAAAGGCCAGATTACCATTGGCGGGCAAACCATTAGCTACACTACCCGCACAGGATACATGGTTTTAAAAGATGAAAGCGGCAAACCCAAAGCAAATATATTCTTTATAGCTTATACAAAAGATGGCGTAAGTGATGTAACTAAACGCCCTGTTACCTATACTTTCAATGGTGGCCCGGGTTCGGCCTCGGTGTGGCTGCACATGGGCTGTATAGGCCCCAAACGTATTCCGATGAGCGACAAGGGAGAAGCTCTGGCTCCGCCATATTCTTATGTAAATAACGAATACAGTTGGTTAGATAAAACCGATCTGGTATTTATTGACCCCGTGAATACAGGTTATAGCCGAGCAGTTCAAGGGGAAAATGAGCGTCAGTTTCTGGGTTATGTAGAAGATATTGAGGCGGTAGGAGAGTTTATTCGTTTACACGCAACCAAGTATGGCCGTTGGGGTTCTCCTAAGTTTCTGGCAGGCGAAAGCTACGGTACTACCAGAGCAGCGGGTTTATCGGGCTACCTGCAAGACAAATACAATATGTATATCAATGGTATTGCTTTGATTTCTTCCATCCTGAATTTTCAGACAGCCCTTTTTGATAAAGGCAATGACTTGCCGTACGAGCTTTTTCTGCCTACTTATACAGCCATGGCATGGTATCATAAAAAAATAGCTCCTGAGTATCAGGCCGATTTGCAAAAAACACTTCGGGAGGTTGAAAAATTCGTTCTGAACGAATACTCAACTGTATTAATGAAAGGAGATATGGCAACTGAAGCCGAACAAACAATGGTTACCGAAAAACTAAGCAAATTTACGGGCTTGTCGAAAGAATATATAAAACGTGCCAATAACCGTATAGAAATCAGTCGGTTTGTGAAAGAACTATTACGTGACGAAGGTAAAACCGCAGGCCGTCTGGACGGAAGGTTTACAGGTACTGACTACGACAACGCCGGAGAACGCTACGAGTTTGACCCAAGCCTTGATGCCACCATCTCAGGACCTTATTCGGGAACTATCAACCATTATCTTCGTCAGGAGTTAAAGTATGAAAACGATTTGCCTTATCTGATTCTAACAGGTAGAGTACAACCCTGGAATTACAATAATGTGCAGAACAAGTATCTGAATGTGAGCGAAACGTTACGTCAGGCAATGTCGAAAAATCCGTATTTAAAGGTATGGGTTGCCGCAGGGTATTACGATTTGGCTACGCCTTATTTTGCAGCCGAATATACTTTTAATCACATGATGTTGCGCCCTGAACAAAAGAAAAACGTAAATTTTACCTATTTTGAAGCCGGACACATGATGTATATCCACAAAGAATCGTTAATTAAATTAAAGAAAGACGCAGATAAGTTTTATGACTCGGCGTTTAAATAACTTGTGTTTTGTTGTAAATACCTATTATTATCCATGAATCCACTTTGAGTAGAATAGCTATGAAAATCAGACCCGCTGTTTTAATCATACAAGATGATAGTATCCTGACCATGCATTACTGTTATGGTGGTCAGGATGTTTACAATCTTCCCGGAGGAAATCTTGAATTTGGTGAGTTTCTGGCCGATGCCCTCTCGCGGGAGTTGGAAGAAGAGCTATCAGTAAAAGCCAGTATAGGCGACTTGATTATGGTAGGGGAGGTGCATTTCCCTGAACACCATAAACAAACTATTCATTTTATTTTTGAAGGTAAAATAACCGAAGGTATACCTGTCTTGAATCCAGTGCATACTTCTGCATTGGCAGTTGAGTGGATAAAGATAGCTGACCTTGATAAGGTACATCTTTACCCGAATGTAAGCGAACATATAAAGGCGTATCTAGCCGGAAACCTGCCAGATGTCTATATAGGTAAGCTCAACCAGCTATGGTTTTAGAAGGCCTCTTTTAATTTCATGCGGCGCACTTTTCCTGAAAACAGATAAATAAAGGCCAGAATTGCCAGACTTCCCATAATTAAGAAAGCATAAGGCATTCGGCTGATAACGTTGTGGTAAATCTCGGCCGATAAAAAAGCTCCCAAACCAATACCGGCTTCCATACAAATATACATGGTAGCCAACGCTCGTCCGCGATTGTTCTCGTCGCATAGGTCAATAGTCCATGCTTGTAAAATAGGAGAGAGCACCCCCTGCGCAATGCCAAAGAAAACAGCAGCTATTATAAACAGGTAAATATTATGTGCAAAAGCTGTAAAACCCATGGCAATAATCAAGGCAAAACAACCCCAGCGTAATACCGGAATCCGGCCGTTTTTATCAGAAACCTTACCCGCTGCAAAACGGATAAACAAAGAAGCTAACGTATAAATCAGAAAATATAAACCTTTGTTATGCAAACCAATGCTTTTGCTTAAGTCGGGCGAAAGCGTTGCAATTGCCCCAAAGCTGAACGATGTCAGAAACATAACAGTAGCAGCAGGCAAAACCATTTCATCAAAAATATCGGTTTGTTTAATTTTTAACGAGTTGGCCGAAAAACGCTCACGCTGGTTCTGTGGCAGAGTTTCTTTCATGTTATATAAAATAGCAATTGAAATAAGCGCAAACATAGAAGAAACATAAAACAGCACATTCATCGAAAAAGTATCGGCTATCCAGCTACCTAAAGCCGGGCCGAACGCCATTCCGAAGCTACTCATTAAGCCGTGCATTCCCATAGCCTCGCCGCGTCTGTTGGCAGGAACAATATCAGCAATATAAGCGGCGGTTCCGGTAGGTTTAAAACCTGTCGAGAAGCCATGAACTAATCTTAAAAACAAGAACGGGTAAATACTAGTTACCAACGGATAGAAGAACCCGCATACGAAGCAAACCAGAGAACCAAAAGCCATTACAGGAACACGGCCGATACGGTCGGTGAGACGCCCGCTAAAAGGACGCGAAAACCCTGCGGTAAGTGTAAAAAGACTAATGATAAGACCTTTGTATTCTGCCCCTCCTAATTTTGATAAATAATCAGGCAGTTCAGGTATAAGCATATTAAAACTTGCAAAGAAAACCAGTGAACTTATGCAGAGAAGCCAGTATTGGAGAGAGAATATACTATCAGATTGTTGTTCCATTTGCAAAAATAAAGCATATCGCCAAGTATTTCCAAAACAAACTTTGTTTAGAAATATCATTCAGTAACAAAGTACAATTTTTGTGAAATCCTGCCTCGTATTAATTAAAAATATCATTTCAAATATTTTAATACATCTGGTGCAACCCTTTTCTTTAAGAGATTCGTCATTGTGTATAGTTCTGGTAATTATTTAAATAATGTTTCGCTAATTATGAGTAGAAGTGTACACAAATCTTTATTTGTTCACTACTAAAAAACTATCTAAAATCGATGAAAAAGAATGTTTTAAAAATGGCATCGCTTAGTCTGGCCTTAGGGTTTTTGATTACAGCCTGTAACAAAGACATGACGAGTGATTCTCTTACGCCGGATTCGCAGGCAGCAGCTGTTGTAGCCGATAACCAGACTATTCAGGATGAGTCGGAAGATGCCTACGAATTGGTTGATGACATTACCTTTTTGCCTTTTGGTGGGCGGAATTTCCGTGAAACCGGTGCCGACGATAAAGGGCATCCTAACGGGGGGGGGCATTTCCCGATACTAGGTGCAGGCTGGGACAGGCCCTGGAAAGGAAAGCTTGACGATGATTGCGCAAACGTAACCAAAACCGTTGCCAATAATCTTATTACCATTGTTTTTGATTACACTGGAGTAAGTACCTGCGACGACAAAGCCGTTGGCGGAAAACTGACTATCACAATGCCTGTTAAACCCGATTCAGGTTTTTCAGGTACGCTTACACGTACTGTCAATTATGAAAATCTGAAGAGAGACACGCTCATTCTGAATGGTTCGCATACCATTACTACTACCGTAGCAAATGGCAAAGCAACTGCCAGTGAGAAACTTACCAATATGTCAATTACCAATACTAATACAAATAAGGTAATTACCTACACCAGTACAAAGAAACGTACTGTTGATAACAAAGGGACTGCCACAAAAGATGACGATGAGTCACAAACTACGGGTAGTACCAATGCCAAGTCAAGTGATGGTACCGAGTTTACGGCCAATATTACCAAAACATTAGTTGTGAAATACGCCTGTCAGGAATCAAGAGGTTTTCCTGTGAGCGGAACTATCGAAATCAAGCCTTTCACGGGCGATTCAAAAGTTGTCGATTATGGAGATGGTACCTGTGATTTAAAATACACAGTTACTACTAACGGTGTAACAGTAGAGAAAGAAAAGACAAAACCAACAAAGAGAAAAAAAGGTTAGTAATACGTTTAAATATGTTGGAAAGTGTTGCCTGTTTTTGGCAACACTTTTTTTATTTTAAGGCATAGTGTATTTATGCGTGTGTTTTTTCGATTCGGAAAAACATTATACCCACAATAATCAGCCATACCAGCCAGAGTGTGCTGCCAATAAAACCTGCCATGTTCCACACCGGAAAATCAGGCATAATGGTGGCAAATAATTCGGCCTGAGCCATTAAATAAATAACCGAGCTTATATAGCCTAAGAGGTTTACCCATCGCGGAAACAGCTTTAACTGGGCAAAGGAAAAAGAAATAAGGATTGTCCAGATAATGGTAAATAATTGCCCCAGATATTCTCCCAAAATAACACCCCCAAACTGATGAATGGTTTTGAACGATACCACAGCCGCTGCGCGGGTGGCTTCGTCTGTGGCCTTCACGAAGGTCTCAGCAAAAATAGGCACAACGAATGTCCAGCGTAAAAGGCCAATCATTTGCACTATTAGCCCGATAACCCCTATAATGGTTGCTACACGCACAAGCGGAGCTTTACTTTCATATTTCTGGCCAATCATGATATAGGCAGGAATCAGCGGAATACCTGTAATGGCAAAAGCAAACCATGTCCAGATTAAGGTTTTTCCGCCCTCATGAAACCTCGTCAATACAACAGAGGTTTCTTCACGCAAAATATCAGGATATTGAAAAATAATGGTTAGCAAGGTATATGGAATAAGAACCGCAATTGCACCCGCAATTAAGAAGCTCCCGATAATATGATTTATTTTCATGTTGTTTTTTGGAGAGATTGATACCATTGGAGTGTTTCCTGAATGATAGTTAAATGATTAGTATAATGATTACCAAAACGACTTACATATTTGTGATGGCTGACCAGATACGGATATTCAAACTGGTAAGCCAGTTCGTAAAGTTCTTTCAGTAAAGGGTCGAACAAACCGGCTAGCCTGACAACAAACTTAGGTAATATCATAACTTTAGCTTTTTTACCTGTTTCTGCTTCAAAATGTTTAATCCACTGGTTCAGGTTCAGGGCCGGAGCATTAGGAACATGCCATATTTGTCCGAAAGTATCATTAGCAGTTCCGACATTAATCATGGCTGTGGCAAAATCTCTGATGTAAGTAAAAGTATGAGGAAGCAATAAGCTACCAGCTAACATAATGGTGTGCTCCTGATGTAACCTTTCCAGGAAATTCAGACTAAAAACCCCCTTGTGTATTCTTGGGCCTATAAAATCGGCAGCTTTAACAAAAGCCACCCGATTACTTATTGTTTTATTGGCCTGTAACAAAGTCTTAATAACAGAAGCTCTTATCTGCCCTTTTTTAGAAGTAGCTGTATGAGACATACTTTCGGTCATTTCCTGCCCCCTTACATTTCCATAAGAATAAAGGTTATCGGCAAATACCAGTTTAGCCGATGTTTGCTCAAGTGCAAAAGCTAGCGCCGAAGCAGCGGCCGGATAAAACTCGGCCCAGAGTTGATAAGGTACATCTGTACAACTAAAAATCACTTCTGACTCCCGAGCAATGTTTTCCAGTTGTTGTTTATTGGTTACATCTGCCCCGATAAGTTTTACATTTTTGGGGAGATTGATGTTTAATCTCCCCTGTTTGTTCACTAATAATATGTTTTCTGTTGGGTTATTACGGAGTAAAGTCTCCATAATTGTAAGCCCTAGCTGACCCGTTCCTAAGATAGTTTTCATTGATAAAAGTATTTTAAAAGAAGAAAGAATAACTTAGGCCGGGTGTCGGATTTATCTTCAGGCTTTCACCTTTTGCTGCTACGGCTATACCACCGATTCTGAAATTTAATCCTTTCCAAATCATCCATCTGAAACCAGCTTCAACACCTAAGGCGTTTTTGCCTTCGTAGTCGCGGCTGAATCCGCGCAGATAGTTGGCTCCGGCGTAGAACGATGAGGGATTTTCTTTTTTACCCACAGGCAGAAACCAGAGTGTTACTCCTGCCTTGAAAAAATTAGTGTTTTCGCCAGATTTAAAAGCAGTGGGGTAGTAGCCTGCATGAACAGAAACCTGATGACGACGGTACTCTAACCCAACCGACGGGTTGCGGAAACCATTAATACTGATTTCGTTTGCCGAGAATTTGCTTTGTGAAAAAGCTGTACCTGAAACAAATAATAATAAGAAAACGAGTAATTGTTTTGTGTTCATTTTTGTAATTATTTAGATATTAAATTAAAAATTAAGACATAGCTCTGCCATGTATCTGGCTGATTGCCAGATAACAGGAGTAATTTTTTGAGAATGTTAAAGTTTGTATTTGCCGATATGAGGAAGTACGTCGCCGCCTATATAGAGGTACCCGTTATGTTCTTTTACGGCTCCGGCTTCAGGCATGATTTTACCCTGAGTATCAAAGAATGATTGAAGTATTTTGCCATCTGCTGAAATGTGCATAACCATTCCGAATTTTTCCTGTTTGGGTTGCATAAATTCTGGTAAAGCATAGATTAACTTTTTCATGCCGGGCTTAGAATGAATTTTATCTAGCGCATCGTTTCGTTTTGTAGTAAAACCAAGCCAATAGGAGCCATCTTCTCTGATTGAAATTCCGTTCGGAAATCCATGAAGATTATCAATGAAAATCTCAATTTGGCCTGTTTTCTCTCCTTTAAGCCAGTATTTCAGTATTCTGTATCTGGTTGTTTCTACCAGTAAAGCGTAGCTTTCGTCTTTTGATAAAACTACCCCATTTCCAAAATAAGTACCTCGTATAAGGGTCTTAACCTGATTTGTTTTTGGGTCATAACAGTAGAAACCGCCGATGGGCTTCATTTCAAGAATTACTTTACGACCATATTGAATGGTGTAAGGAGCAATATCAGAAGTATTTGAAAAATAGATTTTTCCGTCTGAAGCAATATCTAAGCCATTAGGAATCAGAAAAGGGTTTTCGTTTTCGTCTCTGTCAGCTAAAAGGGTTACTTTTTTATCAGGACTGATGCGAATAAGCCCTTCTTTATGGCTCAAAGCAACCAGATTCCCTACTGAATCAAAATGAAGGCCAGCTACCCAAGATTGAGCATCGTAAAAAACTTCGATTTTGCCCGTAGTATCAATTTTTAAGATTTTGCCATCATTAAAATTATTTGCCCCAATATGAACGCCACAATACAGATTCCCCGCTTTATCAAAGATAATATCTTCGGGGCCATACCAACCATTCAGGCTGATTTTCTGAGATTGAAGCAGGGCCTCGTTAAGCGTGCTTGTGCCTTCAAAGGCTGGTTTGGGCTGCGGCTGCCATGCTTGTGGGCGGAGCGTACAAGATGAAAGTACGCATGAAAATATAATGACTACTAATAATCCATAAGTATTTAAAATATTGTTGAAATGTTGCATATCGTCGTTTGTTTAATGTGACGATGCAAAGTTCGGGTGCAGAAAAAGGCTTTTACTGGACAAATGTCTAAAAAGAAGCCCTAGCGTATATTATTTCTTATGCGGCTAAGGTGGCGGGGTGTTACACCAAGCATAGAGGCCAAGTATTGTAACGGTATTCTTTGTAGTAGGTGGGGTTCTTCTCTAAGCATTTTTTCATAACGTTGTTCACCGCTCAATACAATCAGGTCGTGGCGGGTGGCATCTATACCACAAATTGACTGCTCCAGAAGATTAATGTAAAAATCTTTAAAGAGCGGAATTTCGTTGACGAGCTTTTTCAGGTTCACTCGGCTAATCAGAAAAATGGCTCCGTCTGTTAAAGCTCTTATATTTTCTAGCGCGGGTATTTCGCCTACAAAACTTAGTACTGAGGCAATAAAGGTATTTTCGATAGAAATATAGGTAGTTCGTTCTTCGCCGTCTATCAGCACGTAATACTGAAACATACCACTATCAACAAGGCCAATGTATCGGCTTGTTTTGCCTTCTTCCACGAAAGATTCATTTTTTTTGAAATGCTGGAGTTTAAAAGCAGCCACAATCTTCTCCAAATCATTATCGTTAAAACCCATTGCGCTAAAGTAATATTTTAATTTTTCCATGAGGTGCGTTGCTTAACAATTAGCTGCTTATAAAACTGGCAAAGAAGAAATACAGAATAATAAACCAAAATAGCAGAAAGTAGGCATTAGAAAAAGCCTGATTAAATAAAAATATTTGCAGGTTATGGGTTTTCTTGAAAACATTGGTTTGTTTTTCAGTAAAAGCATAATGAAAACCCACCTGAACCAGACAAATAAAAAAGCCAGCAGGAGACTTACCTCCGGCTGGCTAAGTAAACTTACCCAAACAAACGTATTACATAGGCTGCGCAACCCATTCGGGGCCAAAGTCAAATAGGGGAATACCCCTCATTGTTTCTTTCGTAGCAGTTTGTTGGTATATTGTTAAAAAACCACTTGTTTTTTCGCTCGATGCTGGGTACAACCTGCCATTAAAATAATAATAATCAACTTTTATTTCTATTGGCATATCCTCAATTACTTTGATATTCAAATCCTTAATACTTTTTGAAATTTCAAAACTATTGACCGAAAACTTATAATTAGGTTTTTCTGAGTTTCTGTATGGGAACATAAACTGCACTGGTGAAACCCATTTTTCGTTACCAAAAATAGCCAGCTTTAAAACTGGGTTGTCAGGATTGACATCCAGCGGAATAAACGGATAAAGTCTGAAATTATCGACCAGACTTTTGTATTCATTAAATTCAACACAGAAAAGACCCGGTGTGCTAGTTATAATGGGGTATTTGCTGCCAACTGTGTTGGCGTAATAAGCAGGGCCGTCTTTTTTGTCTTTGAAAATACAAGAATAACCAATTCTGAAATTTTTAAAATACTCATAGTTCTTGAAAAACGTCTTATACAGTTTTTCAAGACTAGGTATCGAGGATTTCTTTACCAGCCCATAGAATGATTTAATGAGCGTGTTATAACGGTTTATAATATCCTTGTATTCTCCTTTGTCCAGATAGTTGGTAATACTACTATTCAATTCAAGACAAAAGTCATAGTATTCGTCGTGCATTTGCTGATAGGTAATACTATAACTTGAGAAAAATTTCAGGTAAGACAAAAACTGCTGACGGGTAATCATATAGATATTAAGTTTGGCTAAATAGCTACTAGTACCCGTGAAGTCTTCAGTAATAGACGGTTTGCTGAGGTTCAATACAGTTTCCCAGTTCTTATATTGAAAACCCTTTACTACGTAGGTATCATAAGGAGATGTTTTTAGTTTTTCCATGATGGTTAAAGGCTTTAAGCGTTTTCAATAGTCAGGATATCCTGTATTATTTTTAGCGTATAGAAATTCTCTTTTATTCTGGCAAGTTCTTGTTTGTAGTCTTTGAGCGTAGTCGTATTTAGGCAGTCTTTCTTCATTTGAATCAGCAGAACCAAATCCTGAAACTGTGCTTCTGTTACAGGGATGGAGGGCAGATTAACCGATAAAAGCAAACTGCTTGATGCCGATGTTTTATCGAAAAGATTTTTGGCTCTGGTTAATTCCTCAACAATAAGGTCAAGTTCTTTGCTGTAAGAGATTAAAAGATTGGCATAAGTATTAACCATTTTTATCTCGTCACCTTTTAGGGTTTTTACAAAGTTATCCATGGCCTCATTGGTTGCAAAAGCGGGGTCGTTAAGTAAACTAACCAGATTGCTTTTTACAGCATTTAAGGCTACTTCAAGGTCAATGCCTTCTATTTTCTGGATAACGTACAAATATGGCTCAGAGACATCGTTCTTTTTAATGTAGTCAAGATTAATAGCCAGCCTGATAAGGTAGCTTTTATCCATGTCATTAATTCGGGCAATGGCTTTTTTACGGTCTTCTTCGGCCTGTGCTTTTTTTGTTTGCTTGTCGGAGTCTGCAATGTATTTTATTTCTTTAGTAGCAATGTTATACATCTTGATACCCTGAAGAAATTTACGGTTGTTTTCAAGCTCTTCAAAGCTTTTATGCAGGCTGTCAAAAGCAGCTTCGTTGCTTACCTTAGGGTCTATTTTGGGCGGCTCAGGAATAGCCGGCGGGCTTGGGTCTTTTTCAGGTGCTTTTACATTGGCCCAATCCTTTTTTATAATGTTGTCAACCGCTGTTTTAAACAAGTCGTTTACCCATGTAGCGGTGGTTGAGTCAACAGGGTAGGTGTCCTGATACGCAGAGAAATTCAGGCTTGCGTTTTTTTCTGAGGCTTCTTTCAGATAATTAACCGAGCTGCTAATCGAAGTAGCTGTCTGAAATGTAGCACCAAAAGTAAGCTGGTGCTGGTCTTTCGATTTATTGCTGCTTTTAGAGTGTTCATAAACAATCTGGGCGGCCGAATACGAAATTAAATCAAGCCTGACAATACAGCCTGTTCCGTAGGTATTAATAAAGGTATCATAAGCCCTGATTCGTTCAGCAAAAGAACCTGACTCTAAAACTATTTTCCAGTATAAATCGGCCACAGGTTGTTTTAGCGCAGCCACTATTTTATCGTTATTGGCTGCGCCGTAGTTTAGCTTTACAATTCCGTTGTCAAATTTGTAAAGCATAAAAATTTTCTCGCGGGTTTCGCTTGTCAGGCTGGCTCGTGCCGTAACCATCGAATATTTAGCTTCAATGGCACAGGTTGATAAGTTTATTTTGGTGCTAACCCCCAAACCAAGAGCCCAGCTACTTTCGGTTTCGTTGAAAGTATTCTCGGAAGAGTATATTTTTTCACTTGAGCCTTTCTGAAAATCAAGCAGCTTAGCTCCGTTTAGTTTGTCTAAATCAAAGATTTCGGCGGTGTCGAGTACCTCATTGTATCTGACGGGTGTACCAATTTTATAAAGACTATAGGCATTGTTAGGCCTGAGCGCAACTAATTCGTTGTCTCCTTGTTCTATACTTTTGGCCATAAAAATTAAAGTTTAGAGATATTCATTGAACAAGCTCCCAGCGTACCCGTCGATTGCCCCGCGTTACCGGACCCAGTAATTTCACAACTGTAGCCCGAGTTTTGGTCTGTCAGATAGAATTTGTTTTCGCCAACCGACGGCGAGTCCCAATGTATTTTACAGATAACTTGCCCGTTGGTGATGTTTTCTTTTAGTTCGATAGTTCCCTCAGTACCCACGGCAACAGACCATGAAGCAGAGGTGAATTTACTAGTAGCGGTACATTTACCATCTGGGAAATCGACAGTCTTAGGAATACTACTCGAACCATGTACTACATTGGTAGTACCTTTGATAGAAACGCCATACACACAAATGTTGACACTAAACCATTGTTCGCCCAGCATTTGCTGCATTTTTTTTACTTCCATTGTAACAGTATCAACCGTAATATAAGGCTGCATCGGGCTGGTGCCTATAATATAAAGCGTATGAGTACGATGCTGCGAAAGTGGGTGTCGGAGGGTAACGTTGCTGAATTGTTGCTCTAAATTTGCTTTTTGTACCAATTCCAATGCTTGTGGGAGGTCCATTTTGAGAGGCCATTTTGTTATAACGATGTCTTCAGAAAACGGCTCTTTATGTAAAACAGGTTGGGCAAAAGTATCGAAAGAAATGTTTTCGATTGTAATTGAAAAGATGTTCTTATAAGCGAACACAATTCTCATTTTGTCTAAATCGTCAGGATTCAGTGTAGTTCCTTCGGTTTTCCAGGCATCTACTTCTAATAATAAGGCATCTGGATATACAGCTAAAACTTGTTTGATGCCAATGCTGGCGCGGGCAATGAAAGATGGTTTTGACACGGCAAAATAATTATATTACTTCTTTTCCTTACTCTTTTACAGGTTTTTCAGGAATCACCTTGAGCCTACAAACCTAGACACAAAAAAAGTTAAAAAATATAAGGGTTAACCCCTATATTTTTTAACTTTAAAGCTAATTACCCTATACCACCTAGATGAGAATTTTAAAAATAGCTTTGCTGTTAGCTACTAGCTTTGTTGCATGCCAAAAAGAAAATACACTTGTTAAATCTGACTCAACTGCCGTCTGGATTGCAAATCCTGATAATTATACAGATAAAACCTATCATAAAGTACTATTTGATACGTACAAAAACTACCAAAAAAAAGAACTAACCGACAGTTGCCAAAGATTATTGGTAGATTTTGCTAATGTGATTCCTACCTACCAGTACGACACCCTTTTTGTAAACTTAGGGCAGCAGTTCCTGAACAAAAAGCCTAATAAAAGACCAGATGCCGCAAGAGCCCAGATTCTTTATTCATTAGGATTGCAATACAGGGTGGCTGCCAGCTACGATTCTGCCAAATGGTTTTTGCAGCAGAGTATTGTGCTAAACCAAAACCAGAATAAACTCCTGCAAGCCAATACCGAAATGGTGCTGGGAAACGTATATTACAGCGAGAATAACCTCAAACAAGCCTTATTGCATTACCTGAAAGCCGAAAAACTTTACGAATTACAGAACGACCACGTTAATCTGGGGGTAGTGTATGCCAATATTGCTAACTGTTTTCAGGATATTTACAGTTATCCGCAGTATCAGACATATATTAATAAGGCCATGAGTGTGTCTTTGAAAGATAAGGATTCTGTAATATATCTCGACTTTAAGGTGAATTATATCAAGACCGTCTTTAATTTCGATTCCGATACACTCAAGTTTATTCATGAGGCCGACAGAGTTAATGAAGAAATAAAAACACTTAAAAACAGAGATTCTGTTCTGGTGTTTGATAATGCCCTGTTGCAGTGTCAAAAGTTTTTGTTTAGCAAGCAGGGGTGGCTAACAGGTATTGGCCCGTATTTAAGTACGATTCAACGACTTGCCCGACAAACGGGTAATGAAGATTATACAAATGAAGTTTCTCTTATTGAGGGCCAATATGATTTAAAGAAAAACGGGGCGATACAAGACACCCGAAAACTTGAAAAACTAGCCAATAACTTTAAAGAATACGGGCTGCTGCTCGAAGCACTCGAAGTAAATAAACTCCTGTATAAAAATGCCTTTCATAAAGGGGTGTATAAAGAAGCAATAGGGTATCTGCAAGAAGCTAATAATTTACAGGGGCTTATTCATAGAAAAAGCAATGAAGGGCGAATAATTGATTTAGAAATAAGGTATGCCTCAGAAAAAAAAGAACAGCAAATCAAATTACAGCAGGAAGAACTGGCCCATAATAAGCGATTGATTGGGTTTTTGCTATTACTGTTGATTACGATAATACTAGGTTTCTTGCTGTATATTCAGCGACAAAAAAACAAGGTACTAAAACAACAGAACGAAAGAGAACAATGGTTTTCGAAAGCCTTAATGGAAGACATTGAGAACGACCGCCGGCGCATAGCTGCCGACCTGCACGATAGTATCAGCTACGAACTACTCATGTTGAAGTCGACTTTTACAGAGGTGCGCCCGAGTGTTGATAAAATTATAGAAAATGTACGAAGCCTCAGTCGAAATCTGTATCCGGCACTTTTTGAAGAAATAGGTTTAATACCTACTCTCGAGGGGGCTATTGATATGTTTCATCATACACATAATTTATGGGTATCATTCGAAACCTCTTATAAAGGCTCCTTAACGTCAGCCAATGAACTACACCTTTACAGAATAATTCAGGAAACCCTCAACAATGTTGTAAAACATGCTTCGGCACACGCTGCTAAAATAACTATACAGGAAGATGAAAAAAAAATATTAGTTAAAGTAGAAGACAATGGTAAAGGTTTTGATACAACAATGATATTGAAAGACAAACGCTCGTTTGGTTTGCATAATATTCTGAGCAGGGCTAAAATTATTGGGGGCGAATGTCACATTGAGTCTTCTGAAAGAGGAACTAATATAACTATTTATATACCTAAAACAACATGCTGAAAATAATTATTGCCGAAGACCACCCCATTTTTGCCATGGGAGTTAAAAATATTGTCCGTTCAATAGGATATACCAACGTAGAATCTTATACCAACGGCATTATTGCATATAATCATATTATGCAAAAGCACCCGATACTTGCTATTCTTGATGTTAATATGCCCGGTATGAGCGGCCTCGAAATACTGAAACAAATCAGGCTCAATAAAATCCCTACAAAAGTTATTTTATTAACCATGCACAAAGAAATAAGCATTTATAACAAAGCCCGTGAACTGGGTGTGGAAGGCTTTATTTTGAAAGATAATAATGAGAATGACCTTGAAACATGTATCAGAAAGGTACTGAACGGAGAAAAGTTTAAAACCCAAACAATAGAAATGACTTTCTTTATTAATCAGGATTCTGACTTTACTACTGTGCCTAAAATAACATTTGCAGAAAAAAAGGTTTTAGGGCTACTGGCCGAAAATAAAACAAATAAACAGATTGCAGAGCTATTGTTTATTTCAGAAAAAACGGTTGAAGGGC
This sequence comes from Emticicia sp. 17c, assembly GCF_037153985.1. Taxonomy (NCBI): domain Bacteria; kingdom Pseudomonadati; phylum Bacteroidota; class Cytophagia; order Cytophagales; family Leadbetterellaceae; genus Emticicia; species Emticicia sp. 17c. The sequence continues at coordinate 80,116 of NZ_JBBAYI010000016.1, forward strand.
ATCGAGCTAATATTGTAAAAAAACTTAATCTGCCTAAGGGCAAAAACTCCTTGCTGGTTTGGGCTTCTAAAAATTTTAAAGCTTTTGAGAATTATATTATGTAAATGCCCAACAAAGAGGCTAGGTGCAGATATGAGAAAACAAAAAACGCAATTACTCGCTAAAGAGGTAATTGCGTTTGCGTTTTGAGGTCCCGAGCGGATTCGAACCGCTGTAGAAGCTTTTGCAGAGCTCTGCCTAGCCACTCGGCCACAGGACCATTTGGGAGTGCAAAAGTACAAGCATTGTACCAAACTCCCAAAAAAAAGTAAAAAAAAATATAAAACTTATTGGTGAGATTGGTTGTTTACGGTGGCAATAGGTTTATAATCAATTAATTACCTAAGTGTAATTTATTAATCAAAAGCTAAAGTCAGTCTGTTTGTAGCCAATAAGTGCCATATTTTAAGGCTAATAACTTGTACCCGAGAGGTTTATTTTAACTTTGTCAAGATTTTTTTACTATTGACGCAACCCTTTCAATACTTTTTTGCATCTTGCTTATGAACGTATGATTTTATGACAAGAATTTTATCTTTATTCACTAACGAATACGACCTTGCAAAGGCCGTACAGCGGCAAGACCCAAAGGCGCAAACTCGGTTATATGAGAAATTCGCCTCGAAAATGCTGGCTGTTTGTAGTCGTTATGTAGGAGATAAAATGGAGGCAGAAGATGTAATGATTGAGGGATTCATGAAAATCTTTGATAAAATAGACCAATTTACTTTTCAAGGTAGTTTTGAAGGGTGGGTCAGAAGAATCATGATTAACGAAGCCTTAATGTATGTCAGAAGTAAAAAAGTGATAGAGGTAGATTTGGAATATGCTGTTGAAGAGCCCAACGATGCTGCCTTTAGTACTGATTTAGATGCAGAAGACTTACTAAAATTAATAGAACAATTGCCTGAGGGCTACCGGATGGTATTTAATCTTTATGCAATTGAAGGTTATAACCACCAAGAGATAGGCCAGTTACTTGGTATTTCGGAAGGAACTTCGAAATCTCAGTTAAGCAGAGCAAGAGCTATTTTGCAAAGTAAGTTAATGAAGTTGGAAAAAAATGTAATTTAGAAATTCCCCCTTATGGGCGTGCCGACAGATTCGGTAGGGGACATGAAAATATCAGTTATAAAAATGAAAAAACATCCGATTGACGACCTATTTGCCAAAAAACTGGCAGAACACCGCCAGGAGCCTTCTCAGAAAGCCTTTGAGAAATTTCAGGCGCGTTTGCAGGAAAAACAAAGCAAGCGTCGGGGAGGAGTATTTGCCATTTATCGCAACTGGCCTTATTATGCAGCCGCTGCCAGTGTTGTAGCAGCTTTAACCATAGGGGTTCTATTACAGAATAACACTACTGACTCGTCGGTAGCAGTTAATACAAACAAACCTACTCAGGTTGATGCCGTTAAACAACCCGCCTCATCGGCCAATGACACGAAAGCGAATTTGTCAGATAATCAGGCAACAAGCAGTACAGTAGCTAGTGCCGAAACAAAACAGATGCCAGCTACTAACAATGCAACACCTACTCAGCTAAGTAGCAAAACAACACTAGCAGCTAATAAGGCTGTGGTAACAAAGCCAGCAGAAATACATGAAAAAGTTTCTGTGCCTGAAATACAGAAACCACAAGAAATGCAACAATCACTTGCATCTATACAAGTTACAGATACAACACCTTTACAGGCTTTAGCTAGCAAAAATTCGGCTGTTCTGGCTGAATCATCTGCCAACAAAAATGTAGTAGCAGGTAAATATAATATTGGCAAACCTATTACGCTTATTATTGATCCGGTTGAGGAAAATACACTGGCAGCCGTTACGGAAACAGAAAGCCTAGCGGAAGAAAAAGCCGAAAAAGAGAAATCTTTTCTGGCAAAATTATACGGAGAATACAAGCACTTTAAGTACGGTGAGAAAGTAGACCTAAAGAAACTAGGTGTAAAAGATGTTGTTGCCAGAGTTGACGAAGGCTTATTGAAAGAAGAACGCGAAGATGTAAGAGATTACGTACAACGCAGAATAGGCAGAATACAAAAAAGAGAGTAGTACTCAGAAACATAGAAAAATAAACGTGAATATAATTTTAAGATAAAATAATGAAAAGACTAGGACTCATACTCTTACTAATATTAGGAGGTCTTTCAGTAAAAGCATCGTACAAACAAGATACTACTATTGTTGAGTTTACTGACCGCGGCGTTAAGAAGCGTGTAACGGTTTATGCTGCAAGCAAAACAGACTTTGATTTACCGCGCAACCTTAATCTGGATAATGTGCTTAAAAGCATCGGAGTAGACTCCGCCGAACGTAAAAAAGCCTTTATGCTTCTTGGGCAGTCGGGCGAAAAACAGGACACAATTCTGGTGATAGCCCGTGATGGCAGAAATGTTAAAATAGTAGCGCGTGATGTAAGAGGCCAACTAGGGAAAAGAGACACCTTACGCAATGGTAATGACGAACACTGGAGCCGCTCTGATAGTAATGATGACGACGACGATGATGATAATCGGTCTACTTATAAAAAAACTAAAGGGAAAGAAGGGAACAGTAGATTTTTCTCACGTTCCGACTTCGGGTTCTATGTTGGGCTAAATAACTGGTCGAATGGCCCAGCGGCTGTTCCCGAACTTGAAACTTGGAATTCGAGATTTATAGCTTTATCATTCCGCAGAAATGCCACACTTATCAATGGCAAACAAATGGACCTCGCTCTAAGTTATGGGCCTGAAATATCGTGGAATAACTTCATGTTTGAAGGAAATAACTATATCGACCACGCAACCGAACAGATAGAGTTTCTGAAATCTGCTAAAGACTTAAATCGTACTAAATTAGTAGTTACAAGCCTGAACCTGCCAATTATGTTTAATTTTGGCTTTGAGGAAGCTAAGCTCAAGATAGGTCTTGGTGGCTACATTGGTTATAGAGTTGGAAGTTACCGTAAACTAAAATATAGTGATAGCAAAAAGAAAGAAATTGACAGAGATAGTTATGGCTTAAACGATTTCCGTTATGGCCTGACGGCAGAGATAGGGAAGAAGAGGGGTATTACATTTTTTGGTCGGTATGATTTAAACGAATTATTTAAATCAAGCCAGAAAAATGCTTCAGGTTTACAAGCCTGGACAATTGGCATAAGGCTATAAAAAATAATTACCCTAAAAAAGTGGCAAAAAATTGTAAGTTTTTTGCCACTTTTTTGTGCGAAAAGATGCTTCAAAAAAAAAATAAAAAGAAATTGATTTTTTTGTGTGCTAATATTTGACAATTAAAAAAAAGAATGTAATTTTGCACTCCCATTCGGAAAGATTGTTCTTTGATAAGTGTTCCGAAGGTGTGGTTTTTTGAAAAAAGGGGGTGTACCAGAGTGGCCAAATGGGGCAGACTGTAAATCTGCTAGCTTACGCTTACGGTGGTTCGAATCCATCCGCCCCCACAAATATCAACAATGAGTTCATGGTTGATGTTAATTCAATAAATTTATCAGCGGGAGTAGCTCATTTAATAGAGCGACAATTCCATTGCGGTAACCTTCCAAGCTAATAAGTGAAGTTGAAAAATAATTTATCAGCGGGAGTAGCTCATTTGGTAGAGCGATAGCCTTCCAAGCTATAGGTGGCGGGTTCGAGACCCGTCTCCCGCTCAGAAAAGCAATAAGCACTTTAAAAAGTGTCTTTCGCATTTTATAGAAAATGCCTTCGTAGCTCAGTGGTAGAGCACTTCCTTGGTAAGGAAGAGGTCGGCAGTTCAATCCTGCTTGAAGGCTCTAGCTTTGAAAAGAGCAGTTTCTTGTTAAGGAAGAAGCCAGCAAAAGCAGTTATACTGCTAAACCCTGCTCAAAACTCTGAAAAGAGTCTTTTTCTTAAAAAGAAAAACAACAGCAGGACACTGCAATCAAGTAATCCTGCCTTAGTTGATAATCTTTTAAAAGTAAGAAGAGAAGTTTTAGGCAAAAAATCAGCATTAAACCTGATTTGATGAAATAAAAAAGAGTTTCTTCTTTCGTTGACTAGTTCAATCCGACTGTTCTGCAAGAAGGCTCATCAAAGTGAATAATTAATTTTGTAATAAATCTAATATTTAGACTTCAATAATCATGGCAAAAGAGAATTTTGACCGTAGTAAACCTCACGTAAACATTGGTACTATTGGTCACGTTGACCACGGTAAAACAACTTTGACAGCTGCCATTACAAAGGTACTTTCAGAGAAAGGATTGGCAGAGAAAAGAGATTTCTCATCTATTGACAATGCCCCAGAAGAAAAAGAGCGTGGTATTACTATTAACACTGCGCACGTAGAATATCAAACATCAAACCGTCACTATGCTCACGTTGACTGTCCTGGTCACGCTGACTACGTGAAAAACATGGTAACTGGTGCTGCTCAGATGGACGGTGCTATTCTTGTAGTAGCTGCAACTGATGGTCCGATGCCACAAACTCGCGAGCACATCCTTTTGGCTCGTCAGGTAGGTGTACCTCAATTAGTTGTGTTCATGAACAAAGTGGACATGGTTGATGACCCTGAGTTATTGGAGCTAGTTGAAATGGAAATCCGTGACTTGTTGTCATTCTACAAATATGATGGTGATAACATCCCAGTAATTCAAGGTTCAGCTCTTGGTGGCTTGAACGGCGAACCAAAATGGGTTGCTACTATCGAACAATTAATGGAAGCTGTTGATACATTTATTCCACTTCCTGCTCGTGCAACTGACAAACCATTCTTGATGCCGGTTGAGGACGTATTCTCAATCACAGGTCGTGGTACTGTTGCAACAGGTCGTATTGAAACAGGTGTAATCAACTCAGGTGAACCAGTTGAAATCTTAGGTATGGGTGCTGAAGGCTTGAAATCAGTTGTAACTGGTGTTGAGATGTTCCGTAAAATCCTTGACCGTGGTGAAGCTGGTGACAACGTAGGGTTATTGCTTCGTGGTATTGAGAAAACCGATATCAGACGTGGTATGGTTATCTGTAAACCAGGTTCAGTTAAACCACACGCTCACTTCAAAGCTGAGGTTTACGTATTAAGTAAAGAAGAAGGTGGTCGTCATACACCATTCTTTAACAAATATCGTCCTCAATTCTATTTCCGTACAACTGACGTAACTGGTGAGATCACTCTTCCAGCAGGTGTGGAAATGGTTATGCCTGGTGATAACATCACTATCGAAGTGAAATTAATCAACGCCATCGCTATGGATAAAGGTCTTCGTTTCGCGATTCGTGAAGGTGGACGTACCGTAGGTGCTGGTCAGGTAACTGAAATCCTTGCTTAATTCTTAGAATTAGGAAGCATCATAAAGAAAAGCACTTTCGCAAGAAAGTGCTTTTTGTTTTTATAGCCTTTTGTTATAAAAGATAAATATTTAGGGGTTTATGTTGTTTAAATTGTCATAAAAGCAAATCATACTCATATAATGCTCTACCTTATCGGAATTACTATTACATTCTTTTTGGCGATATTGCTCATTAGCAAAAAGAATAAATCACGTGCTGATAAAATTCTAAGTGTCTGGCTTGTATTTATTGGCTTGCATCTGCAATTATTTTATTTACATTTTAGTGGGCAGTATGTTCAGTTTCCTTATTTGTTGGGGCTCGAAATTCCGATGCCATTGGTGCATGGTCCATTTTTGTATTTATATATCCATTCACACATACCTCATTCACAACGTAAATCCAGATGGCTTCTTCATTTTCTACCATCTCTGGCCGCTTATATTTCCTTGATACCTTTTCTTGTTTTATCGAACGAACAAAAAATATTTGTTTACAAACACCAAGGTGTTGGTTTTGAATCGTTAACAACGTTTATTTTTATTGCTATTGTTTTATCAGGAATTATTTATGTAGCGCTTTGTTGGTACTTGATTTCACGTCATAAAACACGAATACAAGATTCATGGCAAATGGCTGAGAAAATGAATATGAAATGGATATGGTATTTTCTGTATGGAGTTGCAGTGATATGGATTGTAGTTATTATTGGTAATGACACCCTCACGTTTGGTTCTGTGTCTGTATTTGTAATACTAATTGGTTATGTGGGTGTTAAACAAGGTAATGTATTTAGTAATTATGCTTTATCTTATGGTGTTTCTATGCCTTCTGATGCTTTTAGGATGGAACAAAATTGTCAATACGCGAATCAAATAGCTTTTGAACCTAAGCATATCACCGAAAAAATAAAGTACCAGAAGTCAGCTTTAAAAGAAGAGGAAGCTCTATTGATTCATACGCAATTGAGACAATTGATGCAAACAGAGAAACTATTCAAAATACCTGAGTTAACTCTTGGGAAACTGGCCGAAAAACTTGGCGTGCATCAGAATACTTTATCGCAGGTGATTAATTCTTTTGAACAAAAAACATTTTATGATTACATAAATCATTTGCGCATTGAAGCATTCAAAGAAATTGTGCTTGCTGATGATAGCAAAAAATATACCCTTCTTTCGCTGGCTTTCGATTGTGGTTTCAATTCGAAGACCTCTTTTAACCGAACTTTTAAGAAAACTCTAGGAATGTCGCCCAAAGAGTATCTGGCTCAGATTTCATTACCTTTAGCGGCATAAAATTAGGTGCCACCTTACAAATTGGGGCGATTAGCATCTGTTAGCGGTTCAACTTTGCTGAAAAACAAAGCAAAACAATGAATCGAACACTTAGTATTATTTCAGCCATGCTATTGGTACTCTTTTTTGTTAGCTGCCAGAAAGAGCTGTCTATCAACGAAGCGGGTAATTTGGTGCCTAAAACAGTAGACCAAGACCCTTCGCTCCCTTCTATTATTGTTAATAATACACAGCTTCATGCCGAAACCTTCGGGAAGCCGAGCAATCCTATGCTTATTATTTTGCATGGTGGGCCCGGTAGTGATTATCGTTACCTGCTTAATTGCAAGGCATTTGCTAACGAGGGGTATTATGTAGTATTTTATGACCAAAGAGGCTCAGGTTTATCTAAGCGTCATGCAAAAGATACTTACACCATCCAAATCATGTTCGACGACCTGAGCGCCGTTATTGCCCATTACCGTACATCGCCTACCCAAAAAGTTTATTTTCTGGGGCATTCATGGGGGGCTATGCTGGCAACGGCTTATATCAATGCTTACCCTAAAAGCGTTGATGGAGCAATTTTAGCCGAACCGGGTGGCTTTATCTGGCAAGATGTGATAGACTACGTGGGTCGCTCACGTAGTTTCAAATTGCTTTCAGAGACACTTAACGATGCTACTTACCTCGATCAGTTTATTACAGGAAAACAAGACGAACAGGCTATACTTGATTATAAATTTACACTCATGGCTTCGGCTGATGAATCGACAGAAAGTTCGTTAGGGAACGATGGCCCTTTGCCATTCTGGCGTAGTGGTGCAATTATTCAGGAAGCCTTATTTGAAGCAGGAAACAAAGAAAAACCAGATTGGACAACAAATCTGAAAGCTTATACGAAAAAGGTACTCTTTATTTATAGCGAGCGTAACAAATCTTATGGCTTGGCCCATGCACAAAAGGTATCCTCGGCCTACCCAAATGTAAACTTGGTGAAAATCAACGGTGCCGGGCACGATATGCTCAGTTTTCCAACAGGCTGGAGTAATTTTTATCCTATTGCACTAAAATACCTAAACCAACTTTAATATGAAAACTGTAAGATTGATTTTAGCTTTAAGCCTTTTAAGCGTAAATAGTATTAATGCTCAAACTCTAAATTGGGCAAGCCTTCAAAAACAGCATAGGCACATTGCCAATATAAATATCGGGCTAGAATATGGCGTAACTGTGGGCATAACGTATGGCTATCAATTGAAAACATCTTTGCCTGTGGTAATTGCAGCAGAATACTCCATGCCATCAGGCAAGACTATCAGTGATGATTTTAAAACCAAAATAGGTGGGCAGATAAGATGGGTTAGGGTTAACGATTTTAATTTAAGTACCCGAATACAAGGTGTTTTCAGAAGATTCGAAAATAACTATGTTACGTTAGCTAATTTCGGTACTGATGTATCCGGCGTAATAGGATATTACAAACCTAAGTGGTTTTTGGCAGGTGAAACAGGGTTTGATAAGGCCATTGTAACGCATTTTAAGCATACTGAACTAATGAATGAGAACTTTGCGGCTAAAAATGGCTGGTATGTGCCGGCAACTGGTGGTAATTTCTATTATGGTATGCAGGCCGGTTTTAGCTGGCGAAGCCACGACCTCTCGCTTAAAGTCGGGAAAGTAATCAGTCAGGACTTTAGAACGAAACCTTTGCTTCCTTTTTATGCACAAATAGGCTATTCGCTGAAAATGAAGTAGGGACGAAAACGCTAAAGGAAAGATAGGTGAAAGTAGAAAACTGTCTGGTAATGGTACTGTTTGTTAATATTTGTTTTTTTCTTGTTTGTAGTAATTTAGGCAAGGCTTTTGCTATTTTTGTAGCAACAAACCTATTTATACCCAATCTCGTATGGCTAAGAAGAAATACGCGCAGAAGGCAGACAAACCAGCAAAAGAAATTATTGATACACCACAGGTAGCTACTCCTTCACCTATTCCTGATTTTTTATCGTATAAAAGTTCATTTTATATCTTGCTAGTGCTTTTAGTACTGGCCAATTTCTGGGTATTTAAAGATTTTCTGCTAGGTAAAAAGGTATTTCTTTATAAAGATATAGGTAGCGATACACTGAACCAGATTTATGCCTTCGCTAAAATGATTATCGAGACCATCGAAAAAGATGGCATTCCGAAATGGTCTTTTCAGCAAGGGTTGGGGCAGTATGTAGCTCCTTTTAATCTGGGTAATCCGTTTCATTGGCTTATTTATCTGTTAGGGAAAGATAACCTGCCATATTCAATCGCATTGGTCGAATTTATAAAATTTATCAGCGCAGGTTTGCTATTCTATGCCTATTTAAGACAACTGTCATTAAGCGCGCTAGCTTGTATTCTTGGCGGGCTTGTTTATGGGTTATCAGGTTTTTTGAGTATCAGTTCAGGCTGGTTTAACTTCTTTACAGGGTGGGCCGTGGAACTAAGTTTCTGGTTATTTGCGCTAGAGTACCTGTTAAGAGGCAAAGGCTGGTATTATATGCCCATAGCCATAGCCCTTGTTGCTATTGACCAACCTTTTAACCTGTTTCTTATTGGTGAGTTTTCTATTGTTTATGTTATTTCATGGTATTTCTTTCAGGAGCATATAAAGCTAAACACTTATCTGATTAATATAGGCAAATTAATAGGTTCGGGTTTGTTGGGCTTGCTTATGGGCGGTATTATGTTTGGTGCTAACATATTTACGATGCTTAACAGTCCGCGTGTGTCAGGTGGGTCATCTTATTTCGATACCCTCACCAGCCGCCCTCCTTTACAACCCGTTGATGCCTTACAGGCGGGTACTATTGTTTCGCGTTTTTTTGGTAACAACCTTTTAGGGGCAGGAAATAACTACAAAGGCTGGACCAATTACATGGAAGCTCCAACGTTTTATCTGGGTTTGCTTGGTTTGTTACTTTTTCCACAAGTATTTCTATTGCTGAAAGATAAATTCAGGAAAACGGCTGCTACCGTAGCTACGCTGGTTGCAATTATTATTCTTTTCCCGTTTTTCAGATATGCCTTCTGGGGTTTTACGGGTGACTATTATCGTTTGTTGTCTTTGTTTATAGGCATTACCATACTTTTGGCGGGCTTATGGGTGATTTCTGAAATGGAAAAAGGCAAAAAAATAAACCTTATCCTTTTAGGGGGTACTGTTGTTTTCTGGGTAGCATTGCTTTCAATTAATTATACCGACGATTGGAATACTGTAATGGTAAGCTCAGAAAAAGTAAAAGCAATGCTTACTTTTATAGTATTAACGGCCCTGTTACTGACATATCATTTTACACGTAAGAATCTGGTAAAATATCTTATTGTGGCTATTACGTTTATTGAAGCAACAGGAGTAACTTATGCAACTCTGAACAAGCGAGACATCATCACGGCATCGGAGTGGAAAGAAAAATCTGGGTTTAATGATTACTCAAATGAAGCTGTTCAGTATTTAAAAGAGCGTGATAAATCGTTTTATAGGGTTGAAAAAGATTATTCTTCAGGTACGGCCATTCATGTAAGTACCAACGACCCAATGGTACAAGGCTATAACGGAACTACTGTTTATACGGCTTTTAACCATAAAAATCAGGTTAGTTTCATGGCTGGTTTAGGTATGATTAACCCTAAACAGGAGTTTGAAACACGCTGGCTATCGGGTATTCGTAACCGCCCCTTTGTGCTGGGGCATGTAGGAGTTAAATACGTGTTATCGAGAGATGTTATCCCTTTTAAAAATTTTGGGTATGATTCTCTGACCACCGTTAATGATATAAAGGTGTTTTCAAACCCGAATGCCTTGCCTATGGGTTTTACGTATGATGGTTATATGACCCGCGCTAACTTTGAGAACTTATCAATGCTACAAAAAGACCTTGCATTGATGCAGGCTTTTGTGGTTGAAGATAAAGAAAAAAGTACTTTCGGGCAGCTAAGAGAAGTAAAAGACTCTACCTCCGTATTAACTTTGGAACAGGTAAAACTGCTATCAGATAACCTCAAGAAAGAAGCGTTGAACATTAAGCAGTTTTCAAATAATAATTTTGAAGGTGACCTTACCTTGAGTACGCCAAAATTGTTGTACTTATCAATTCCTTACGATGAAGGCTGGAAAGTGTGGGCCAATGGGCAGCCGCAAACAACCAGAAAAGTTACCTATGGTATGACAGGCGTATTACTCGATAAAGGCAAACACAATATTACTATGAAATATGAGCCACCTTACGAAAAAGCAGGTATCTGGGCAACATTGGGCGGTTTGTTAATTTATGCAGGCTTATTGGCTTGGTCGTTTATGCAAAGGAAGAAAAGCATGGGAATACAACAAAGTTAGAAATTATATTATGGGGAGTTCTTTAACCTAATTTTAATGTAATGCGAAAGAATTTAGTTAGAAAAATAGTTATTTTGCATAAAATCTGATTTCCATGCCTGTACGAAAAAACGCCGCTACTTCGTTCATTTTAATTACAGTTTTAATAGATTCTATTGGTTTTGGAATAATTATTCCAGTTCTGCCATCATTAATTTCGGAACTTGCTCATGTAGATACGAGTGGTGCAGCGCAATATGGAGGATTCTTGTTTGCTGCGTATTCGGTTATGCAATTTATTTTTTCGCCAATTGTTGGTGGGTTAAGCGACCAGTACGGGCGTAGACCTGTATTGCTAGCATCGCTTTTTGGTTTCGGTCTCGACTACCTGTTATTAGTGTTTGCTCCCTCAATCAATTGGTTGTTTGTAGGTAGAATCATTGCCGGTATTATGGGTGCAAGTTTTACCACAGCCGCAGCTTATATGGCTGATATAAGTACGCCTGAAAAAAGAGCGCAGAATTTTGGAATGATAGGTGCAGCTTTTGGTTTAGGTTTTATTATTGGTCCCAGCATAGGAGCCATAGCGAGCCAATATGGTATTCGTGTGCCATTTATGGTGGCAGGAGTATTAACCATACTTAACTGGTTGTACGGTTTTTTTGTACTGCCAGAATCGTTGAGTGCTGAGAACCGCCGCAAATTTGAGTGGAAACGAGCAAATCCGATAGGTGCCAGTATGAATCTGCGTCGTTTCCCGATGCTCACAGGTTTAGTAACCGCTTTGTTTCTGGTATATATATCAAGTTTTTCTACACAAGGCACTTGGACTTACTTTACCAAAGAAAAATTTAACTGGTCGGATCAAGAAATTGGCTGGTCGTTAACTTTTGTAGGTTTCATGATAGCTTTAGTACAAGGTTTTCTGACCCGTATCCTGATTCCTAAGTTAGGAACCCGAAACGCTATTTATGTAGGTTTTGTTTTTTCAATTCTGGGGTCTCTTGCCTATGCTTTTGCCTCCGAACCATGGATGATGTATGCCATTATGGTTCCGTTTTCGCTTGGCGGATTAGCGGGGCCTGCCATGCAAGGAATTATTTCGGGGCAAGTGCCGGCTAATGAGCAAGGTGAATTGCAGGGGTCGTTAACAAGCCTCAACAGTATTGCGGCCATCATCGGCCCTGTTTTAATGACAAACCTGTTTTATCAGTTTACGGGTAAAAATGCACCTGTGTATTTTCCGGGCGTACCATTTCTGGCATCGGTAGTATTAACGACGATAAGTTTTATTTTAATCATAATTACCCTGAAAAAGCACAATACGAAGGTTGATCAAGCCGAAAAAGCTAAACACTAAGGTATTTCATGAGCATATCATAGCGTTCTTGCTCTATACTATCAACAGGTTCATGCGCGTATGCACCTTCTACTATATAGCCGAAGCGTTCGAGTGTAGCAACAATAGAAGAAATGTTCTGACGATTAATTTTTAGGGTAAGCCTTGAAGTATCGTCACCTGTATATTGATTTCCTGAAAAATAGCTACTTAAAATTTTAGCATTATCTGATTCTATCAGGCGGCTTATTTCTGCCAACGAATAGTCACGGTTATTAATAGCAATGACCATTACTGCGCCTGGCTCCTGCGTACCCAGAAGCTCACCAAACTTGTTATAGATTTCATTAGCTGTAATAGTGCCAACAAAAATCTCTTCTTCGTCTACCACTCCCAGTATTTGTAAATGGTATTTTGAGATAAGGCCCAAAGCCTCATATAAATGTTGGTAATCGAAAATGTAAACGTCTGAATATTGAGGCATTATCTCAGAAAGAAGCAAATCTTCATCATAATTCAGCAATATATCTTCGCTCATGATACCGAGGTATCTTTCATTGTCGACAACCACCAATTGTCCAATACGATTCTCTTCCATCCAGTTTAAAGCATCACCAACAGTATCGCTTAGCTTCAAAATGGGTAATTCGTGGTTGATAATTTGAGCAGCCGTCATTTGTTTTATTTTTATAATATATTTCTAAAGCTAACGAAGAAATATTCATAAAAAATTATGCCAAGACCTCTGTCTGTACTTTGTCAAGAAACTTGGCAAGATATTTATTAAATTCTTCGGGTTGCTCCATCATAGGGGCATGGCAACATTTGTCAATAAAATATAATTCAGAATTTTCTATCAAACGATTAAATTCAAAACCAACGTGTGGCGGTGTAATGGTATCGTTCAAGCCCCATATCAGGCACGTAGGTACTTTAATATTGGGTATCTCTTTAGCCATGTTGTGGCGTTGCGCCGATTTGGCTATCTGCACGATATTCATACATTTCGGAATACTTGAGGTAATCTCAAAACACTCGTCAATAAGTTCCTTTGTGGCAGTTTTTGGGTCATAGAACGTATAGGCTACACGCTCACGGATGTACTCATAGCTACCTCGTTTCGGGAAAGACCCCCCCATGGTGTTTTCAAATAAACCCGAACTGCCCGTAAGTACTAATGCTCTTATGGTATCCTGATGTGCCAGTGTATATAACAAACCTACATGGCCTCCTAATGAATTACCTAATAATATAATATCATTGAGTTGTTTAAAAGCAATAAATCTTTCAATAAAAGCCTGCAAGCCATCTAAACTTGCCTGACGCATGGGCATATCATAGATAGGCATTACAGGAATAACAATCCTGCAACGATGTCTGAAACCTTCTATTACATCGTCGAAGTTACTTAATGCACCAAATAACCCATGCAAGATGAGTAAGGTATCGCCGCTACCCTCATCAATATATTTAAACTCGCCCTCTTGTTGTACTTGATAATTCATCCTCTTTTAATAAAATTCTAAAGTAAGATTTAGTATGGTTTGATAAAGACTTAATTATTGAAATACTTATATATTTGTGCTTTCTAATGACAAAATAGTGGTTTAAAATTGAATTTTCAAAACTTTTATATTAAAAACGAAAAATAGACATTAAAAGTTTATGAATGATTTTTCAACGGTGATTATCGGAGGGGGCGTTTCAGGATTAACCTGTGCAAAGTATCTGTATGATAAAGGAATGAGTTTCCTTATTCTTGAAGGGTCAGACACGCTCGGCGGGCGGGTACGTACTGATAGGGTAGAGGGTTTCAGGCTCGACAGGGGCTTTCAGGTGTTATTGACCAATTATACAGAAGCACGTAAAATACTGAACTATAATGATCTGGACCTCAGATATTTTGATTCGGGAGCGTTGATAAAAGCAAAGAAAGGATTCATGAAAGTGCAAAATCCTTTCAAGAATAAAGCCGCCTATTTTTCAATGGCTTTTTCGTCGGTAGGTTCATTGAGCGATAAACTTAAAATCAGAAAACTCGCCAAACAAGTGGCTGATATTCCTGATGAGGCGTTTTTCTCTATGAGCGATACAGATACCCTTACTTTTCTGAAAGAATACGGTTGGAGTAACCAGATGATTAATAACTTTTTCAGGCCGTTTTTCGGAGGGGTATTCCTTGAAAACGACCTGAGCACCTCAAGTAATTTTTTTCAGTTTGTATTTAAACAATTTTTTAAAGGCGAAGTGGCTTTGCCTTCAGACGGGATAGAGGAAATACCCAAACAGATGTCTGGTATGTTACCCAAAGAACAAATCCGCCTGAATGCACCTGTAAAGTATATTGAAGGGAATCAGGTGTTTCTGGAAGGAGGGGAGGTAATAAGTGCCGACCGTGTTGTAATAGCCACAGACCCCCATACAGCAGCTAATCTTTTAGGAGAAGACACCGCCTATCAGTATCAGATAAATACTTGTACTTATTTTTCGGCCGAGTACTCACCCATGAAAAATCAGCGGTTTATTATTCTGAATCCTGACAGAAAAGGAGTGGTACATAATATCTGTGTGCCTTCTGATATTTCGCCCAAATACGGAGCCGCAGGCAAAGCCCTGATTTCGGTAAGTACGCAGGGTTTAGATAAAATCGATGAAAGGCAACACATTGCACGTATTAAACGAGAGCTTTTTGAGTGGTTTGGGGCTCAGGTAAATGTATGGCAACACTTGCGAACCTACCACCTAACCGAAGCATTAGTAAAGTTTCAGGCAGGAACAGAAAAACAAAACCTGAAACTGGGCGAAAACCTTTATCGTTGTGGTGATTATCTGGCCTACCCATCATTAAACGGAGCTATGCAAACAGGCCGTGAGGTAGCAGAAATGATAAGCGAGATTTAAAAAATATTCTGACAGTATCTATTCAAAACCTATATACATCTATGAAAAAAATATACACCTTCCTGTTGGTTTGCTACTTTATGGCAGGCCATGCACAGCAAAAATATCTGACACTTTCTAAAGAGGTGTTGCACGATAAAATAAAAGGAGGTTGGGCAGGCCAGACCATTGGCGTAACTTTCGGAGGGCCAATGGAGTTCCGGTATAACGGCACCATTATCAATGAGTACCAGCCTATTCCGTGGTATGATGGGTATCTGAAGAAAACCATGCTTGAGAACCCGGGCTTGTATGATGACCTATATATGGACCTCACCTTTGTTGATGTTTTTGAAAAAGAAGGGCTTGATGCACCCGTTGAGTCTCATGCCAAAGCCTATGCCAATGCCGGATATGCCCTTTGGCATGCTAATCAGGCAGGGCGTTACAATATATTACATAACATTATGCCTCCGCAGTCGGGGCATTGGTTACATAACCCCCATGCCGACTGTATCGATTATCAGATTGAATGTGATTTTGCAGGGTTGATGTCGCCCGGAATGCCTAATACAGCATCCAGAATTTCTGATAAAATAGGGCATATCATGAACTACGGCGACGGCTGGTACGGAGGGGTTTTTCTTGGCGCTTGTTACACATTGGCGTTTACTTCTAATAATATCGAGTATATTATTAATGAAGCCCTGAAAACAATTCCGAAGCAAAGCGAGTATTATAAATGTATTGCCGATGTAATTAAGTTCTATAAAATGTATCCGAACGACTGGAAAAAAACATGGTATGCTTTGCAGGAACGTTGGTCAGAAGATATTGGCTGCCCCGACGGAGTTTTCACTCCTTTTAATATTGATGCCAAACTGAACTCGGCTTATGTAGTTTTAGGTTTATTATATGGTAAAGGTGATTTCACGAAGACCATCGAGATAACCACCCGTTGTGGGCAGGATGCCGATTGTAATCCATCGTCGGCCTGTGGAATTCTGGGAACTATGTTAGGTTACTCAAAAATACCCGCTTATTGGAAAATAGGTCTGAAAGAAGCAGAAGATATTGATTTTAAATACACCACTATTTCGTTGAACGATGTATATGAAATCGGCTTAAAACACGCCTTGCAGACTATTGAACGAAATGGCGGTAAAGTTTCGGGCAATAAGGTAAGCATTCTGGTACAAAAACCTGAGGTTGTTCGGTTTGAGCAGAGCTTTGAGCAGGTGTATCCGGTAGATAAAATATTTGTTTATAAAAGTGTGAAAGACCAATACGCCTTTGATTTTGAAGGAACAGGCGTAGTAATGAAAGGAGTAGCAGAGAAAAAAGATAAAGAAACCAAAGAGGCAATACTGAACGTAGAAGTTTATATTGATGATAAACTGGTTGAAACCGTAGAAATGCCTACTGAATTTCGTACCCGTAAGCATGAGATTTTCTGGAATTACCAATTACCTAAAGGCAAACATAAAGCTGTATTGAAATTATTGAATCCTTCGGCTCAATATGATTTACGGCTCAATGATATTATCATATATAATGACCAGCCCAATACTGCCGATAACCAGACGATTTACCGATTTGGGCAACCGCGTAAAATTAAACCTTAGTTAATAAGTGGGGTCTAACGTATATGTTGAGCAATAAAAGTACGTTAATAGTAAAAACATAAATAATCAGACAACTCATGAAAAAAGCAATTATCAGTCTCGTCGCTCTGGCAATGTCGATAAGTATGACATTCGCTCAAACCGCAGAAGATGTTTTAAATAAATATATGGAAGCTACCGGTGGGAAATCTCTCTGGGAGGGCGTAAGCAATTATTCTATGAAACAAAGTTATAGAAGTGGCAATGCCTCTGACTATGACATGGACGTAAAAGCCTCTTTTGCCGATGGTTCTATGTCAAAAGCTAAAACCATTCTGAAAAGAACATTTATATATGGTATAAAAGGAAATGAAGGTTGGCTAAAAGTACCGCTCGGAAGTAGTGACAAAGCTACTCAGTATGAAACCAAAGACCTGAGCCAGAAAGAACAAGAAAATATGCGCAGAGAGTTAAAAGAATTGGTATTGCCTTTCTGGGACTATCAGAAAAAAGGATACGTGGCTACTTTGGTAGGTGCTGAAACTTTAAACGGTAAAAAAGTAACACAAGTAGAGTTAAATGGTAAAGGAGTAAAATATAACCTTTATTTCGACCAAGAAACAGATTTACTTGTAAGAAGAAAACTAACCCTTGCCAGCGGAGAAATAATCACCGAAGATTACACAAGTTATGCTACTTCGCCTTACGGAATAAAATACCCTTCTGAATCAACCTACACCAGTAGCGTTGAAAAAAGAACTGTGAAGGTAACAACAAGCATAGTCTTTAATGATAATATTGCCCCAGCGGCATTTGCCAGATAAACAAAACAGGCTCGGTTTCAAAACCGAGCCTGTTTTATGTTGCCCCTTTGCTGTTTGCATTATTTTTTCCATCCAGTGTTTTGTTCTTTCGCTGAGAACTTGATTTCTCCTCATGTTTCTGTGAAGCCTCCTCAATGGAGTGGGAAATAAAAGCATCATCTTCTTTTTCGGCCAGTTCGGCCAGCTTTCTATAAAACTTCTTGGCTTTGTCGAGTTCATCTTCTGTTAAATCCTCAATATCAATTAATCGGTTACTGGCTTTTTCACTTGAAGCAATCAGTTCGTTTAATTTGATTTGCAAGGCAATAGTATCTTTGTTCTGCGATTGCTGAATAATAAACACCATCAGAAACGTAATAATAGTAGTACCCGTATTGATAACCAATTGCCAGGTATCAGAAAAACTAAACAGCGGCCCTGAAACCGCCCAGATAATAATTACTAAAAAAGCACTTACAAAGGCATACGGGCTTCCGGTAGCTTTGGTTACCTTTTTGGAAAACTGGTCGAAGAAACCAAAAATCCCTTTTTTATTTCGTTTCATTGTTAAATGATTTGTATGATGGATGGTATATAAACTTAGAATCTTACGTTAAAATAAGTATTCTAAAAAACTGTTCCACCCCATATCTGGTGCTTATGCCGTGCTGGTAGCAGATAATTAAGGAATAAGACTTAAGTTTTACATATAACAAAACCAAGAAATAATATAAACGTTTTGTTTGGTGCAACTTGTAAATAGCTGTAAATAAGAGGAGTAAGTTGGTGGGCTAAAAAAACTTTTGAGAGGGGTCTTGACAAAGGCAAAAAAGTGCCGTACCTTT
>NZ_JBBAYI010000017.1:0-55524 GCF_037153985.1 Emticicia sp. 17c
AAATAGGTGTTTCAAAAATGACCCTTTATAAGTATCTCAGATATAGAGGGGTAAGCATTGGTACTTACAACAAAGCCAACTAGTGGTTTAGATGGTAAACATAGAGCAATTGATAACGTGTTTGTAGAAAGATTATGGAGAACAATCAAAAACGAATACATTTATTTAAAGTCATATCAAAACAGTTTATATTTAAAACAAAGTTTAAAAGAATTCTTTGGTTTCTACAATCAAAGAAAATTTCATCAGAGCTTAAATTCTCAAAAGCCTGACAAAGTATATCATTAAGCTGCTTGAGTTCTCCTCTTTTCCGCGATTATTCATGAAAGAAAAAGAACGCAAAAAGAAAAGTTTACAACTATAAAAGTTGTATTTACTGTCTAAACAATAGGATACACCTCAGTAGAATTTATGAGTTACTCATGGAAATAGCTAAGGAAATAGTTAAGATTTCGCCATAAAACATTTATTAATCTGTGAAGGTTCAATAGATTCGCTACAGTTAAACCTACTTTATATTTCTTAGAATTATTATATTTTCATAGTAATTACCGATTCTTTTAAAGAAGAAATACTTTGTTTTCTCCTTGGAATTTATATCAAAATAGAAAAATTGAATCAAGATAGCTAAGAAGATAGTAGTTCTAAAAGTATGATGAGTTGAATAAATAAAACAAGGGAGCGAACTTTGCGATTATGTCTCAAATAATAGTAAAGTTAGATTGCCCCCATTGTTTCTCTGCAAAAGTATAATTCCTTTATGGGTAAAGAATGGTATAAAAAAGAATAAAGCTCAAAACTATAAGTGTAAAGATTGTAACAAGCAATTTCAGGCTGAGTACCTTTATTGGGGAGCAAATGTTTTTATTAAACGTCAGATTATCAGGTTGTTATTACATGGTAATGGAATTACAGATGTTGCAAAAACTTTAGGTGTTAGCAAAGGATGTGTTATCAGAACTATGTTGAAAACAGGGACATCTGTTATGCTAAAACCAAGCAAAAAGCATTATCAAAAGTTCAGATTGATGAGCTCCATAGCTTCGTAGGGAAGAAAAAGAAGAAGGTATGGATAATCTATGCTTATGCTGCTGAAACAGATGAAATCATAGCGGTTACTGCTGGTAAACATAGTAAAAAACAGGTAAAAGACCTTTTTAAACGACTTGACGGTATTGAAATTGATTGATTTTGTACCGCGACGCGTAGTCGGATAAATGGGACGCCTTTAAACAAGTATTGCCGTATGAGAGGCATCTAATTGGAAAACAATTTACTAGGGCAATTGAGGGTGTAAACACTTCATTACGAAACAGTTGCAAAAGATTAAACAGAAGAACTACTAGTTTCTCAAAGAAGGTTTTTAATCATTGGCAAGCCATTAAATTAACAATGCACTATAGAAATTATAAAGCATCATACTTTTGAGAATATAACCAACAATAAAATACAAAAGTATGGTGCGTTATTTGATGACGAGTGTTGGTTTCTCCTCTATTTTAACTGCTCAGAGTTATTTTGGAGTGGTTAAACACTGACTGGGTTATGCAGATGTTCTGTGGAGTGCATTTACAGAATAATCAAATGATTTGAGATAAACGTTTAATAGATAAAGATACCGAAACATTTAAAATTATCAAGACAGTTTATCAACAACAAAAACAGA
Organism: Emticicia sp. 17c; assembly: GCF_037153985.1. NCBI lineage: Bacteria > Pseudomonadati > Bacteroidota > Cytophagia > Cytophagales > Leadbetterellaceae > Emticicia > Emticicia sp. 17c. The sequence goes on from NZ_JBBAYI010000017.1 coordinate 1,667, forward strand.
AATACGTTCAGCCACAAGTTATATACCTTATAGGATAGTAAGTTTACACAAGCCTTGTATCATGCCTATTATCAGAGGAAAGGAGAATAAACCTGTGTATTTTGGTAAAAAGTACATAAGTTGCAAATAGGAGGTATCAGCATAATTGAGTACGGCAGCTATGAAGTTTTCAGTGAATGTAAATGTCTTAAATTCAATATAAACAAACGTAAAAGCACTTTTGGTTCATATACTCATATTGCTGCTGATAAAATCTATTCTACTAATGAGAATCGCAGATATGCTTCACAAAATGACATAAGAACTAATTTTATCCAGACAGGGGTTGGTAAGGATGATAAAGCCACCAAGCAAATCAAGGCTTCATTCAATGAAGAAATATCTACAAGACTGGAAGGGGGGATAGAAAAAGAACACAACCTGTTGGCAAAAAACAAAGCCAGAAGCCTCGACAGCGAACAGGTTTAGCTCTTCTTTGGAGTTTATACTGCTAATGCCCTTTTGATTGCCAAATGAAGGCAGACAGTTCAGAAACAAGCCCAAATGGTGGCTTAAATCAGATTTTTAATTACACTACAACTATCTAATAAATTATTAAAACGTCTTTCCATGCAGATATTTTTCCATCTGCAAAAATTGCTCTGATAAAATATTTGTGGGTATACGCATTTTGTGGCTCAGGGTCTATAATTGATAATTCAGCATCGTCTACCACCTCCCAAAGCGACTCTTTCTTTAGCTCTGTCGGTGTTGAAGTATTATATACAGCTTTATAAATTTCAAACTCCCTGATTGGCGGATTTCCTGCAGTCAGTGTCCAGCTTAATGATATTTGTTTATTAGCTGTGTCTTTACTGATAACGAATGTATTAATAGCCATAGGGGAAGGCGTTGTTGTTGGATTTCCGACTGTAGCCTTTAGAAATTGATAACAATCAGCAGCCGGAATACTTAGGTTTTTTGAGTCCGGGTCTTTATAACAAGACATATTGCCTGCGTCATCATAAGCATTATACGTATAGAAATAAGATTTTCCCAGAGTTACGGTATTATCTATATAAAGTGTATCGCGTTGCGTTTTTGTATATTGTTTAATAAGTGTCCAGATAGTAGTTCCTTCTTCCTGCCTCATTATTTTATGAATAACCCCTGTCTCAGGGCTTGGTATTAAAGAAAGTCTTATTTTATTCCCACCGATACTTTCATACTTAGTCTTAATTAAAGTAGGTAGAACCGGACGCTTGGTGTCAGGAATAACATAGGCCACCATGCTAGTATCTGACCCATTGTAATTATCATCATACACTTTAAGAATATAATAGACTTTTGATAAATCCAGATTCAAAGACAAGGTATCGGTAGCTGTTCTGGTAGTATTCTTCTGCAAGACTCCTCCAACCTTCTTCATATTTCTTGTATCAGCCACAATGTATAAGGTATCCGTCTCCCCTATACGTCGTTGAAGTGTATATCCCATTAAATCCGGCTCTGAGTTAGCATTCCATGTAATAGTAAGTACCTGTTTTCTATGGGTGGTATCATTCGCTGCTACGGTTACTGTAAGTCCTGTTGGTTTGGCCGGAGGTGTTTTATCAGGAGGAATAATCATTGATGGAATAGACTTCAACTCTACGTCATCTTTAGTAAGAGCACTTAACCTGTAATAATAACTTGTAGTAGTATCAATGGCATTTCTTAATTCAGCTCTGGTAAAAGAGATACTCCGGGAACCTGCAGCAATATTTGTTTTGAGCACTACATAATCAGAAGTATCTTTCTTTGAAACTTTCAAAGTATAAGGGTTTGTCTTTAACACTGTATCCATTGCAGAAATATTATCTTCCTGAGGGAATTTCCAGTAAACTGTGTATTGCTGAGTGGCTTTGCTGAATCTGATTGAATCTATCGCTGGAGCCCAAGGATACTCTTTTCTTAGCTGGATACTTTTTACATCAAAATTCTGCGTTTCATTAAAATAAGATTTCCCAACTACCCGATAATAATATTTCTGTGTTTTATTTGGCAGGGAGTCAATATAATAAATTCTATCATTTGCTGAAGCTACGCTCCCAAGAGTATCAATTGAAGAACCAGGCATATATACTAATGGTCGCTGATTTATTTTAGTGAAATTGGTACCATCTGTTGAGCGTTCTATATTATAGCCACTATAATAACCAATCAGCGATTTTCCAATCCAATCTACTGTTACCTTTTGGTAAGAAGTAGTTTTGCTTATTGCCAGATTAATATTTACCTTAGGTAATTCTCCGGTAGCGTCAGTTTCCACCTCAATATATTCACCACTAGAAATTGTATTTGGTGAAACCGGTAAAGTAGATGATACTTTATATCGGTATTTTCTGCCTGCTACTACATTATTATCGATATACCCGTGCTTGGCCATAACAGCTGCACTAAAATTGTTATTAAAAGCATAGCTCACACCAAAGTATCTATAAAATGTTTCTTCTGTTGAGGCTGTTGGAGCCCGTTTCTGGTCTGTAATACCATAATAAATAAGTGCATAGGTGCTGTCTGAAAAGAATGGTTGCCATTGAGCATAGTCATTCTCAACAACTCCTCCAAAGGTAATTGTATTACTTTGTACCCAACTACCATTAATTAATTCTTGTCTTTCAAGCGTGTAGCCCGTTCCAATTGTGTATTTCCAATGCTCTGGATTTTCCGGTATCCAACGAATCAGGATTCTATTAGATTGTGGTCTGATTAATACCTCAATTTGGGCGTTGGCAGTTACATTGGTTTTATATTTTACCAATGGGCCACTATTACTATAACCATTCCCAATTCTGGCCTCATAATCTGCGCCATCTAGGGTTTCAAAACCATCATCAAGAGTAATTTCATCACAAGCTTCATCAATAATAATCTGCCCTCCCTGAACCGTGTTTGTTCGATTCAAATTAATGGGATTAATACATGTGTCTGCAGGCGTCTCTGTTGATATGGCCTGACGTATGAATTTAGAAAAACCTGAAATTCGTCCAAATCCCACGCTAAAAATAGACAAGCACAACGCTCCGATAGCTAAAATATTTTTTATCCTTTTAGACATGTCTTTTAATTAATACAAATGATTTTAGTTATTACTACCACAAACCCCTCCTGCAGAAGAACAAATACTTCCTACATTGAGCGTGATACAAGATTGCCTACTTTTGCTAAACCATCGTGGCACAGAAACACACACCTGCCCTGTAAACCCAAATGGTTTAGGTCCTTGTAGATATACATATAATCCCATGCCTGCATCTAACAGCGTAAAGCTTAACCATCTTGTTTTTACATCTGCCTTTAATTTCACCAACGCATATAATTGTCCTTGTCCCATCCAGGTTTTGTCAGCATCCTGGCTGCCGGTTACACAAGGAGAATTGTTAGATAATAAAACATCCAGACCTGCTATGGCTAATGCCTCATAATACAAGATACTGACATTACCTTTTACACTAAACTTGGCACTGGCACCGAAAGCTAAAGCTTTTCCTGCGCTTAAATCTGTACATACCGGGCCATTAAATCTATTTTTTAGTGCCGGGAAAAAGTCAATCACCTCTTTGTCAGGCGCAGGGAATTGCGGCACGCCTTCACCAATCATAAAATAGGCATCTAGACCGGCATATATGTATGGATTGCTCCCTTGTTCATATTTAATGCCTACTCTGTTTTGTTTCGCTGCTTGTCCTATATGTACATACCAGTTGCCCGCAGGAGCAAAATGCAAAACAGCTTTCCCCATGCGGCCACCAGGCCCAATACCGGATAAATTACCCGCCTTCATATAAACCTCTAACTCCGCATGAAATGTAGAAGATGGAATATCAAGCATGAAACCGGCTGAAAAGGTAATAACACCAGTACCTGAAGGAGGAGCTCCAAAGGAGGATATAGAACCCATCGCTATATTTGCAAGTTTAGCCTTTTTAGCACTGGTTGCTTGATCCGACTCTCCTTCTTTTATATTGCTTCCATTCTGGGTCAGACTCATCATAGAATTATAACTCGCCTTCGTACCGCTTGAACTTTCATTAAGAAAATTCCCAGCAATGACCCCATTTCCATAAATAGCAATATGGTTGATACCAAAAGTGGTACTTAATGCAAAATCCAGATAGACTCGTGCTTTGTAGATAGTCTTTGCGGCGGTACCTGAGCCTGCTGACCCTCCTGTGTTCTGGATAGAGGCCATCATACGTATACCAATAGGGATTTCAGGATTAGGGCAATAAGTCAGAATCTGGCTAGCGCCAATAGTAGTACATCCATCACCAGAAGAACCAGAGCTGCCATAAGGACTAGGTTTCATGTGCCAGTATACACCAATACCTGCCCCATAAAGCTGCACCCCTGGAAATAAGTCAACCTCAATTCCCTCTACAAAACCATCTATGAACCCATATTTATAGCCAGCAGACTTATCTCTTGCAAAGAGCACATTTAATTGCACCTCAAAAGGCTTAGGCTTAGTTACTACAACAGCCAAACTTCCCTTGATTTCTTTTCTGGCATTATCTTCATAGATATCCAGAAACCCATCTATTGATACCGGTGTGATACTTCCCTTTATTTCAATGCGTCTGACAGTAATTCCTACAGGTTTCAACTTCCCTGATAGTTGGTCGTATCTTGAACGAAGAACCCAGTTAGAAGCTCCGGTAAATCTTGATTCACCTGTGGTAGCATCTTTTAGTAGGTTTATTTTAAATCCAATCTCTGTCCATAATTCATTGTCAGGGGCATTATTACCTGCAATCTGCCCTTCATATTTCTGGAATCTGGTAATAGATACCGGAAAGTTACCAAGAAGGTTATTTTCTCCGGCATCATAAGCAAATCGTTCAATACTCACATATGGGGTTTCGGTCTGAATAGTCAGGTTATAAAACTGAATACGCCCAAAATTTATCGTTTCATCTTCCTTATAATCACCTACAGAGTCCCCATCCTTTTTAGCCCCAATACTCATGACTCCACTTAGGCGAGCAAAGGGCTTAAATTTATATTTTTTAGGACTTATCTGCTGAAGACTTAAAATAACTTGTGAACCCGGGGCGATTTTACCTTTTGCCCACCAAAGTTGCATCGGAATTTCTTTCTCTGTGGTAACTGTTATTGTATAATTGCTTCGTTTTATCCCATCTATGACCCGTAAGTCAATTAAAGCTGTATATTCAAAGAGTTTGTTATCTGCTTCGTTCTCTTTGTGAACAGGCGTTTCGATTTTCCCTGTGAAACTTCCGCTTATAAATTCATTCTGGATAAATTGGATATTGAAAGAGGTAAGGCTCAGTGTCCAGCTAGAGGCATTAACTTTTTTATTTATTCCCGAGACAGACAAAGTTCCACTGAAGCCAGTACGGTCACAGATAATATTCTGACCCTGCAGCTGCAAACTCTGTATTTTTACCCTATTGCCTTCATTTTCCTTATCCTGAAATTCATGGGGTAGTATAATACTGAAACTGCCAATAAAAAATCCTTGCCATTTTTCATCAGTATCTATTCCCGAATATCCTGCCGGAAAAACAACGCTACTTGATTTCTTTGTATCACTTAAATCGACAACCAGACTAGTAACCGAAAAAGCATATTCATCTTGATTAGGTAAAGCAAATGGGGTAATACTTCCGGCTTCAAAAAGAAGGTCTCTAAGCCCATTCGTCGTATAAATCCGTAAACCTGTGGCTGTTACACGTACCGCTTCATCTTTTATTATTTCTCCTTCGTTGGTACAAGGCAATAAAACACTTCTGGGTACAACCACATCGGCTACGATATTAGCTCCTTTAAAACTACCGCAATCGAACTCCACATAACAACGGTTAGGGTCATTGTCAGAAGGGGTTTCGGTTTTATCTAAACCACCTTTGAGTTTTACAGTCCATTTTTCAAAAGGTAGCAGGTAATCGCCGAGCAGAACGGCTTTGAATGAGGATGCACTTAAACCTCCCTGTTTTGTAAAACGTAATTTTTCTATGCCAAAAAATAAATCTCTTTGCTTAATGCTGGAAGATTTACTATTGATTTTGGTCTGCAGACGTACAAATACTGTTAGTTCGGCATATTGTGCCTTGAATTCAGCACGTAGAATCCCCATCGTTACAAACGACTGGTCACCTAAGCGTTTTTTGATACCTACGGGTAAGATGGTCAGATCTTCAAAGCCGATGTCTTCTTTTACCCTGTCGGGGTTTTGGTCAAGGAACGACATTAGTTTACTTGCCGTGCCACGGTCATCCTCGGCCATTTCTGAAACAAAGGCCGGAATGTTATCCATCTTATCAACATAGGTTATTACATTTCCCTTTTGTTGCTCTTTGTATCTTTCCAGCGCAATATTGAGGTCTTGTTGCACATGAAAACTGACAGCTTTCCCTTCAAAAGCATCATTGCCAGCCACAGGTAGTGGCTGAATCACAGCGTTGGGCTTCCCGTCTTTAGGTTTGTCTTCGTCGCCTCGTTTTGCCTGAGTCGGAATACAAAGCCACAGCAATAAATGTACTACTAGTAAAATTTTTTTCATAGTGCTACGCGCTATACTATAAGGTGTGTTTATTAATAATATTCAATAGTTAATTCGCTTTCAAGGCTGGTTTGCCCCTCTTTTATCTGGTTAATGATTTGTTTAGTCAGTTTACCTTCTGTATTTGTTTCATAACTATAGGTATATTTAATGCCGGCAAATAATTTTTCACTATTTGTAGGGTATTTGTCTGTAATTTCTTCCGGATTCATCCGTGGCAGTTTTAGCTCTGTCTGATACAATTTGGCTAACAGGTTAGCCTGCACACCATACTGAAAATCCTGCTCTTCGTATCCATTTTTAATGGTGCTTTCTGTCATAGTTTCTATATTGCCACTTTTCCATTTATAGCCTACATATCTTTGGGTAGCCACGCTATTGCCTTTGATTAACTGGCGTAGGTACTCTGTTAGTTTGCCCTCAGCACCATAAGTATATTTTTCTATGTATTGCTCGCCTGAGGCCAATGTTTCGGTTACTTTGGCTAATCTGCCCAGATTATTGTACTCGTAGGTACGGTCATAATTTTGCTTGGTATCTGCAAATACTACTTTTGCAGAAAGTACTTTACCAGTAGTATCTCTTACATAGACCTCACTATTGAGCAAGGCATTATCGGCGACATTATAGGTTTTAAAGCCTGTTACAATTTTTGTTTTAACATCATACTCCCAAATGGTTTTGGTAGTAGATGATGCTGTTTTTAGGACAAAAGCTTTAATCACTCCTTTTAGCTGATTGCCAGTAGGAGAGGGAAGCAATTCATCTGCACAGCCCCATAGTATGGTGAGGGTGATGAGGATTATGGATAGTTTTTTAGTCATTATTTATACTTTTAAATCGTCATTTAGCACTTTACTCTTCTTCTTAGTATTTAAATGCATGCCTATCATACAGAGAAATGTATTATAAGTTATAGTATAAATTCGCTTCATATGATAAATAAACCTACTTCCCTGTTAGATAAAATCTCCTTAAAATCTATTCCTTTTTCCTTTTTTTTAGATGATATACAAGAAAAATGATGACATAAAATCCCTCTAACCACCCAATATAACCTGCAAACCATTGGACTGCTTCTGTAGGAAAAAGATTCTTTAAAGGGTCGTCCTTTATATATTCATAAGCTTTACCTAATAAGACAAAAAGCCATAAGGTAATTAGTATAGAAAGATTATATATAATTCCTGTAAAAAATGCTTTTTCTCTACCATATATCCTCTTTACTAGTACTATGTTCGCTATTATCAAAACTGGCAATAAAGAAATAAGAGCTAAAATAGGTCCAATAATATAAGTACTCATTCCAAGAGCACAAAGTGCCAAAAAAAACAAATTGTACTTTAGTACTTCTTTAAAATTTATCATTGAAAATCAATTTTAATAAATTATAAACTATTTTGCTTTAATAAAGTAAAGCAATGCAATTATCATGGGAAGCCCAATCTAATATATTTTGCCATTCTTTGTCCAATATATATCCGGTGATTTAAACTTAAAAAATCATAAGGCCCTGTTGGAGTAAAGTCAAATGTTGTGGTTTGTTGCCTTACTCCATTTTTGAAGTCACTCATAGCTTTAGAAAAGGCATCACCATTCCATTTCCCGTACATAAAAGATATTCCCCAATCAAGATAGCACGTAGTACAGTCACCCTCGCTAGTTCGATTAATACTATATATTGAACATTCCCAAGGTGTAATAGTTGGTAAGCCATTAGCACAATATGTTTTTACATTTCCAAATCTTTGTTGAAAATCATATTTAGTTTGAGCTATATAGTTTTCTACTTCTTGTTGCTCTATTTCTACCATTTTGGCTTCTAGTGCTGGCCCTGTAAGATTTACAGGATTTCCATTAACATCTTTAATTTTCGCACCTGGAGTTATGAGATAATCACCAAAATTTTTAAAATTCTGCTCCAAAAGTCTTTTATTAATTCCCCTCATAATAAATTCATCTTCATCATAAACATACCAAGCATTTACATTATCTGCAGCACCAACCGCTCTCCAACTTGTAACATCTGCAGCGGCTGCAAACCAATAATTATCTTTTGGTCTTGCAATTTTATCAGCCCATCTATACCAAGCATTTCTAGCAGCAATTGAAGGATACTCTGTATGTAATCGATTTCGAACATTATTTACAGCGGCCGAATAAAAAGAAATTTCATCTTCATCATAACGCCAAGGATTCCATGAAGAGCCATCTCCTCTCCAAACTATCCACTGATTAGGTTTTAGATTATCTCTACAAATCACATAATTGGGTTGTTGAAAAAATGTCAATGCTATTCTTACCTCACCACCTACATAACAATTAGTTTGATTATCTTTAGCACATGGTGTTTCCGAAGCTTTCTTTACCAATTTACAATAGTAAGTTTGTTCATATACTTTATCCAGTATAGTTTTTTGATCAAAAACTTCCTTTTTTTGCTCACAAGATTTAAAAATCGTATTACAATCCTGACTTAATGCGCCAGTTCGCATACTATTTATCTGATTGTTATTAAGTATACTTGAAGAACCACAATTAGCGCAAGTTTTCAAAGATATAATTGATGCTTTAAGATCAGCAATTGCATTAGTAACTTCATTATTACTGGCGTCTTGGGTTGGATCCAGTTGTAGTGCACTTTCAAGTTTTTTCACTTCAGATTCAATTTTCAAAACCTCATCACACGTACCAGAAAAAACTGAAAATAAATCGGTTAAATTATTTGATACTTTTTTATATATAGATAAAGCATCATCTATTATTTCATCCGCATCTAAAATATTCCCCCAATTAGTATCATATTGGGTAACTATTTTTCCTCCAGCCAACTGATAACACTCATTTATCACTGCATTTTCTAATAATACAGCGACCTTGTTGATAGTTATATTATTAATTAATTTGAATTCAATGTAGCCTTTACCATTCCAACCTCCGGCACCACCACTCGTTATTTCTGTCACCACAACTGTATAGTCCCCAACAGTAAATTTATCTCCAATTGAAAGATTTATTCCCGCCGCCGTTGTAGAGGGTACTTCAATATTGCTTGGGGCTGTACCGCAGGTAGGTACACCATCATATACTTTACAAGGAATGGCGTTTATATTTACTTTGGCTTCGCAGGTATTCTCGGGCCTCATTTTTAGGCTTAAAATGGCTACATATTCTCCTATCTTGTCAGTACTTAAAGTAGCGGCATTGGGTGCTCCCTCCATCGGGTTACCATTCAGCATCCATTGGATATTGTATGGGCTAAAATTGGCGGTTGTGCCATCTAGGTTTTCAATTCTTGTGCATGATACAAACCATGCCGATAACAGGCAGATTTGCGTGTTTATCATAAATACACAAATCTGCTTTTAAACAGGATTTTCAGTATGTCAATGAACTTGATTCCGCTTCATGCGGTGGAATAGCATTACTATGATGCTATTGTCTATCTTATTTGAATTTTACAATGCTGTGTTTCTTAATCAATTCATCAGTACAGCCCATATTATGCCTAGGGTGGTGATTAGTATGGATAGTTTTTGTATATTTTTACTTTTAAAGAATTTCATATAAATTTATGAAGCTTTAAGCCTTTATTTAATTATTAAATATTACTCAACATAACTTTGTTTTTCAATTATCCATGCGTTTTTCCCAACAAAAGTTCTAGTTTCAACAAGTTCATTATTAAGATTATATATTATTTCATCATATTGTAATAATTCCCCATCCTGAAATGAAGTTTCAGAAATAATAACTCCATTCGAATTAAACCTGCGCACAATTAGAATATCCATGTCACTAAACATCTCTTTAAAAATCAGAGAACATTTATTATTTACTATTATTTCTATTTCATAATTAATATTACTATATTCTTCTGTCAACAATTTTTTAATTAAATCTTTCTCTGCGTAGTTAGATATAAAAATAACCAACTCAATACTTCCATTTGAAATTTTTTCTACAATTTTCCCATTAAAGGAAGTATTATTAGCAATTAAAACGTATCCATTATTTGATAAATCAAATTTTTCTTTTGTAATTTTATTAGATTGAATAAGTGGATAAGAACTATAATATTCTTTCATACATTAGAATTTTAAAAATGGTGAAATATCTATTGATGAACCTTTTTTAATAATTGAGATTTGAAATCCTTTATTAGGGAATTTTGTTGAATACTCCAAATTAAAAAAGGTTCTAAAATTATCATAAAAGTTACCTGTAAATGTTCTGGTAGTTCCAGAATTATGCATGTTCACTCCTCTAATAATTCCTTTAATTTTGTCAGCCTCTATAGCTGCCTGTTTAGCTGTTGTAGCTACTTTAAACCTAGCAACTAAACTTTCGAAGGTAGCTGCGTCAACTATTATAGCAATATCTAAATCTCCAATTGCATCAATATTACTTACTCGCAAAGAACTTCCTTGAGTATATATTGAATTAGGAGGAAGATTCCAGTCTGTTGCAAGATTTTTTAATACAGTTCCAAAATCATTATATTCATTTAAGTTTTGAAATAAATTAGGATATCCCCTCTGTTTGACTATTTTCCAAAAGTCAATTTGAGAAACTAAATCACTCCAATCGAAAGTTTTATCTGGACGGCAACCATTGAATATAATGTCTTCAATTTCTTCTATTGGGATATTCTGACTTTTACCCCGCAAAACAATTTTTTCTATTTCTTCATCAGTATACGATAAAACCCAATCTCTTTTACCAGCAAGCCTATCTAAAATGTTACTTTTTATTTTTAACCAGTCTCCTGCGTTTTTTGCATACTTAAATTTAGTTTTAATTTTACCCCATGCATCATCCCAAATATTTCTTCCTTTTTCAAAGACTTCGTTTAATTTAGCAAACCCCTTTAAAAGAGTTTTTTGACGTAAAGACCATCTAAAAAAGGCTTTTGCAGAAATTTTTAATGCAGGAATTAAAGCCTCCGAAATTATATAACCACTAATTAAATTAGTACCAAGTACAGTAATGAATTTCGCAGCAAATTCTTCTTCCGTACAATCGTAACAAAAGGCTGCAGTTTCAGCAAAACTCAGTGCTAATAATTCATAATTGGCAATAAGATACTCACCAACTGGTGTTGCTCCAAAAGCAGTACCCCCTGCCTCTGCTGCTGCAAGAGCGCCTAATTCCAGAAGCACCCCAGAATTTATAATTGAGACAAAACTATACCCAATGGCATCTGCAATTTTATCTCCGGTGGTTGTTCCGAAAGGAATATTAGTGCGAGTCCAAAGGTTTGGGCAAGGCTCTTTCCCTAGTTTACAACTATCAGCCCAAACGCTCTTCTTGGCTACATTATAAACTAAACAAGATAAATTCTGGTGCCTTGTAATATAATATGTTTCTGAGGGAGTAGTAAGAGTCCAGTATTCATAATCATTAGGCTCCACGGTCCAAGTGCCTCTATATATAAGGCCGTTTGCACAAGATTCACCCGAAATTTGATTGGAAAAAACTAAGCTTTTATTTAAGAGTTGGCATTCATTTAAATTGGCAATTCCAATATCTGAAACACCTGTAATTGAAGCAAAAGATGGTAAGCTGCTATCATAACATAAACTTGTATTATTTTTGGTTTCCTTACCCTCAGGACTTGCAGAGTTAATATAAACAAAATCTAAAAAACTGTCTAGTTTGTTTTTTATCGTTTCAATAGAACATGTGGCTCCAGAATTATTTTGCCTTAAGTTCTGTCCATTATTACAATCGTTGATATAGCAGGTAGTTTCAGTATTGATTTCATCTATTTTACTTGTAAGTGAAGTCTTTTCTGAAGCATTAAGCTCCTGAAGAGAATTTATTCCAGTTTTCGAGTAAATTATCTTATTTATTTTAGATAATATATCAGATTTTTTATTTGCCGAGCAATCATAATCCGTCAATAAATCTATTATTTCAATATAAGTATTTTTTAACTCTGCCAGAAAATTAAATGCGCCGTCTTCATCTAAAATATTCCCCCACGTAGGATCATACTGCGTCTCTATTTTTCCTCCCGCTAACTGATAACATTCATTAATTACAGCATTTTGTAATAATACAGCCACCTTATTAATGGCTATATCACCAATCAATCTAAATTCAATGTAGCCTTTACCATTCCAACCTCCGGCACCACCACTCGTTATTTCTGTCACTACAACTGTATAATCCCCAACAGTAAATTTATCTCCAATTGAAAGATTAATTCCCGCCGCCGTTGTAGAGGGTACTTCAATATTGCTTGGAGCAGTACCACAAGTGGGTACACCGTCATATACTTTACATGGAATAGCGTTTATATTTACTTTGGCTTCGCAGGTATTCTCGGGCCTCATTTTTAGGCTTAAAATGGCTACATATTCTCCTATCTTGTCAGTACTTAAAGTAGCGGCATTGGGTGCTCCCTCCATCGGGTTACCATTCAGCATCCATTGGATATTGTATGGGCTAAAATTGGCGGTTGTGCCATCTAGGTTTTCAATTTTCAACGTAAGGGGGTCGAATCCTCCGCCCACTTTACGAGGCAGGCTGTAAACTTCCTGATTATTTGTAGGGTTGGTGGCTTTTATGTAGATGTCACAATTAGCCGCAATTACTTCGGTAGTGGCAGTTACACTACATCCGCCTGCACTGGCTGCGGTTGTAATAGTTACTGTATAAATACCTGCCATATTTGCATCAAAACTGGTGCGGGTTGCTGTGCGGGTATTGGCTGTATAACTATTAGGACCTGTCCAGGCATAGGTTGCTGCCGCTATATCTGTTGCCGTTAATACTAATGGGTTAGCTACTGGCGTAGGGCTATCATTAGTAGCTTTTACGGTAGCTGGTATAGCAGGTAATACTGTATACTCTTTTATTGGAGACACGTAGCCATTATTGCTAACAATACGTACATAGTAAGTACCCGGGCCCGGCACAGTTAGGGTTGGTAAAGTGGTTTTATTGAATATAGTTGGCATATCGTCAAATATATTCGGCATTGAGCTATGGTTTTCTCTCCATGCTTGTGCGTTAGTAATTGTAAACCACTGATAGCTCCAGACTGTCCCACCTGAATTAGGAGGTGCATTTGAAGCTGTTAAAGTTACAGACGTACCCGGGCATGTGGCAGTACCTCCGGTTACAATAGGAGTGATAGTGCCATTCAGGTCTACTTTTACCATTACCCAGTCCTGATTTACAGTATAATCTCCTACACACATGGCCTGATAGATACCCGGGCCTTGGCGTGTAAGGGTTGGCATACTGGCATTAGGGTTTTGCACTACTTCTAAACCAGCTTTCCAGATGACACGTCCGTAATTACATCCTGAAGCCGTAAGTGTTACATTCTCAGTTGCAGCTACTTTTAAACTACTGGCACTTACCGTTAACACACTTGGTGTGATACTTCGCGGGATAGAAGAAATATGAGTCAGCGGCATTGGTTCCAACAGGTTCTCAGCCACATATTCATCCGGTACCTGCCAGGCTACTTCTGCATCTAATGAATTGATTTCATCTTTCAGAATAACCTCAAAATAATAAGAGCGTCCTTTAGTAAGTGTAACACCCAGAGAGCGTTGTTCCCATGGACGATTGATAAAGTTATCTGCATATCCAACACACCTTGCAATCAGTCTTTTATGAGCCGGATCTTCGTCTGTACTTATCCAGAGTTCAGCCCACTCATCTGTTTTAATATAGAAAGTGTAATCTCCATTTTTAGGCGGACAGATATAACCACTCAAACGATTAACATAGCGGCTATCCTGCCATGTAGGTGCGTCTGGCCTGCCAAGAAAAGTATTAGCGGTGCTGTTTTTAAGCGAAACCTTTTGCAAACCTACCTGTACTGTATAAGGGTTAGTATTTTCAGCAATATATTGCGCCACATTCAGGTTAGCCCATTGTGTGCTTGGCATGCTTTGCAGGGTAGGCTCTAACCAGCGTTCATAGGTAATTTTATTATTTGTACTACATTCTCCTGCAGGTAATGGGCAGGCCGTAGGTTGTAGTATAAAGTTTTCTGAGGTTCCGTTAGAAGTACTTAAAGTTACTGTACTATTATCAGTTGCATCATAATGCAGGCGTTTGGTAGGATTATTCTGGGGTACCAGACTAAAAGTAAGAGCCGAGGCATTCACTACGTTGGCCTTCCATTGTTGTGCAACTTCGCTAATCCGTTTATTTTTAAGGGTAACTTCATTGGTTAATCCCTCCAGCGCCATATCATTAAAGAAAGCAGAATTGATTCTGTAAATTTCACTGCCCAAGTGCTCAAAGCGCCAGATTTCTTTTTCAGAACCCTGTGCTGCATAACCCTTTTTAATCGTATACGCCGAGGTAGTAGGGTTATAGTAAGGAGCAATAGGTTTTGGGTCACCTTCTGTTGATTTAATAATATAGCAACCTGATAAGCTACCATAATTGGCAGGAGCTATTACAACAGGTACGGCAGTGTCACAATAGGTACCATCTGTTTTCTGGTATCTTACTACATAATTGAGGGTTCCTGCTTTTACCTTATTGGCAGGTACCGTATAAGTATTGCCCGTAGCCACTTTTATTCCGGCTAACCACCACGTAATGACTGGTGCATTAGGAGATTGCACCGGAACTGGTGGAACCAATACCATAGCGTGCCCTTCGAGTTTGGCTTGTCGCTTCCCGCTTGATAAGTCTTCTACATAATTTCCTGTAGGTAGTTTATCAAATATCCAGAAGCCTACGTTGGGATATGCTGCCAGTGTGGGATCAAAATTTGTCTTATGCTGATTGACTACCGTATTTTCTAAGGCAGCAGCCCAGACGCGGAAACCATAAACAGAACCAACAAAACCTTTGCCTTTATCGGTACCTACACTGTTTGGTCCTACTATCTCAATATTTAATGGAGGAGCTACCGTAGAGGATGCTACTACCTGACCATTGATTAATAGGGTAGGTAAATTATTCTTATATACTACCGCAATATGATTCCAGCCCTTGATGAGTCCTTCATATGATAGTGCTAAACGACGGTAGCTATCTCCTTCTTCTATTAAGTTAATACCATTTGACCCTACTGATACCTGAGCTGCAGCCCTATTGGCTATCCCTCCGTTCCATCCTCTGAATAAATATTGCTGACGGCTTGCATCACTTGCGTCTCCTACACTAATACTCGACCCAGCACTCGGGTTTACCCAGGCTTCAAGTGTAAGATTCTTATATATATAATTATAGTTGGTAAAGGATATACTTGCGGTGCCGTCTAAATATAAGCCTCCTCGATCAGGATTATCAGGATTTTGCTCAGGCTGTACGTTTGCATACAATTTAGGTATAATACCTATTCCCTCTTTTATTTCTCCCGATGGGAATATAACTACATTGGTATTATTACACCACGGAGTATCTACACAGAAAACAGAAACCCCACTTTTAATCTCACAGCCATTGCTACCTTCTCGGGCTGTTACGCGATAAGGTCCAGATGTTACATTTGTAAAAGTATAAGAATTAGGGCTAACTGTAGGAATTTGCCAGATGCCCGTAGGTTTATATACTATATTGCCATCTTCATCTCTTTCTTGTTTTTCAAGATAATATTGTAAACCACCTTGCAGATTATTTGTTACTTCTAATTTAATACTTGTGGTTGTTGCTGGTGTTGTACAAGGAAGCACTTCTACTTTCGCAAATTCTATAGTACAGCATTTGAATGAACGAAGTGTGGTGTTTCTTATAGGCGTATAACCACCAGGGTAATAAACTACTACTGTATGGCTAATACCATTTTTAAACTTTTTAGGGGTAGGGAAACTGAATTGTATACGTCCACCGCCACCGTCTGAGTTTACAGGGAAGGAATATTCATCAGTATCTATCTTTACTTTTATTGTATAAGATAATTTTTTATACTTGTTTGGCTCATCAAGAATCCAACCGGTGATTTCGTCACAATTAGTATTATCCAAGTGCCCATCGAAAACTGATGTAGCTATAAAATCTACATCAATGGTTTTTTCAACAATACAACCACGGAGATTGATTTTTAAAGTATAAGTTCCTCTGTTATTGGGGTCATTTTTAGGCTTAGTAAAATTACCTGAATTACTGACCAGAGTAGATCCTTTAAACCATTCAATTGTAGCACCTTCTAAAGATTTATTAGCCCATAGTTTTAGCTCAAAATCATTAGTGCCTTCAACAAAAACAGGTCCTGCATCAAAACTACAATTAGCTATACTTACTTGTACATTTACATATTTATCACACCAAGTTCCTTCAATCAGTTTACTTATTTTTACAGTATAATATCCGTTATTAGCTAAAGAAGCTTGGGCAATAAAAGGAAACTGCTGCGTACTGTAGAAACCATTTGGGCCTGTCCACTCATACTTATCTCCTCCATCGGCTACAAAGCCTAATCTATCTCCTACCCCTACCTGACCACTAGGGCTTAAACTGTAAGCGAAGTGGAAAAACGAATTGGCACACTCATCGACATCCGTTACTGTAATGGTTTTACAGACAGGATTCGGATTACAGCTTAATTTTACACAATAGCGTCCGGAATTAGTAAAAGACACATTAGGAATAATAAGTTTTGCTTGATTTATTACTGCCGTTGCTGGGATATTCGGCCCACTCCATAGGTAAGTAGCACCTTCAATTTCAGGAACACTTAATTCTAAAGTACTCCTTTCAGGTATTTCATCGTTTATGGCATTAGTAGTAATAAGAATAGAAAGACAGTCACAAACCAATTGATGATTGACCGTTAAAGTTGTTGAAGAAAGGCTTCTTATCTTTGTTGCCCCACACGTTTGCTCGCAGATAGCCGAATATGTTCCACTTTTGGCTGAGACAGTAATTGCTTCACCTGTAGCATTATTACTCCATATAACGGTACCACTACAATCAGAAGCTTTTAGAATAGCCGTGGCATTTTTTCCACAAATATTAATACTGGTACCAGTTACCCCATTTATAGAAACTGTTGGTGGATTTACTTGCGAGGGGGGATTAATTATTACTGTATTTGATGGGTTCGAATAAATATTATTGAGTTTACATAAAGCCTGGTAACTACCGGTAGTAGTTGTTGTAGTCGAACGCTGTGAAGTCTGTGTAGCTGAGAAATATTCTTCCCATACCGATCCATTAAATTTCTCAAATCTTACAGTCGCATCAGCATGACATCCCTCTGCTGCGAGTATAACAGTTTCTGATGCGCATATAACGTTAGCCGTTGTAGTTAAAGTAGGTGCATCGTTTTTAATAATTTTTACTTCACTTGAAAAATTGCTGGGCGTACAACCATCAACCTCACATCTAACCTTATAAGTACCTTCTGAAAAATTACTAGAAGTACCTGATTTATCCTGATAAACATTATCGCTATTATACCATTTGAAGGCCCCACCATTAGGACATGTACTACCGGCTGTCACTGAGAGGGTTGTATTGTTATTAGCAATGATTACAGGAGAGCTTTGACTTATACTTGGCGTAGGAGGAGTAGCACAAGGAAGAGCAGGAACAACAATTTTTGAATTTGCCTCGCAAGTTCCTTGATTGTAAGAAACATAGTAAGTACCAGTTGCAGGACTTGTATAGGGTAAAGTAACAGTTTTTTGTATACCTGAGAAATTATTGGGACCTGTCCAGGAAAAATTTGAAATTGTATTAGAAGCAAAATCAGCACTTAATGTAAAAGTATTGTTAGTAGTATTAATTGTCGGACCATTTGTTTTCAATACATCTATTGGAAAATTACCATAAGAATCATCACATGTTAATATACCAGTTTGTGTATTAATATATTGGAAATCAAAATAAATTGTATCGCTGATATACTCAAATTTATCTCCTGCAATAGTAATACTTATATCTTTACTTTCTCCCGCATTTAAACTTTCAATAATAGTTGTACCACCACTAATAAAGTCACATATAGGAGGTTTACTTAATCCAAAAGTAACATTTGTTAAATTAAAGCTAAGATTACTTTTAATAGTCGCAGTAAAAACAAATGTATCCTCACTTCCTACGCATTCTCTATAGCGAACATTACTAAATGTAAAATGACCCAAATTAGCAATTTTACTATTTCTATTTCGAAGATCATTCTTAACATTTGCTTTTATATTATTAAAACTAAAATACGCCTTTTTTATAAAATAATCATTAAGTCCCGCATCTTTATGACTTCTTAATAAAGTAAAAAGTGTATCTTTCGTGTAATATTCAAATTTTCCTTTTATAGTAAATTCTTGTTTCGGTTTATCTTTGCTCACTTTGCCTTGAATGAAATCATAATAAGTTCCACCTGTCACGATGAAGCCTTTCGGCATAAGCATTTTTAGAGTATATTCATTTGAGCCTTCAAACGTGAAGATAAGCTGTGGAGATACATCAAGATATTCAGCAGTAATAGTAATTTCTATATCCTCTCCTAATACAATAGAATCTTTATCGGCTTGTATTCTGAAACGCACAGGATCAAAACCAAAAGCCTGAGCTTTGCGTGCTAATTCTATTGATTTTGCAGGATTGGGAATAAATGTATGCGTAACTGAATCGTATTTGTAAAAATCCAGTTCATCATAAACCGTTTTTATATATGGGAGAGGTTTGCGAAAAGGTAAAGGCTCAATAGTTCCTAAATTTGCTCTTTCTTCAAGCTCTTCTGAGTTTTGTTCTAGGTCTTTCCCAATAGTTTCATTTATACCTCTCTGAGGAGTACTATTCGTATACGAAACTAATGGGGTATTATTTGTAAGCGTAGTATCACTTACAGGTATTGGGTCAGAAACTCTATTTAGGCCTTTTTCATACGCTGATTCTCTCTTTGCTTGAAAGAATTCAATAACTGAAGATTGAATGCTGGAAGCTGGTAAAAATAAAATAAAAAACAGCGTAAGTGAGTAAATTTTTTTCATAAAAGATGGTCAAAAAAATGTTTGTCTGAATAGTATTACCTACATTAATGGAGAATAATACTTTAATTTTACGAACCCCAACTCAAAAAAACATATATTGTCTTGTATAATTTTAATTCTTGCCAAAGATCCTGTTTATTCAAAAGTGGGTCTTCAGAAAATTCAAGTTTCTAACTTGATAAAACCGGATATAACAAAAAAGCCTTACTTTGCCTATACTATGTAACTTATTTTTTCTCCAGTTGCTCTACTTTTAATTTCAGCTCTTTTATTTCTTTATTTTGCTGAATTATATTTTTATTCTGCTCTATCATATACAGCGTTAATTCCTCTACTTTCTTTAAGAGCAGTCGATTCATTTCACCTAAATCTTGGCCTTCGTTTTCAATTTCTCTGGCGGAGGGGATTTCGGGTAAGTGATTGTTTTTCTTTGTAAATTGTTCTATTTCTTCAAGACTAGGCAGTTTATACGTAGGGCTAAAGACATAGTCTGGCCAAGCACCATTTACCTGTTTTTTTACCTTTACTTTTTCGGCTATTATATTTCCGGCTACGGCTAGTTTATAATCGGTGGGTATAGTAGAAGTGCTAATTCCTACTCCTCCATTAGCATCAATAATCATTCTGCTAGTGTTATTTGTGCCAAATTGTAAAGCAGCATTTCTGGTATTAAAAATATTCATAAAATCGCCAGATGCCGTACTTGTATATCCTATCACACCATAGTCAGCATTTTCAGCTCTAAACTTTATAAATGGTCTTCCTCCTGTACCAATGGTTTCAATGGTTTGCACAGATGCGCCCGTTGTTGTATTCAGCGTTACATGCATTTTGGTTGAAGGGTTATTTGTGCCGATACCAAAGTTACCCCCATTGTTAACATAACTACTGCCGATATATGGAAAATAAGCCTTAAATGTACCTGCATCAAGCACCGCAACCCCCACTCCACTTAAATATGAATAACGATTATTTGTCCCATCGTATGCAAAGAGATAGTTGGTTACAGCCGTATTGTTGAGATATACTCCACCACCTGATGGTTTTATATAGAGATTACCGTTTGACATTGGAGTAAATGTTGTAAGATTTGAAGCATCAAATGACATTTGGGTGGTTCCGTATACATCAAGTTTGTTAGCTGGTGCTGACGTTCCTATTCCCACGTTTCCACCCCCTTGAATCATCATCAGATTAGTTGCAGTATTGGAATTGTAGAACTGAAATCCTTCATTCGTTATAGATGAATTATAACCAAAACGCATTGTACGGGCAGTACCATTGACACTCACGGCAGGGGAAATTGAATTTACTGAAGTTGAAGCTGAACTCAGGGTTAATATACCATTCACATCAAGTTTTGAAGTAGGTGCAGTGGTTCCGATTCCTACATTACCATCTTTGTCTATTCTCATTCTTTCTGACAAGCTATTCATGCTTGCGTTTGCTGTCCCTGTTCTGAAAACTAAATGGGCCTGAGTGCTGTCTGAACCAGTAATAGAGCCAATACTATTTACATAATTATTAGCAGTGTTTGTAAACCCGATTCCCCCCAAAGAGCCACTTTTTACGCTGGCTCTCCCATCAATTAAAACTTCATTTTTAAATCGGTTTCTATATGGCACAGTCACTTGTGCAGTGCCTGTCAAGGCTTCATCTACTACGGTCCAGCCTTCAAACCAACTTGCCTGTTCTGCCAGTCCTTTAGAAAAAACTCTGACCATGAATCGGATGAAATAGTCTCTGGAGTCTATATAAATTACAATCTTATTATTTTCTTTGGCTAGTTTAATGACAGGTGTATACCCACCGTAAGAAGTAGCATTATGTTTAACAAAGTAATAGGTTGCCGTGTCAGTAGGGGTTGCACTATATAAATAATAGTTAACCATTATGCCTATTGCATCGCTTGTTCCATAATTATAGCCTTCAATAATGATTGTGGGCATGTGGCTGCTGGGAGTAAATGGGATATTTGTCTTTATTTTTACACCATTTGTTGGAGTACCATTAAAATGATACGTAACAGGTTGGTATACCTGAGCGTAGGAAATTGAGCTAACTAAGACAAGAAGAAATAAAAGGTGTTTCATCAGATAATTAATGAGCTTGAATAATTGGTAGTAATAGAGCAAACTATAAGGTTTACCTTCGTAAATCTTAAGCCTTTTATATTTTCATACCGACAATTTAATTTTAATCAGAAGTAACTGATAGTTAAGTACTTATCCTTACGCATAGCTCAGGATACAGATAAGCTACTTAAATGAATGCTTATGTAAAGTCAGGCATTTCAATTCGCTGACGAGCTTATCAGCTATTTTCAATGTCTTGATTACATAAAAATTACATTTTACAATTCTTCATGAAACACATACTTCAACTCTATTGGAGATAACATAAGTGCAAGTAGTTGCAACCGATAATCACAGCGAATAAAAGAGTCGAATTTAAGAAAAATCAAACTTTGCAATAAATAAATGAACTTTCTAGACTTATACTTTTTTATTGCAATTTACTTGACAAGTTTTTTGTATTTTTGAAGGCTTTCCTTGGTAAAATCAGTTGGAGAATTTTAAAAAACTTTTTTTAAAATTCCACCTTTTGTTGAGTGACTAGTACCAAAATTAAAATTCTAGTTTGAATTAGCTTAGATTTTTACTTTAAAAGTTTTCAAATTCAAAAAATGGAAGTGTCATGCTAGAAAAATAGCTAAATGATAAGAATAGTCACAAACATCAGCTTTAAAATATTTACAGGTTACAAATTAAGTAACAAACAGAAAAAAAATCATAAAAGAGGTGTATCTATTTTGATGCAGCAAAGTAAAGATTAAAAAACTTTGCAAACAATAATTGATGACTTTTTTTTTAAACTGAACGGATTTAAAGTAGATAAAAAAAGGACTCATAAAATTAAAGTTTTTGTAACGCTCTTACCTTACTTTTAATGATACGAATCCTAGCTAAGATAGCATAAAAATACATAGTGTCTTATTTAAGTGTGGGCAAACGAGTTGAATGTCAACATGAGCTAGTCGATATAGTGAGTGTAATTTTTTATAAACTAAAGAAAGATGTACACTGGTGATATGTGCCGCTTAAAGCATTGATATGTAGAGCTAAAATTAATTGGGGAAGCTTGTGGATTATCTATACAAATCCATTGACCTTAAAATCTCTCAAATTTTATCGAAAGTTGTATAAAACAAAGACTTCAATCCCTGTAAGTAGAAAATCCAATCTTTTACATACCGTATTTTCCATATAGCCCATCTTTTTGAATCAATTATCAAGGAAACCCTAAGCAACTGGTGCCCATTCTTCAAAATTTAAACAGCTCTTAGTTTTTTATATCTAAATACACTACAGGTAAATTTATTTTATTTATTCACCTTTGGTTGAGGTAGTTTCAATGAGTTTTCGGTTTCGGCTGGCAATCATATCTGCCAGTTCTTCCTCGGTAGGTAATACGGTTTTGTACTTAGAAGCAAATAGTTGTTTGTTTTCTTGCAAAACCGAATATTTTACTATGGTTTCATCTTTTTCTGCACAAAGAATAATCCCGATTGTGGGGTTGTCGTCATCTCCTTTTTTTAGGGCATCAAACATCCTCACATACATATCCATTTGCCCTATATCTCCGTGGCTAAGTTTCGTAGTTTTCAAATCAATCACTACAAAACATTTGAGTAAATAGTTATAAAATACTAAGTCAATGTAAAAATGAGAAGTTTCGGTGCTGATACGCATTTGTCGGTCAACAAACGAAAAACCTTTGCCCAATTCGAGTAAAAATTTTTGCAGGTTATTTATTAATGCTTTTTCCAGAACCGACTCTTTCACTGTTACATCTTCGGGTATATTCAAGAACTCGGCAATGTAAGGGTCTTTTATGAAGTCAGAAAGCTGATACTTTTGACTTTCTGATTTTGTCTTATCCTGCTGTGTGGAAAGCAAGCGATGATAGTAGCCGCTTTTGATGTTTCGCTCCAATAAACGTGAACTCCAATTCTGAGTAGAGGCTTCCTCTATATAATAGTTCCGTTCGTTGGGGTCTGAGAGCCGCATAATCAGCCGAATATTTGTCCAAGTCAGATTCTCTACGCGCTGCGTAGAGAATTGTTCATAATTTGGAAATATCTGATAAAATTGCTTCATATTCCACAAGTTAGCCTCCGAAAACCCTTTGCCAAAGCTATCAGAAAGGTGTCGAGAAAGATTTGTAATGAGGTGGTCGCCATAACCGGCTCTACTTTTTCCTTGTTGTTCTTGCTCAACGATACGTTTCCCTATTTGCCAATAGGTTTGTATCATAATGGTATTTATGGCCTGATAAGATTTACTTCTTGCCTGCTTTAATAAATCGCTTATTTCGGTATAAAAAGAAGTATCAGGTTGTATTTTAATTTCTTTCTTCATTTGGTGCCGTTTGTAGGTCGTGTTTATCTGTAATGGTAGCTATTCTTTTTCGGTTTTTCAATCTTAAATACTTTGTAGACTTTGTTTAGGATGTTTACATCTTGCCCGCTATTCCAGTTAAGACTATTTAATATAGTCTGTTAAATCTTCTTCTTCATCCATCAAGTTTGCATTCGATTTCAATAAGCTAATTACTTGATCTTTTGTTATCGTTTGATTGGCAATTTTCTTCTTTTTAGCCTAATCATTAGCTAATTTGAGTATTCTGATGAGTGGTTTTTCTTTTTCTTTTGTAATGCTAAACTGGGAAGGTTATCTTAGGAGTAAAGCTCTAACAATACCGGTATTGCCTCCCTTGTGTTATATGTCAAGGCTTTTTTAGTTCCGTGATAATTCTTTTCAACTCCTGATTTTCATTGATGTAGTGTTGCACCTGCCCTTTGAGAAAAGCTACTTGAGAAAGCAAAGCGTCAACAGTACGTTGCTCTTCATTCCAAGGGGCAGCATCATTAAGAGTTTTAGCTTGATTAGCGTACCCTCGGCAAGTTGAAGAACAATATTTAGCAGTTGAGCGGTTAGCGTAATAAGGGGTTTCGCAGTACAAACAAGTTTTTTCAAAGACCTTAGCGTTGTATTTATATTTGCTTCTATCTAACGATGGCATTGTATATGTAATTTAGTCGTGTAAATATAAAAATAAAAATTCAGAATTAAAACGGAATAATACCGATATAATATCAATACATAAAAATCACTTCTTAACTCAGCCCCATATACCTATTATTAATTAACGAATCTATAATTTACGAATTGAAGTATAAAACAATAATTTCCAGACCGAACAAATAATTAAGTCTCTATTTTGTTATTTTGCAAATTACAATCATTAAAAACCTAACCCTCCCCTCCTACTTATGTTTATCGAGCTTTAATAAAGACTTTTTTATTCGTTTATTTCATCCCGAATTTTTGATTCAACTTTTGAAACTCATTCACAAAACGATTTTCGAACCAATCTGAAAAGAATGCGGCAAAGCTCCCTCCTAATCTATAATTGTATAGAAGTTCTTCTTTGCTACCAATATCAATTCCTTCAATATCTGTTTCATAATGGTTGAAGGCCAATTCGACAATAAAAGGTGGATTAGGTTCTTCTCGTAGCTGCCTGAATTCGTCTAAAAAAATCAAATTAAGTTCTGGATTTTCATTCAATAAAAATTCCATCAATTTATGCTTTGCATCTTCATGATGCTTAATATTTTGCTTTGACTCTTCTTCTTTTTGTATTTTCAATAGCTTGATAGTCTGCTCATCTTTCAATTTTTGATTTTGAATTTCTTTATTATTCTTCTCTTCTTGAATTGGGTCAAAAAGATTTGTTTCTCCCATCATTTTTTGCAAGAGCCCCATCGGATTTCTAATATCCTTCCCTTTCTCTATTTGATTCAAAACAAAATTGATACGACTCTGTATATGCTCAACCGGATATTTTTCTACCCATTTTTCGACTGTAGATTTGTTAGCTCCTTTGAATTTTTTAACAACTTTAAAAATCTCATTTACTATTAAATCGTCTTCTGTGACGCTTGGGTGTATTTCTAGTTCTTTAGTATCATCTCTTGTGTTGATGATGTCAACATTTTTCGAGATGAAGAAAATAATTTCGTAAATAGATTTCCCTCTTTTTACCTCATTAAAAGTAAATTTTATGTCGGTATATTTTTCTAAGTCTTGTTGTGCTTTTAGTATTACTCTTTTTTTCAGATTTGCATACAGCGAGTACTTGTCATCAATATCAAGCATCACTTTTAATTCATCAACAGTTAATTTTCTTTTACCAATCGTTTCATACTGCTTGAGTAATTCATAGATTCTAATTGAAAAAGAGCTGGGTAACTTCAAAACATTGCGGGCATCGTACATCAAAAATTTATTCTGAAGTTGTAAAAGATATGGCTTCATGTCAGGGTGAAAATCTATCTCAATATATTTTCCCTGCCGATTATCCAAGAAACTCTTTACCCCAGATGCTATGTGTGTAAACAATTCCATTGCTTCCCCCTGAGGAGATAGCATCGGAATTCTAATTTCACGGCTTGCTAATTTCTCTGCACCACTTTTTAATTCTTCGTACGATCGATTGTTTTTTTCTAAGTCAAATTCAGAAATTATATCTTTAAGGTAGATTCGGTATCTTTTAAAGTCTTCGTCATTTGGCTGTATCATGGTGAGCATTTTTACAAAAATTCTCATTTCCCATATATCAAATCGATAACGACCTTCCACAAGGTTGTTAGATTTACGAATAAATTTTATACCGCGAGCCTTTGTAATCTCTGTCATGCTATATATACTATATCTAACAAATATATATTACAATAGCTATTCCGCCAAATGTAATAGTAAATAATATTTCCGTTATTTGTAATAGATAGTCCGTAAAACGTAATACTTAGTCCGTATTTTGTAATAGAAACTTCCGTTATTTGTAATAGATAGTCCGTAAAACGTAATACTTAGTCCGTATTTTGTAATATTAAATCACATAAACTACTAATTATCAACTAGTTACATTAACCTAAAATACATAAACTTTAAAAAAGAATATTAAACATATCAAACACAATAGTTGCTATATAGTTGTTGTTTTATTATAAATTTTTGGATTCTTATTATTTAAAAAGGTCTACAAAGTTAAAGTCTTGTTAGCAAAACTGATTTTTAACTATTACAAAAAACGGAATGAGTAGCCCTAAATTCGGTCTTGGATAATAAATCACTAACCAATTATTACAAATTACGGAGTAAATAAACCTTTAAATGTGCCATTGTTTAAAATCAAAAACAATTATTACAAATTACGGAATGTAAAAGGTTTTATCTCTAGGTTCTAGTTCTATTGAATCCGTTTTTTGTAATAGTTAAAAATCGTATCTCTTTAACTTTATGTAGGTTCTCATAGATTGAGTGTTAAAAACAAGAAGATTACTTATAGATAGTTGAGGTTTATTTTAGGAGCCCCTACCCTATTGAATTTATATTGCAAATAAAAAAAAGCCCTCAAATTAGAGAGCCTCGAGTACTACTTTAATATTTTCAATGTTTCATTTGCGGTCTTGATAAGTTCTTCTAAATCTGATTTTTTTTGAGTTTTCGAGAATTTTTTTAGCAAAGCAGAAATCTCATCTACCTTTTCTTTGATTGGAATAGTATCTTTTGTTTTTGAAATAGAAACTGAGAAATTTTCTATTTCAGTAATATCATTAATTAAATTTTCGGAATGATAATTTTTGCCGATTTCTTGGATGGCTATCTTCTCAATTTTTATGCTACCATCCAGAATTTTGTTTCTCAAATCGGGTTGTAATTTTTCAAGACCTTTGGCAAATTCGGCGTCTCGTTTAATTGTTTTAGGGTTTACTTTATATTCTTCGGCAAGTCTTTCGGCAGTCGAACTCCCCGAAGGGACAAAATGTCCCTTCGGGGAGTCAATATCAGAATCTTCTTTATTTTTTCCCGAAAGGACATTTTGTCCCTTCGACAGATTTTCAGTTTTATCTGCTTTCTCGTTGTTATATCTTAGGCCTCTAAAGTATGCGATTTGAGTAGGAGAGAGGTTCCGTCTGCCCAATTGTAAATTAATCATATAATCTTTTGCATCCTTGATAGAATTAAAAGACAGTTGATAAATTTCGAAGGGTAGATTATGGTCAGTACAAATTTTGAAACGATTATGGCCATCTATCAAAACATATGCAATTTCATCAGAACTACTTGCTGCAATTCCTAAATTTTGCTTTGGCGTTTGCCATAGTTGTAGCGGAGTTTGACAGCCGTGTGTCAAAATATTGCTCTCTAATTGGATATACTCTTCAGTAGAAAGTGGTGGAATAAGACTGCGAAGTTCATCTATGATAACAATATTTTTTTTGATGCTATCAGCCTGTAAAATATTGCTCGATAATGCTTGTTTAGTCTTCGCAGCTAATATGTCTTTAATATTTGTTTTCATTTGGAATTATTTTACAATTTGAAGATAGGCAATATATTCGTCGCAGAAATCTTTGTAGCACTTCGCTGCCTCAGAACCATCGGCAAATTTAGCAATTGCATTTTGAGCAATTTGCGATTTTTGAAAATCAATCAAGTGCTTAATCTCAGATTCAAAAATTTTTACATTAGTTACTTCTTCTTTCACATGAGCCTTAATACCATCATGTACCGTATTTCGTTTGACCATCGTAAAAACAATTCCGTCTATTACAAGCGTAGCATTGAGGTCGCGACGTACTTCTGAAATCTTTCCCCAGATTGAGTTTAAACCTTTAACAGCCGACATTTCAGGAAGTAGCGTAATCAAACAACTCGAAGATGCTGTTAGTGCTGAGATTGTTAGTTTATTGAGAGAAGGTGGACAATCAATGATGATATAGTCGTAATTTTCGAGTAAATGTGCCATACGGTTTTTTAGACGGAACTCGCCACCTGTTAGCTCATGAAAACGCATTTCAACGTTTGCTAACTCAATGTCTGATGGAGCCAAGTCGAGGTTTTCATCTATTTGTACAACCGGAAATGCAGCATTATCAAGTAAAGCATCGGCTACTTGTACTTCTGGTAAATCTATACCGAGTACTTGGCTCAAGTTTCCTTGTGGGTCAAGATCTATTAATAGTACTTTGAAACCTCTATTAGCTAATGCTTCGCCAAGCGAAACGGTTGTAGTAGTTTTTCCGACACCTCCTTTATGATTAACTACTGAAATTACCCGAGCTTTTTGGTATAGAGTAGGAGAGTAACCATATTTTGAAAGAATGGGTAGTAGCTGGTCTAAATGTTTTTCTGGTATTGCTCTTCCTTCATTTAAAGCTCTTGTGATAGTTTGTCGTGGAATATCAGCTTCTTTTTCAAGTGTACTAATTGATAGCGCAGGGTTATGTCTGATAAATTTCAGGATTTGGGTCTGATTACTCATAAAAAGTATCTTTAAGTTTTACCCAAATATAATAAATATTGGTAAGATTATACCCATTTTCTTGATTTTTTATTTTGTTTGGAAATATAATTTTCGAAATAAGTCTATTATTTTTAAAGGAATTTATAAACTATTTGATGTTTTGAAAATGGTGAGTAGGGTAGGGGGTAAAAAGGAAATTTGAAAATAGATAGGACAGCCATGGAAATATTTACAAAATACAAAAAGACTTAGCCGAACTTTATAAAATTCCTTTAAACCTATACAGAAAATAGAAAATGACAAATCAAACTTTAAAATCCTAAAAATTCAAATTGATTTTAATCTAATTAAGTTATCCCTCTTCCATCCATCTCAAAAAATCACTGGCTTTAGCTTTACTAACAACAATATTCTCTGGTGATTTTTGTGTTAAAAGTATCATTAATTTACGTGCAAAGTAATGCTCAATTTCTTTTATAAATATTCGATTAACTATAAACTGGCGGTTTGCACGATAAAATTCATTTCCGTCAAGTATATTCTCTAATTCATCAAGCGAATAGTTAATAGTTTGTTCTTTCCCTTCAAAATAAATGATGGTTTGATGATTAATTGAATAAAAGAAAGGAATGGAATTTAGATTTAGTGGAATAATTTTTTCTCTATAATTAATCAGAATGTTTTGTTTTTTAGGTTTTTGTAATTCTTGAAGCAGAGCTTGAAATGAGCTTTTTTTTGTAAAATTTTGGGTCAGATTTTGATATTTCTGCAAGGCTCTTTGTACATCAGCTTGGCTAAATGGTTTGAGTAAATAGTCAATTCCATTGACTCGGAAAGCCTGCAAAGCATATTGGTCAAATGCTGTACAAAAAATGATTGGGCACGTTGGGGACTTTATAGAAAAAATTTCAAAACTTAATCCATCGGCAATTTGAATATCCGAGAAAATAAGGTCTGGAAATCCCGATTCATCAAAATATTCTAAACCCATTTCTACAGAATCAATTATTTCAACAATCTTGAATTTCGAATCTATTGAATTTAAAATTTTTTCAAGATTCTTAGCTGTTTTAGGTTCGTCTTCAATGATTACAATTTTCATAGTAATGGTAATTTCACAATAAAGTAATAGTCAGTTTTTTCAAATAATAAATCTTTATTTAATAATATTTTACAACGATTATTGAGGTTCTCTAAGCCTATTTTGGTAGAGGGTTCAGTGTTTCGTTTTGGCTGATAATTATTTTGAATTACTATAAAATTATTTTGTGAAAATACTTTTATGATAAGTGGTTTACTCCTCGAAATAACATTATGTTTTACAGCGTTTTCAATGAGTAGTTGGATAGACATTGAAGGTATTTTTCGCTCATAATCATTATCTGATAAGCTAATTTCCAGACTTATATTATCTTCAAAACGATTTTTTAGCATAAAGAAATAAGCATTTGCAATATTTAGTTCATCTTTAATGCTTGCTAAATTAGAATCAGAATTTTCTAAAAAATACCGATAAACTTCAGATAGCTTTATTAAGTACTCAACACTATTTTCATCCTTATCTTCGACCATCGCTTTCAACGTATTGAGTGAATTAAATAAAAAATGGGGGTTTAATTGAGCTTTTAATTGAAGAAGTTGATTTTCGAGTTGATTTCGTTTTAGTTTTTCGTTTTCGGCTTCTATTTCCTTGTATTTGCTGAAAATATTTGTTGAATATAAAAATGTAATTATAAGTAAATTGGCTACTACTCCCCTGAAACCAATTCCACTTGGTTTTATCCCCTTAACTTCATTTATAATACTTAAGTAAGTAGATAAATAAAGCATGACAAAATAAGCTAAAAAACTTGTACTGAAAATAATGATGATATAGGCCGAACGTTGAGAAAAGTGTTTGTTCGTGTAGCTAAATATTTGAAGATTAAGTATCCAAAAAAAAACTGAAAAGATAAATATTTTAAAAAAATCAATAAAAAGGTTAAATAGTTGATGGTCGTCATTTCTAATAATACTCAATACCAAGTAAATTGAGGCAATACTTGAGGAACTGAGTAATATAATACGAATGTAAATCTTTTGTGCCATTATTGATTAATTATTATATCGTAAGCATTTCTATTGTATGAGTTTATTTTCGAACAAATGCTTGCCATGTTTACAGCTATAATTTCTTGCAAAATATAATGAGAAATATGGAACCTACTGTTTAATTTGAGAATGTTAACTAATTTATAGAGAAAAAGCAAGATAACCAGCTCATTCAGTACCAATAAAAAAACTATCCGTATGCTCGGTATTTATTATTGATAAAATATAAAAGGCTTTTATTGGGCAATCTTGGATTGCCCAAACAGAAAATATAATGTTAGTCCTAATAATAGCTTTTCATAGAATTGTTATTGCTTTGGTTTCTACCGTATATGCCCCAAAATATCCTAAAGCTCCCCCTGAGATATTAGTAGGAGGGTTTGAGCCAGCTGCTCCATTGTTTAGCCCTTGTCCTTGTTGTTTAACAAGAGTCAGAAAATACTCGAAAGTAGCCTTATCTATACACTGCATTTCAATGCTTATTTTATCACCCGAATTAATATCAATCCCACTATCAATTACTTGTTCAACTTGATTGCCATTGTTGAATACGTCGTTTCTCACAAAGAAGGCTCTACTTCTTATACCATCATTGCCGATTGTTGCCCAACGATAATAATTGATTTGATCTTTTGGATCTTTGTAAATCACTACCATTTTGGTTTTTGTATCAATTCTGGAGATAGATTGATACTTTAATGCTTGAAAGACAACTTTTTGAGGCATTGTAGATGTGGCCTCATACGTTTTTCCGTTGTATTTTACTGTCAATTTATAGGTATGTCCTGAAATCCCTCTAAGTTTTTTGATAGGATATACCTCTAAAAAACTTAGATCTAATTCTTCATTTTCACCTGTTGTTACATCTGTAATATTAACTTGCGCAGTAGTGATTAGTGGAAATTCATTTCTTTGCTGAAAATCTTGCGTTAGTGTAATTTTGACTTCATTTTGGGTACTATCGTCGGTTATTTTTCCCTCAATTACCAATTGTGGTTCTATGCTTCTAAGGTTGAGTTCGACAGTTTCTATACACGAGCTTAAGTTGACAGCTAAAAGGATTATTACTCCTATGCTCTTGATTGAAGTAATAGTTGATTTATTGAAAATATTCATTGTTTTAAAATTTGAAATTATAGGTAATGTAAGGTACATATTTGAAAAGAGTAACTTGACTTACTTCAGTAATATCTGGATTATCAATACTTTGACCGAAGTTATAGACATAAGGATTTGACCTA
This sequence comes from Emticicia sp. 17c, assembly GCF_037153985.1. Taxonomy (NCBI): domain Bacteria; kingdom Pseudomonadati; phylum Bacteroidota; class Cytophagia; order Cytophagales; family Leadbetterellaceae; genus Emticicia; species Emticicia sp. 17c. Next base: position 33,844 of record NZ_JBBAYI010000017.1, read on the forward strand.
CCATAAGTATTATAAAAACCAAAAGAAAGATTTGATTCTCGATTTACTTTCTTACTTAGGTTTACGGTAGCACCTAAATCAAGGCGGTGATAGTTGGGCATTCGATAGCCGTTTCGTTCGGAATATAAAAACGCAATCCCACCATCAATACGGTATTTAGCCGTTGGAAAGGTAACAGCATTACCAGTATTATAGACCCAAGTAGCTGAAATTGACCATTTTTTAGAAAACTGATAAGTACTAACTATCGAAATATCATGGGTACGGTCTTGTTTAGCGGCATACCATTCACCATTGTTTATCCCATCAATTTGTCGTTCACTTCGGCTGATAGTATAACCGAGCCAACCCGTAAGGCTGCCTGATTTCTTTTTTAATAAAAACTCTGCACCGTATGCTCTTCCACGTCCAAAAAGTAGTTGTGATTCAATATTTTCTGATAATATAAAATCCGCTCCATCTTTATAGTCCAACTGGTTTTGCATGGATTTATAATAAATTTCAGAGCTAAACTCATAAGCATTGTTTTTTAAATTCTTAAATAATCCGAGAGAAATTTGGTCGGCAACTTCTGGTTTTATATTGTTAGTATTCATTAACCAGCGGTCTGTCGGTGAAGCTGCATTTGAGCTACTGAGTAAATGTAAATGCTGTGTATTACGGCTGTAAGCAACTTTAAGAGACAGGGAGGGATTTAATAAATAGCTTGCCGAAATACGTGGTTCGAGTTTAAAATAGGTTTTTACTATTTCATTTGAACCATATTTTATCGTATTTGTCAAATTTCCTTGTTCATCATATTCATAAAAATCACTGCCTCCCATTACAGTAAAAGCACTTAACCGTAGACCATATTCGATGTTAAACTTTTCTGTTGAGTTCCACTTGTTTGTAGCATAAATGGCCGACTCATAAGCTGTTTTATTAGGTTCAGTAGTAGTGTTTACACTTGAGTTTTCGGCAGTCGATTGTCGTATACGAGGTGTAAGCGTATGATGAATGACGTTGGCACCAAATCGAATAGAATTCTGAGGATTTGGAAAAAAACTAAACTCTTGTTTTAGATTAATATTCTGAATATCTGAACTTAACTGAAATTGATTAGAGCCATTAGCCACATTCACTTGATAGTTATACTTACTATAAATTAGAGAAGTATTACTAAAAATTTTCTCTGAAAAAAGATGATTCCAACGAAGCGTACTAGTAGTATTTCCCCAATCAATGCCAAATAAATCATTGATACCGAATTTATCTCTACCAAAATACCCTGATAAATAAAGGCGGTCTTTATCTGAAAAAGTATAGTTCAGTTTGACGTTGAGGTCGTAGAAATAAAGGGTATTTTTGTTAAGATTTTCGTTGTTTGATAATTTCAAGAAAGCATCGGCATAGGTGCGTCTTCCTGTAATCAGGAAAGAGCTTTTATTTTTTTGAATAGGGCCTTCTATTGATAAGTGACTGGCTATGAGTCCTATACCACCACCCATACGAAAGTCTTGATTATTACCATCATTCATTTTTATATCTAAAACAGAAGAAAGTCGGCCACCATATTGGGCAGGACTATTACCTTTATAAATACTTAAATCCTTAATGGCATCAGCATTAAATGTGCTAAAAAAACCTAACAAGTGTGAAGCGTTATAAACAGGGGCCTCATCAAGTAAGATTAAATTTTGGTCTATATTGCCACCTCTTACATTAAATCCACTGTTCCCTTCACCTGCCGACTTTATGCCTGGTAATAACTGCATCACTTTTAGAGGGTCTCGCTCGCCAAGTAGTACGGGTACTTGATTGATTTCTTTGATGTTGAGTTTTTCAAAACCCATTGCAGGATTACTCACGTTTTCGTTGGCAGCAGTTGCTTTTACTACTACTTCGTTGAGCATACTAGATTCTTCAACTAATTGAAAATTAATCTTTTGATTGGAGGTAAGTACAACTTTTGATTCTTTGGTTTCATAACCGATCATACTTGCTAAGATAGTGTAGCTACCCTGTTGAATGGTAAGTGAGTAGAAACCGTATTCATTGCACGAGACTCCAACGTTTGTCAATTCTTTAATACGAACTGTTGCTCCAATCATCGATTCACCAGTTTTGGTATCTTTTATAGTACCACTAATGGTAAATTTACTTTGTGAGAATGTTGTGTTATAACATAACAAACAATAAAAAAAAATACTATTGATTTTGAACATACTTTTTGCTTTTTTAGGGCAAAAGTATGAGTAGGTACTATTCTCAAATTATTGTTGGTTACTGTATTGGACAATTTATTAACTGAAACGGGCAAAAGTTGTTGGATTTCCTTTAATGATTTTAGGGAATAATAATATTAATTGTTTGCTTAAATTATCTATTAATTTAACCTTAACACAGGACTATTTTTTATAAAGACATTTAATGTAGATTTATAGAAAAAATAAGTAGCTAATGCTTCAACAATTATGCACTATTGTATTGATTGCACTTCGATGATGAGTATGCTATAATGACTAGTTATTTATCAAAACAGTCATATTATATGGAAAAAATAAAAAAAGAGAAAACTTTTTAAGAAAAAACCGTCTAACAGTAAAGATATTTTTTTCTCACTAAACGTTCATTACAAAATGTCAAAATTAGAGTTAAAACTTTCGTTTTGGGGCCTGTTGGTTGCATCTTTTTTGGTAAGCTCTTGCAAATCAACAGATAACAGTATATTAAACCCTACATCTACTAACAATACTGACATTACCTCCGTTGTTCAATCTAAGTTTCTTACAAACAAAGGTGTAACTATCAGTGTAAATGGGGCAAGTATTACTATCAAGAGTGATGGCAGGCCCAATAACCACAAATCACCTTACTGGGGGGTAGGAAACGCGTTGTATGAACCTATGCCTTCTGGCCATGTCATCAACCCTAATAAAATGGTCGCTCAAAATTATTCGATGACAATCCCTACGCAACCAACCGCAGCAAGTTCTCATGAAGCCACAGGCTTGGGGGCTATCGGTATGGCATTAAATGGCGTAGCAATCTTTAACGACCAAGAAGGCCCAAATACAGCGTTAGACGCAGGAAAGATTTCATCCTTAGATGCTTCAGGAGCTCACCCTGAACAAACAGGTGCTTATCATTATCACGTTACAGGGGTCAATACCACAACAGATGATGCTAATTTGGTCGGGTTTCTTCGTGATGGATTCCCGCTTTATGGCAGAAAAGACAAAGATGGCTCTTATCCATCAAATTTAGATACTTATGGCGGGCATACGGGGGCAACTGCTGAATTCCCTAATGGAATTTATCACTACCATACAAGTAACATAAATTACTTGAATACTGGTTATTATATATTGAAATCAGGAAGCTACTATGGCACTAAAGGGACATTCACTAATTAAAGTTTTTATCGTTTTTTGTTCTTTATTGGTGCTTTTCAATTGTAAAAATACCAATAAAGAGGCCTTAACTATGGCTGACTATTCACCTGTGGATATTTCAAAGATTTCGACGGATACTGTAAATATTTTAAAAATAGAGTTAAGAAACGGCATTTGCTACTACCAAAACAAACCCTTTTCTGGTTTTGTTGAAGAACGATACCCCAATAGCACTATTAAATTTATTGGTTCTTACTTAAATGGAAAATTGCACGGTGTGAGCAAAACTTATTTTGAAAACGGTAAACTTCAAGCAATAAGAAGTTATAAAGAAAATTTAAGTTATGGTATACACTTGGGATATTGGGAAAATGGTAAGCCGAAATTCAATTATTTTTACCTAAATGATAAACGAGTAGGGTATCAGAAAGAGTGGTATGAAAGCGGGGTATTGTATAGAATACTCAATTATGTTGATGACCATGAAGAAGGTATGCAGCGTGCATGGCGTGAAAATGGAAAACTGTTTATCAATTATGAGATAAAAGATGGTGTTCGTTATGGGCTTCAAAAATCTGCTTTGTGTTATACATTAAAAAACGGCAAAATGTTAAAATGAAGATTATAGCTTTTTTATTGGCCATTTCTCTTTTTTCTTCTTGTAAAAAAGAAGAAAAAAGACTGCCATTTTATGATACGCCCGATTTTACACCCAAATGGATAAATGAAGTACCCGATAATTTTCATCAAATCAGACCTTTTAAGCTTATAAACCAACAAAATCAAGCCTTTACAGAAAAGGATATTACTGGCAAAATCTGTATTGTTGATTTTTTCTTTACTTCTTGTCCCGGAATTTGCCCCAAAATGACCAAAAATATGTCGGTTATTCAGCAGGAGTTTCTCAGCGATAATAATGTACTTTTGATTTCACACAGTGTTACGCCCAATAAAGACAGTGTTGATGTTTTAGAGAAATATGCGCGTTTAAAAGGAGTGGTTTTCAATCGATGGAAACTTTTAACAGGAGATAAAAATGAAATTTATGATTTGGGTAGAAAATATTATTTTGTGGAAGAAGATGAAGGAATAAAAAAAGATAATAATATTTTTCTGCATACTGAAAACTTCATTCTGATAGATAAGCAACGACACATCAGAGGTATCTACAATGGCATTGACCCTAATAGTATTCAAGATGCAATAAGAGATATAAAAATTTTGGAACAAGAATAATACAAACGTACAAGATTCGTCGTGAGCAGAATGGAAAATAGCCAACACAAGTAGTTTATTGTTTGTGTAACCGTGAAGAGGGTAGCTCAATAGTAGGTTTCAGCAAGAATACTTTTCATTCAGCTTCTTTGGTCATTTCTTGTCGGCGGCTCTTTCTTCCTATGGCTAGTGGACTGTTTAAACCTGATTTTGTCTGTTTACGAATTAAACACTATTCAAACTCAGCAAATGATGCTGAGATACTAAAAATAATCTTCCTTGTGAAGCAATAGTCTAGCACCACTCTCAGACTCTTTTCTTAAATAGACCTATTTCTTTACTAAACGGAAATAGCATTGGCAAACTTCGGTCATTGAATTAAGTTTGTATTCATATAATTGTTTAGAAAGTTATTCAAGAACCCAGATTCATGCCTAAAGCCACAGCTATCAAACACGGAAAAAGAGTAGAGTTGGTGAGATTCTGCTGATAGATAAAGCAAAGTCCACTAGCTCTAATAAGGTTTAGGGGCCACCGCTTCTGTTTTGGCTATTAATTAATTACCACTAAAAGGTGGAAAATAAGATTAACTTATGCACTTGGATGGGATATCCTCCAGATTGCTAGTGAGTACTTTGTCATTAAAGCAAAATATGCCTTTAGGTAAATCTTTACGAAAATGCCGACACTCAATCTCTGTAAGTGAGCTGAAAGCAAAGCTAGTAATATCCAAAGTAAGTCTATGAAAACGATTGAAAAATTGAGAATTAGTGTATTCAAACTAGAATTATTGTTTTTTGAAGAATTGTACTATCAAAAAATAGACCCAAAAAATAAATATTTGTCTCTTAATAATTTGCGAAAAGTGTAAAATAAAAATGAACTACGTCAATTTATCTCAACTTTGCTGTTTATTATTCTTATTCTCCTGTAGCCCAAGCACTGAACCGAGTACCCCGCTTCGCATTATCAGTTTTGGATTTGAAGGTGTTAAAAGCCTAAGTACAACCATTGACCCCAGTACTCAAACCATTACAGTGGAAGTCCCTTATCAAACCTCCATTAGTGCTTTGGTACCTCTGATCGGATTGGAGGCAGGTGTGAGTATTGTTCCTGCATCGGGTCTAACGCAGAACTTCACTCAGGCAGTTTATTATACTTTATTCAATGGGAAAAACCGAAAAATCTATACCGTTAATGTTAAAGTGGCTAACCAGCTCCCTCCTGAAATCACTCAAATAAAAACCGATACCGTAGAAGCGGGTAAAGATTTAAACATTGTTGGAAAAAACTTCGGTAAATTTGCTTTGGACATCCAAGCATTTTTGATAGACAAGGACAATAAAGAAAGCCTGCTTAAACACCAATTAATTGATTCAACCCAAATCAGGTTAACAACTGCCATTGAGCAAAATCCGGGTTCTTATCACATTAAAGTTACAGTAAAAAAACAGACTGTTATTTCGGATGGCAGCATCTGGGTGGGGTATCCCAGCCCTCAATTAACCGCCATTTCCCATGCTAATTTACGTAAAGGCGATACCTTGTGGTTAGAGGGAAAGTATATAGATGCGAATCAATACCGTTTTCTTTGTCAGTTACAGAACAAAAATATAATCTACACTTTGGCTATGACAAAGGCCCTGACCGATAAATTAGCTTTTATCATTCCTAATAATGTGACAATCGGTGAATATGCAGTCAAAATAATTAATACTTCGGAGAAAAAAGCCAGTGCAACACTGGCAAGGTTAATTTACATTTATGACCCTAGCTTACCTTTTGTAACTGATATTGTACAGCCCCAAGCATTCTATAAAAAATCGGAGAAAATTACTTTTCATACTATCCATTTTGATGCCATAGAAGCGAGATTTTATCAAGTGAATTTAGTTGGAGTATACAAAACATATATCCAAAATGGTATCTATGATGACAGCCAAAAGACCTTGAGCATTGAACTACCCGATGTCATTCAGGTGGGAAATTATGAAATTCATTTCTCGCTCTCGGACCCTAAAAAATCGATTCAATATTCATTTCAGACGGACTTACAAATTGCCGTAAAAGAATAAAATAAATTTACACAAGTTTATGTTTTTACGACCACTTCTTTGGCTCTTACTGATAGTAGGAGTCTTCGGTGCAAGCACAATTGAAACACTTGCCCAAAATAAGCTTTACCTGCCTCCAATCAAATACACAGCCACGGGTACCACTGCCTTCAATCAAGTGTGTTACCAAGCCGAAGGTATACAGTTTTGGGTCAATAATATCAAATGGGTACGAGGTGTTGATTATACCGAAGACTTCTGTGCCTATGGTATTTGCAAAATCAATTTTGATTTTGGTAAACTTAAACCTGGTGACACCTTCGAAATCAGAGATGCCTGCGGTAGTGAAGCAGCTACTCGTACGGTCGAAGATGATTATGTGTACGTAGAAGTTCCAAATGGCAATAGCTACACGGGCAATGGTATTGGTTCAACTGACGAATCGGCTCCTTATGGCCAATTGTCCAGTCCAGTTTCTGTGGGTAAGTGTGAACCTATCAATATCAATGCCCACGGATTACATAAATATTACATCAATGTGGGTACCAATAGCTTTGGTGCTTCTTACACTTCTGGGAAATTTCTTATCAATGGCAGTCCTTTAAATGGGGGCATGGTCGGAGCAGACTTACAAGGGTCGAGAGATCCTATTAGTTATACAGTCAACAGCAATGGCTCAATCACCTATAATGGTGGAGTAGCTTTTTCCAGTTATACCAGCTTTTCAGGGCGCAGTCCCTTTAGTTTAGAATACCAGCACAATGGTGTTTTACCCTTCGATGTACAAGAAGTAACGATGGGAGCCATCGGTTTCCGAATGCGCGATAATAATACCGTCAACATTAAAGAATACACTTATAATGGCACCATTGAAAGTACTGAAATGGGGAATTTTAGTGCATCTGTATTTAAAATTACTTACGATGGAGCTAATTTCAAATTCTATATTGACAACGTCTTGAAAAAGACCGTTGCACGTTCGGTGATTTATACATCTTCTAGTGGTAGCCTTTCCAATGGGGGAGTTTTGCCTTATGGCACGAGTGTTACTTGGCAACCCAGCAATTCGGGTAGCCAATGGGTAGGAGTAATTGTAGATGGCGTACTCAATACCCGTCAGCAGTTTAATGTTGTTGATGATATGAGCGTCAGTGAAAATATAGTTAATGTAGCCTGTAATGGCGGTAGCACGGGGAGTATCACTGTGAATGTCGATGGGGGAAAATCAGCTTTTTTGTACGCTAAAAATAATGGAGCATTTCAGAGTAGCAATATTTTTGACGGACTCAGCGCAGGAAATTACAGCATCAAAGTCAGAGATGCTTCGGGGTGTGAAACTACTAAAATTGTAGGTATTTCAGAAAATCCAGTTTTAAACCTGTCTTTGTCTACTAAAAATAATGTGAACTGTGTGAGCGAAAACAATGGTTCTGTTACTCTCGACGGTTCAGGGGGGATTGGTACTTTACAGTACGGTATCAATAATGCCAATTATCAAACGGCTAATACATTTTCAAATTTGGGAGCAGAAACATACACCTTTTGGCTGAAAGATGCCGCAGGATGTACCAAAACCTTAAACGAAACAATTGGAATAAATAGTACGCTTAGTGCTTCGGTAAGTGCCAGCCAAAATGTGGGATGTTATGGTGGCAATACGGGTTCCATCACCATTACCTCGGCGGGTAATCCAGCAGGGGCAGTGCAGTATTCGATTGATGGCACCAACTTTGTTGCAGGAAATGTCTTTACTGGGCTGAGTGCCAATACTTATACCGTGAAAGTTAAAGATAACTTGTGTATGGTAAATGTTGCTTCGCAGGTTATTACCCAGCCCAGCGATTTGAGCATTAACGCCGATATTCAGCTCATCAGTTGTTTCGGTGGTTCCGATGGCAAGATTATCCTCAATACTTCGGGTGGAACACCCGCCTATCAATTTTCGAAAGATGGTATCAATTACGTTAGTACGAATGTGTTTGAGAATCTAGAGGTAAATAATTATAAGTTTTGGGTAAAAGATGCCAATGGTTGTGTAAAAGAGAGTGGGATAAGCAGCATTAGCCAACCTTCCATTTTATCGGTAGGCATCGATACAAAAACCGATGTGGTTTGTAACGAGGGTAATACTGGGGTTATCAAACTCAAAGCCAACGGAGGAACCAAGACCTATCAATTCTCAAAAGATGGAGTTAATTTCCAAGAAGATTCCACGTTTGCCGCGCTAAAGGCTGGGAATTATACCTTTACCATCAAAGATACCAAAGGCTGTATCCAAACCACCACGTCAAGTATTTTGCAACCCACCGCCATTGTGATTAGCAGCCCCGTGGTTACGAATCTGACTTGTAATGGCGATTATTCGGGACAGGTTGTGGTTGATGCTACTGGAGGAGTGGGGCCATACACTTTTTCAAAAGATGATAATTCTTACCAAAGCTCGGGTACTTTTAGTAATTTAGCGGCCAATAATTATACCATTTATGCTCAAGATAGCAAATTATGTAAGGTAAGTATAAATACTACCGTTAGCGAACCAAGTCTTGTTTCGGCGACCATTACTATCACTAATAATCTTTGTAATGCCGACCAAACCGGACAAATCGAGGCGGTTGGAAGCGGGGGAACACCAAGCTATAAGTATAGCCAAGATGGAATCAATTTTGTTAGCTCTGGAACCTTTACTTCTTTATCTGCAGGTAGCTATAACATTCAAACCAAAGACAGTCGAGGCTGTTTGCATAGCCAAACTGTCACTATCAATCAACCCACTGCACTAACGGCTACATCGGGTATTACCAAACACGTAACCTGCTTTGGCGGTAATGATGGTACCATCAATGTACTGGCGGGTGGTGGTACAAGCCCTTACACGTATTCGGCCAATGGCACGACTTACCAAAGCGACGCTAATTTCTCTTTTGCCATTGGTAATTACAGCTTTTGGGTAAAAGATGCTAATGGATGTATCAAAACCACGAATAGTTTGACGCTGACCCAACCGAGTGAAATTGCGCCAAGTATCAGTACTAAAAAGGAAGTTTCTTGTTTTGGAGGCAATAATGGTACAGTCACTATTGCGGCCACGGGTGGGGTGGCTCCCTATACTTTTTCTAAGGATGGGTCTAATTTTCAGACCTCAGGTGATTTTGATGGATTCTCGGCGGGAATCTCGGTATTAACCGTTAAAGATAATGTTGGTTGTACAAAGCCTATTTCGGTAGATATTCTACAACCTGCCCAAGCGTTACAAGTGAGCATCAGCTCTCAGTCTAACCTGACTTGTTACGCAAATAATACGGGTAGTATCCAAGCGGCAATGGCTGGAGGAACGACTCCATATCAATTCTCCAAAGATAATAATGACTTTCAAGCCTCGGGTACTTTTACTGGCCTAGCCGCGGGAAGTTATACGATTTATGGCAAAGATGCCAATAATTGCTTAACCAATATTGGTGTAACGCTTACCGAACCAAGCAATAGCACTATTTCTTTACTTCAAAAACAAGATGTTGATTGTGCTAGCTATGCCACGGGCTTCTTCAAAGTAGAAGCTTCGGGTGGAGTGGGTGCTTTTACTTATAGTTTATCGGGAACTGACTTCAATGGCAATGATTTAGCTACCGCCGCCAATAGTAGTGGTTATTTCGATAAGCTTAAAATGGGGAACTATATTATCAATTACCGTGACCAAAACTCCTGCTCAAAAGATTTTCCTGTAACAATTATTGCCAAAAGCAGTCCCATTCGATTTGATGTTACCAAAATCCTACCGACTGATTGTGTGACAGGCAATGGTAGTATCGTAATTAACAATGTTAGAGGGGGGCAAGGAAATTATGTCTACCGTATCAGCAGCCAAACCTCCGCCTCAAGCAACAATATTTTTAGTAACTTGGCTAATGGAAGTTATTATATTACCGTAACGGATGATTTGTGTGCGTATACCGAAGCGGTGAACTTAGAGTTACCCAATAGTATCAAAGCTACCTATACCATTAACCCCATCAGTTGCCAAATCCCAACGGCCAATCTGAGCATTGACAACATTAGTGGCGGAAATGGTGGGTATAGCCTAGCCATTGATGGTAGTAGTTTTTCGAATAATCGAATTTTCAATAACTTATCGCCCAATACTTATGCTATCACAATTCAGGATAGTCCCCTGTCCTGTAAAAGTGTGGTTAGCGTCGAAATCAAAGAGCAGAACCGGGCAGATTTGAAAGTATCGGCGTTAGGGAATATCTCTTGTTTTGGCGGCAATAATGGTTTTATCAATGCCATTGGTGATAATAATATGGGGCCATTCAACTATGCAATTAATGATGGTGGATTTTCCTCGAATGGTAATTTTAGTAGTTTAGGTGTGGGAACCTACAAAATATCTGCCCAAACCCGCATCGGCTGTTTGGACAGCATCCACGTCACCTTGAGTCAACCAAGTCTTTTGCAATCCAATCTTATGTTGCAAAGTAATCTTTGTAATGGCGACCAAACGGGAAAAATCAGTATTGTCGGAACGGGTGGCGTAAGTCCGTATCAATATTCCCTTGATGGAACAAACTACCAAGCGGGCAGTGATTTTACCAATCTTCTAGCGGGTAATTATACTGTAACGGTCAAAGATAACAATGGGTGTAGTTTTACTCAAAAAGCAACTGTGTCCCAACCCACGTTGGTAAGTACTAGCTCCAGTGTATTGCAAGATGTTTCGTGTTTTGAAGGGAATGACGGCAAAGGACAAGTGATTGGTTCGGGTGGAACGTTTCCTTATACTTTTTCTATCGATGGCACTAACTTTGTTAGCAACAATGTCTTTGATGGACTAATGGCCAATACTTACCAGTTCTGGGTAAAAGATGCCAATGGTTGTACGAAAACGTCGGCCTCTATCACCATTACGCAACCGACACTTTTAGTGCCTTCAGTGGCGGCTTTCAGCAATGCTCTTTGTAATGGTAGTAGTGATGGCACCATCACGCTGGCAGCTACGGGTGGCACGAGTCCCTATCAATATTCCAGAGACAATCAAAGCTACCAAGCGGCCACGCTCCTGACTGCTTTTCCAGCAGGAGAATTCATGGTGTATGTCAAAGACAGCAAGGGTTGTGTGAGAACCACCACTCAATCTATCGAGCAACCTGCTCCTTTGTCTTTGAATTTAGTGTCTAAAAGCGACTTGACTTGTTTTGAAAACCAGACAGGAAAACTGGAAGTAGGAATCAATGGTGGAACCCAACCGTATCGTTATTCTTTGGATAATGTCAATTTTCAGCCTTCACCAAGCTTTGAAAGGCTCAAAGCGGGTACATATAATGTGACAGGTAAAGATGCCAATAATTGTACGTTTTTACTTAGTACGAGTTTGTCAGAACCTGAATTGTTAAAGGCCAGTTTTACGGTTAAGACGAATGACTGTTTTGGTGACCAGACGGGAAAAATTAATACTGTTGTATCGGGTGGAACCACACCTTACGAGTATGCCTTGAATAATCAGGCTTTCCAAGTAGTAAGCGAATTTACCCACCTCTTTGCCGGGAATTATGTAATGACAATTCGGGATAAGAATGCCTGTATTTACACCCAAAATGTGGAAGTCGAGCAACCCAATGAGTTGAAGTTATTTCCCATCAACCAAGATTTGATTCGTTGTTTTGGAGAAGCCAATGGTTCTATTTTGATTAATACTACAGGTGGAACTCCCAGTTTTATTTATTCGCTAGATAATAAAATCTATGAAGATAAACCACTCTTCCAAAATCTAAAAGCTGGCACATATCCAATTTATGTTAAAGATGCCAACCAGTGCTTCCAAAAAAGTGAGATTACCCTGAAAGAACCCGACAAGCTTCTTATGAGTATAGTTAAACAAGCCAATCCGCTGTGTATGGGTGAAGCTAATGGTATTATCGAAGTAAAGGCCATAGGGGGTAATGGAGGGTATACTTTCGTTCGGGACAATGTATTGAAGAACCAAACCGGTGTTTTTGAAAAACTCACGCAGGCCGAATATACTTTCAAGGTATTGGATGCCAAACAATGCGAAGACACTATCAAAAGTGTAGTATTGAAGTGGCCAAGTGCTTTGCGTGCGACGGAAGAGAAAATAGTGACTCCTGCCTGTGTTGGAGATGCCAATGGAGCTATTATGCTTTCGATGAAAGGAGGAACCCCACCTTACAAGGCTCAATTTAATGAAACATTTTTGACGGTGAATCCATCAATGACTGATGCGATTATATTCGACAAATTAACTTCTGGTACTTACACCATTCTTTTGCAAGATGCCAATGGCTGTCAATTGCATACTTCTGTCAAAGTTCCTGTGCCAACTTCACTTAATACGATTGATTTTAGCTCTTATTTACCAAAAGAAGTATGTAAGGGGCAACAATTGGTTCTCAATGCCAACAATCCTAATCAAACCATTCAGTGGTACCTTAATGGCTCGGCGATTCCTCTGGAAGACCTTACTTCCCAAGATAATACGCAACTCAGCAAAGACCAACAGACTTTGACTACTTCGGTAGCGGGTAAATACAGTGTATCCGTTAAAAATGCGTCGGGTTGTGAAGTCAAAGCAGCGTATGAATTGGTCAATAATGATAAAGCTTTAAAGGCTGATTTCTTGCTACCAGTGCAGGTTTTTGTGGGAGATGAAGTGGTGGCTATGGACATCACTAAACCGATTCCCGATAAGGTGATTTGGACATTACCAGCCGAAGCCGATAAGATAGAAGAAAATATCAAGCGTATCAAGTTTGCTTTTGTCAATGATGGTAAATATATGGTGCAGATGCAGGCCTTTTTAGGCGACTGTATAACCCTTGTGAAGCATGATATTGAGGTATTTAAAATCGAAGACATTGATAAAACTGAACCTAAATTAGGTTATGACAAAACCAAGCTCATCAGTAAGGTGGTTGTTTCGCCGAATCCCAGTTTTGGGAAATTCAGGGTCTCGGTAGATTTGGTGCGTGCCAAACCAATTGAAGTGAGTTTAGTGCGAGCTTCTTCAGGACAAATGGTCTATAAAACAACATTCAGTGAAGCCAAGCAACAGCACATTTGGGACATGGATGTAAAAGTAAAAACGGATAATTATCTGCTCATTATCAGAAGTGAAGATTCCGTTAACCAAACAAGAATTGCTATTATCGACTAAAACCACCCAGCAGCAAAGGCCAACCGTCTCTAAAAAGGATTTTAATATGAAAAAAATAGTTGCACTATTAAATATCTTAGTTTTTGTAGTCATTGGCCTACAAAAAAGCCACGCCCAAGACTTAGAAAAACTAAAGAACTTTCGGGTGAAAGACCTTTTTAATGGAGGTATTAAAGTCAATGGAGGTATCACGGCTAATCATACTTATTACAATGCTTGGGGTATTGCAGAAAGACAAGTGCCGCTAAACTTTTTGTACAGCGGTAATCTGACTTTAGATATTTTGGGTAAAATCAAAATGCCTGTTCAGTTTAGCTTTTCTAATCAGAATGTACAATTCGCTCATCCCTTTGATAAGCGTTATCGTTTTACACAACCCTTCAATCGATTAGTTTTAAAACCGAATTATAAAGGCTGGACACTGCATATTGGTACTTGTGCCTTGAATTTTTCGCCCTATACACTGGCGGCCCATCGTTACGATGGTATTGGTGTGGAGTATAAACCTAAAAGCAAAGGTGCTACAAAGGCTCAATTTTACGGAAGTTTAATGCTCGGCAATCTGAAAAAGGCAACTCGATTGGATACAGCTTTCAAGGTTCGCAACAACCAGCCCTCCTTTAAGCGTTTTGGTATAGGGGTGATGTTAGGGATAAAAAAGGAAAAAGATGCTGTCGAACTTATCTTTTTTACAGCCAAAGACCAGTACAGTTCCTTGCCTTATTCATTAGATGCTCAACACATTTTCCCGCAGGCTAATGTGGCTACCTCCCTTAAACTTAAAAAGGGAATTGGTAAACAGCTAAGTATCCATTCTGAAATTGCTCTTTCAGGTATGACTACTGATTTGCGAGCAACAGAAGGAGCCAGACAAAAAACTTTTATTAATTCTTATGCAGGTTTATTGCCTCTTAATGCTTCAACTACTTATAGCAAAGCCATTTGTTTAGGACTTGACTATAAAGGCAAGGGTTTTATTACAGGCTTAGAGTATAACCGAGTAGACCCAGAATATCGTACACTAGGGGCCTACTATTTTACCAATAATCTTGAAAATATTACCGCTAAAATTGCTACCCAGCTCCAAAAAGGAAAAATCTCCATCAACGGTAATGTGGGTTTGCAACGAGATAACTTGAACAAAGATAAATTACAAACCCTCAGTCGATTTGTGGGGATGGCCAACGTGATTCTTCAGCCTTCTGAAAAAACCACATTGAATTTTTCATATTCTAACTTTTTAAGTTATTCTAATCTTCGTTCAAGTTTTGAGTACCTAACCCAAATTACACCTTATGATGCTTTAGATACCTTAAACTTCCGACAAATCAACCAAAATATTACAGCCATCATGACTTTTACTTTGCCGTCAGCATCGGAAGATATTAGCAAGAATTTGGCTATCAACCTAATTTATCAAAATGGTAATGACCAGCAAGGCAAACAAAATAATTCATCGAAACTCTATAATCTTTCGGCTAATTATGGCTATGGTATCAACAGCCAAAAACTTAATTTGGCTGGAGCAATGAATGTTAGTAAAAATGAAGTGGCTAATTTCAATGATTTAATGTGGGGACCTTCGTTGACAGTAAGCAAAGGGTTTGCCAATGAACTAAATGTTATGTTGGGTTTAATGTATAGTACTTCGTTGGCGCAAGGTACAACTACTGGGCGAAATACCGCAAATAATATACTTAGTGGACGAGTAGGCTTGACTTATGCTATCAAACAGAAACATCAATTAACATTTAATATCATTTATTTGAATAAACAAAACATGGTTAATGCGCAAAAACCAGAAGGATATAGCCCACCTTCTTTTCAAGAATTGACGGCAACTTTGGCTTATGCTTATCGATTTACCCACGCTTTCAGTTCCACGAAAGTCAAGGTCTCAAGAAAATAAACATCTAATCATTTTGATGAAGGTGTAATAAGAATGCAGTATTCGTTCAGTTAGTTGGTTGATTCTTATTTCGGCCGGCATATTAAAGATTTATTTATGGAGTTAATTTCCACAGTCAAACTTTATACAGTACCATGCAAAAAATTATCCACTCATTAATTATTGTATTTTTTACATCCGTTGTAAGTTTTGCTAAAGAAATACAACCCTTGGTTTTACCTTCGGGCGAGATTATTAAACCTCGCCACGATGGCAAACATTATTTCATAACCAACCACTTTGTAATAGCACAACCCACACAGACAGAAATTGAGACAGCTATTGCCGATGCTCAATCACAAGGGAGAATCATCACTATGACATCATCAGGGCTTGATATTCCACAAGCACTTCAAGAAGTATCGTCTTTGCCTGTTACTTTTCGCAATCGTATTGACGGATGGAACTACGACATCACGGTTTTTGCCATAACTTTTACACCTGAGGGCTCAAAACTTAAAATCGGTTGTAAGTTTACCTTACCTAATGGGATAAACCTCTATTTCGGAGCCAATGATATTGCCGCTTCGGGGAAAAACGGCTTCGTAGGCGAACTCCCCATTCTAACCTCAATGCTCACAGATACCAAAGCTTCAGAGATTGATGACGCCGATAATCTGCTGGCAGGGGAAACCAATTTCTTTGAGTTTTCAGTGCCGAACTTCAATGATAAACTCAGTATGGGGCTTGACAAAGAAACTAAGTTATATTTTGAATGTGGCACTTTTAAAAAGTTTACGATTTCGGGCTTTGTAAAATCTTATGATTTTGTAGAAAGAGAAGCTACCGATGGAACAGCTTTAACAGATGGTAAACCCCTGATGTTATTCTTCGGAAAAAAAGACATATATGATTGGCAAGATATTTATATAGAAGCCCAAGTATCAAGGGCTTTTCATGATACCAGAATTTCAGATTTAGGCTTTCACTTTGCTTCTGGCAATAAAGCCATTATAGATTTTAGTAAGAATCAGAATCCGAATAGCCTTCCAAGCTGTGTTAATACCGATGACTGGCAAGGAATTTATTTTCCTGCATTTCAGGTTCGTTTACCTAAGTTTTTTAAGCTCCGTTCGGGTGTAAATTTACCTATGAGAGCAGGTAAAAACTTGTTTATTGACAAATCAGGACTGGTTGGTAACATGACAGCCGAGAAAGTTTATGATCTGCCTGAAGGCTACACCGATGATATCAATAATTTTGATATGTCATTAGACTTAATCACGGCAACTTTTCTATGCAACCAAATGCCACAGGTTACTATGCTTGGGAGAATCCAGTTAGGTAAATGCGGGGGGAAAAAAACAGCCAAACTGCTTTATTATAACTTCTTGTATGATAAAGTAAGAAATACTTACAGTTTCTTGATAAAAGACTCTGAAACAGGTATTTACACTACAAACAAGATTACCCTTTCGAGTGGTTCTAGTATTACATTTGGTATTTCAGGTGAAAGTCTTGTGTTAAATACAAAACTTTCAAAAACACCACAGATTAGTACAACAGCTTATAATAAAGCTGTTTGTAGTAACAATTCTACTACGCTCAGTATCAGTAATTGTGAGACAGGGATGTTTAAATGGAATACAGCCAAAGGTGATGCTAACATTTCTCCATTATCTATAACCCCCAACATTACAGCCAACCAAGAAACCATCGTTTATCAAGCCAACTGTTTTGATGAATATTGTATCAACGAGAGCTCAAACGCTATTTCATTAACAGTTTACAATGGTTTACCATCACTTACACTTACAAGCAATAAAGGCGTAACATCGGCCATTTGTTCTTATGAAACAGCAAAATTAGAAGTAGGAGGCGATTGCCCGGGGATTCTGCAATGGATTACACCCGAAAACACAACATTTCAAGACGATGACAACCGAACCAAAACCGTTTTCTACCCTCAATTGTCAAACCTTACTACACAGCAGTACAAAGTAGCCTGTAATTTGAACGGCTGTATGAGTACCAATAACCCAGAAATAAATATTCAAATTAAAAAAGCAATAGATAAACCACTTTTGACGACCAACCAAACTGACAATAAAGTCTGTACGGGTCAGAGTATCGAAATTTCTGGGAATTGTTCAAACTCAACCGATATATTCAGTTGGACAGAGGGTGTAGCAAATACAGGCCCCAATACATTTACCTTAACAACCGATATTGCAAAACCACAAAATAAAGAATATTTTTATAAAGCAAAATGTATAAATGATGGGTGTGAGGCAGAAAACGAGATTAAAGTCAATGAATATGCTATAAAGCAACCCAATATTTTTGTAGCTCGTAACCCTATTGAAATAGGAGGAACAACAGAAATTATAGCATTTGGTTGTGAAAGAGATACCTATATTTGGAGTAATGGTAAAATTGGTGTCTGGGATGGTCAGAATGGCTCGATTATGAGAGAAAATATTTATGAAAATAAAACTTACTCTGTGCGTTGCGTTGTTAATGGGTGTTCTTCATCAGCTACAACTCCAATTACTGTTTATGTTGAAAGCTGTGAAAGCATTTATCCTAAACCATCCGTATATTATGTATCGAATAATAACCCAATTGCGGGTGAAGAAGTTGAAATAGGCGTAAAAGGATGTCCGAATAACAAGTTTGAATGGGATAATGGCGCAGGAGTAGTATGGACAGGTGTTGAAGATATGTACACCACAAAATTTTATCCTACTGCCGATACTGAGTATAAAGTCCGCTGTGTGAGAGATGCTGGATGTGCATCTGGTTGGGTAACGGCGGTTTCAATTAAGGTAAAAAACTGTAAAGACTCTTATACAAAACCTTCGATATATTATGTATCTAATAATAGCCCAATTGCGGGTGAAGAAGTTGAAATAGGCGTAAAAGGATGTCCGAATAACAAGTTTGAATGGGATAATGGCGCAGGAGTAGTATGGACAGGTGTTGAAGATATGTACACCACAAAATTTTATCCTACTGCCGATACTGAGTATAAAGTCCGCTGTGTGAGAGATGCTGGATGCGCCTCTGGTTGGGTAACGGCGGTTTCGATTAAGGTAAAAAACTGTGAAGACTCTTATACAAAACCTTCGATATATTATGTATCGAATAATAGCCCAATTGCGGGTGAAGAAGTTGAAGTAGGGGTCAGAGGATGCCCGAATAACAAGTTTGAATGGGATAATGGCGCAGGAGTAGTATGGACAGGTGTTGAAGATATGTACACCACAAAATTTTATCCAACTGCCGATACTGAGTATAAAGTCCGCTGTGTGAGAGATGTTGGATGTGCCTCTGGTTGGGTAACTCTTTCGGTTAGAATCAAGTCTATGACTGTTACGCCTTGTACCAATCCTACTGCTACTCCTAATATAAGTAGCAATAAAACTAACCTATCATCCGATACAGATTCAGTAATTTTAACAGCAACAGGTTGCAATGGTACAGTTAATTGGAATAATAATAGCAATGGAGGGCAAATTTCAGTTTCAACGCCAGGTAAATACTCTGCAAAATGTAACATAAATGGTTGTATTAGTAATAATAGCAATGAAATTGTTATTATAAAAGAAGGGTGTATAATTCCTGCCGCTCCGCTAATTAGTGCCGAAAAAATTATACTAAAAGAAAACGAATCCACAAAAGTTACGGCAACAGGCTGTACAGGTAGTATTTCTTGGAGTAATGGTAGTAAGGGTTATCAAATAGTGGTTTCAAACCGAGGAAAATATACTGCTACTTGTAACGTTAATGGATGCACCAGTGAAGTAAGTAATGAAATTGAAATAAAATCGGAGAACTGTATTACACCATTTGCCCCAAGTATTACTATTACAAAATCAGTAATCATAGTTGGCGAGAAAGTAGTAGTGAATGGAGTTTGTGTAAATGGTACGTTAGAATGGAAAAGCCCTTCAAATTTTACAGGTGGAGAAGTAAAACCAATATCTAATACAACTTATGAGGCAGTATGTACAACAAGTACAGGTTGTAGTAGCGATAAAGCAAGTGGAACAATAACAGTGAATATCACTGGTACACCAGTCAGATACAATCCACCGTTAATAACTGTTTCCTCAGATTTAATCACAAAAGGGCAAACAGTTAAAGTAACAGCCACCTGCGAGACAGGTAGTAGAGTTTCATGGATAGCACCAAGTGGTTTCAATGGCGGAGACCACAAACCAGATGCAAGCATAGTCTACAAGGTTAAATGTGAGAAAAATTACCCATTCTCAGATAATATACTTGAAGATAGTGACGAGAGTAGTAAGCAGGTCATTGTAGTTTGTCCAACTATCATTCCGCCAGTAATAAGTACAAATAAAACTGAAATTACAGATGATGAAAAAGCAACTATCACAGCCGTTGGGTGTAATGGCGGAGCCATCCAATGGAGAAATGCATCAAATGGAAATCAGATAACTGTTGGGGCAGGTAGTTATAGCGCCTTGTGTGTCATTGATGGCTGTTATAGTAAAGAATCTAATGTAATTACTATAAAAATAGGATGTAAAAAACCTAATGCTCCTGTTATTTCCGCAACAAAGCTAGTGACGTATAATGACGAAAAAGCCATTATTACTGCGTCTAATTGTACTGGTACAACAGTTTGGAGTGATAAAAATTCAGGGAATAAAATAGAGGTTAACAGTGGAACATATTTTGCAATTTGTGAGGCAAATGGTTGTAAAAGTGACTTTTCAAATGAAATAACGGTAACTAATAAAAAATATTTTTCTTATACAGTTTCTGTTAAAATAAAAAAGATAGGTTTTCACGCTGATTATGAAGAAACAATTACATTTTATTCAAAAGAAGCATTAAGGGGTGGGATAAATTTCTATGATGATATAGATTGTACAAGCTTCCAAAGGTTTTTCAAATGGTGGGCTGACTGGTTATATAATGACTATGGGACTTTTGTTTATGGAGGTGTAACTTATGCTATCAATGTAAAGACGGGTTACATTACGACAAATACTCCTAGATAATGAATAATTTCAGTCTTAGTATTTTTTACCTTTCTATAAAATTGTGCAGGGTCTATATTTATCTTTTAGATTATGAAAATTAGGCTATGCTTGATAATTGTTTCAAAAAAGTGAAATTGAATAAAGAATCTAATTTGAAAGAGATTAGATTCTTTATTCTGTGAAGTGGGAGTATTTTCTAAACTGTGTCAACTTTAATTGAGCGAGTTATAAGTTCTGGTTGAAAAAAACAGAACTTATAACTCGCTCAATTAAAGTGTGGTGGTTCTATAGAAACGCTACAATTTTGAATTGTAAATTTATTGTATTTTTCTTAGCTATCTTGATTCAATTTTTCTATTTTGATATAAATTCCAAGGAGAAAACAAAGTATTTCTTCTTTAAAAGAATCGGTAATTACTATGAAAATATAATAATTCTAAGAAATATAAAGTAGGTCTAACTGTAGCGAAT
Source organism: Emticicia sp. 17c (assembly GCF_037153985.1). Lineage (NCBI taxonomy): Bacteria > Pseudomonadati > Bacteroidota > Cytophagia > Cytophagales > Leadbetterellaceae > Emticicia > Emticicia sp. 17c. The sequence goes on from NZ_JBBAYI010000017.1 coordinate 55,029, forward strand.
CTATTGAACCTTCACAAGTTATGTCTGTCTGCCACACTTGATTAGGTCTATCAATAGTCAAATTATTAAGTAAATAAGGGAAAATAAACGCATCTTTAGCCTTTTTGCTTAACTCAGGCTTGGGCATTAAAGTATCCAAAGCCATTTTTTGATATAGTCGACGGATACGCTTTACGTTTACACCCACTCCATAACTATAATTGATATAGTCTGTCATACGTTCTACTCCATAGAAAGGACACTCTGTAAACTTGACATCAATCTTGTTCATAATGAACTGATTAAGTTGGTTCTCTCCCCGTGCTTTAAAATAATAGCTACTACGGGGGAGTTCCAGTAACTCACATTGTTTACTAACACAGAGTTTTGGATATGAGGATGATTAGACTCCTCTTTTGATGGAGCCTTCTCTTTTAAAACTACTCCATTGTCCATAAAACTCTAAGTCATTTTTAAGAAAAAACCTCATTCCTGTTTGGAAATGAGGTAATCACTA
>NZ_JBBAYI010000018.1:0-53456 GCF_037153985.1 Emticicia sp. 17c
CTGCCATCATTGCCTGAATTACATTTTACGTTAACTCCGGTTACACTCGCCGTTAAAACTGTTGGTTGGGTGATAGTCACCGTTGCAGTCACGCTACAATTGTTCGCATCTTTGACTGTAACTGTATATGTTCCAGCGGTTAAACTACTTGCCGTAGCACTCGTCCCGCCACTTGGTGACCATTGATAAGTATAAGGTCCTGTTCCGCCACTGGCTGTTACCGTTGCACTGCCATCATTGCCACCATTACATTTTACGTTTATTCCTGTGATAGTTCTGGTAAGAGCCGTCGGCTGGGTGATAGTCACCGTTGCTGTTACGCTACAATTGTTTGCATCTTTTACCGTAACTGTATATGTTCCAGCGGTTAAGCTACTTGCCGTAGCACTCGTCCCGCCACTTGGTGACCATTGATAGGTGTAAGGTCCGGTTCCGCCACTGGCTGTTACTGTTGCGCTGCCATCGTTACCTACGTTACATTTTACGTTAACTCCTGTAACGCTTGCCGTTAAAACTGCTGGTTGGGTGATAGTCACCGTTGCCGTTACGCTACAATTGTTTGCATCTTTGACTGTGACTGTATATGTTCCAGCGGTTAAACTACTTGCCGTAGCACTCGTTCCACCACTTGGTGACCATTGGTAAGTATAAGGTCCAGTGCCGCCACTGGCCGTTACTGTTGCGCTTCCATCGTTACCTGCGTTACATTTTACGTTTACACCTACAACATTAGCAGTAAGATTGGCAGGCTGATTGATAGCTATTGTAGCTGTGGCTGTACATCCGGCAGCATTCGTTACAGTTACTGTATAAGTACCAGAATTTTGGGAAGAAACGTTTGGAATATTAGGATTCTGACTTGTTGAAGCAAATCCGTTAGGGCCAGCCCATGAGTAACTGGCTCCCCCCGATGCGGTAAAAGTAAGCGTCTGACCTGAACAAACAGGGCTATTAGAACCAATGCTTATATTAGGTATATCATTAATAATGACCGATGTAGTTGCCGTAGCAGTACACCCATTGGCATTAGTTACAGTTAAAGTATAGGTACCCTGTGCTGCATTTGTTACGTTTGAAATACTTGCAGACTGGCCTGTTGAAGCAAATCCGTTAGGGCCTGCCCATGAGTAACTGGTTCCACCTGATGCTGTTAATGTCAAAGTCTTGCCCGAACATACCGGACTATTTGAAGTAGCCGTTGGTGTGGGAAGTTGATTTACAGTAACAGTAACCTGTTTAGAGGCAGAGCACACCTTAGCTCCTCCGATAATCCATTCTGCAAAATTCAGCGTAGTTTCATTGCTAATTGTGTTTACACCATTCAAAAAGACATATCTTATTTCGTCTCCGATAACATTTGGTGTTGGACTTACACTAATTACACCACTTCCTGTTCCGTTTAGTATGTTACTCTGATAAACCATTACACCTGCTTTCCATATCTGCATTACTCCACCTTTCACACGGTCAGTACAGCAATCATTTCTTCCATCAATACTCAGGGAATTAATAAGATAATCCCCTCCAAGAGTATAACCAATTCCCCAAGTCTGCCCATTTGTGATTCTTGTCGCATGAAAAGTATCTGCATTAACGTTATCTACCCCATCAAATAAATTCTGAGGCCCAGCAAAAGAACTTGAGGAATTGATATATGTAAAATTAGAAGCATTAAAGCCTAAAGCATCTCGTACCAGATTAGTATAATTCGTATTGACTGCATAGGCAGCAACTGTATAAGTAGTGGTGGTAGCAGGGTTAACGGTAATAGTAGCATCGGTAGCTCCCGTGCTCCATACATAACTATCTCCGCCATTAGCAGTGAGTGAAGTTGACTGCCCTACACATATTACGTTTGTTCCGCTGATAGTTGGATTAGGTGTAGGATTAACCGTTACACTTGCTGTGGCAGTAGCCGTACACCCTTCGGCAGAAGTAACTGTTACTGTATACGTACCAGCCATATTGGTAGTAGCGTTGGCAATAATTGGGTTCTGAAGATTAGAAGTAAACCCAGAAGGTCCTGCCCATGAATAGGTGCTTCCACCACTTGCCCCTAGATTTATTGTACTTCCTGCACATTCGACATCACCCGTTGCACTTGCCGTAGGGATAGGATTAATAGTAGCTGTCACAGCAGTGCGAGATGCACTCACACATCCGTTTACTGTACAGTTAACATAATAAGTTGTTTGAGCAGCACTTAGACTTGGTGTAGTGTAACCGGTACCTGTAGCCAGAATAGCCGTTGAGGTATTAGAAGCATACCAACTGATAGTACCTGCACACCCCGATGCCCCTAAAGTAACTGTTCCGGGTCCACATTTACTACCGTTAATTGGCGTTGGAGCCCCTGGCAAACTAGTGACAATTACCTGAGTAGTGGCAGTAGCTGTACAGCCATTGGCATCTGTAACAGTAACAGTATAGGTAGTGGTAGCCGACGGGTTAACTGTTTTAGATGAACCAGAACCTAAACCGTTATTCCAGCTATAACTATAAGGGCTTGTTCCACCTGATGCACTGGCACTGATAGTTGCACTGCTATTGGCACAAATTGTTTGCGTGTTTGAGATATTAATAGCAATGTTTGGTACTGTAAGGGTTGTTCCTGCACCATTATAAAAACATGAAGAACTATTCAGGTTGGCGGTTGACGTACCTACTATTATACGGTATATATTACCGTTCATAGTAGTAGTAATGGTAGGCAATGTATAAGATACCGTATAAACTCCTGATGAGAAAGTAGCAATTGCACCGCTTGTTAAGTCAGACCAAGTAGAACCTCCGTCGGTACTTTGTTGCCATTTATAATATTTATACTGCTGGCTACCGTCGGTTACTGTTGCTGAAATAGCTTGACCAGTTGTACCGGGGCACTTGGTCATATTGGCACTTTGTGTAATGCTTGGTAAACACTGAATAATTGAAATATCATCAATAGCCCAGTCATTTCCCTGTCCCCCAAAAGCATTGTTTCTGATACTGAATGTTGAGGTTGTTGAATTACCCGTAGTAAAGGTAAAACCAACCTGTTGCCAGCCGCTACTGTTGAGTGTACCTGTAATGTATTTTCCTACCCCGTCAACAAGAAATGTCAGGTTGGGTTTAATAGTACAACCATCAACATTACTTGGGGGGCATAAGTTATATATCCATAAACTGTATTCGTATCTTGTATTCGGACATAGATTGGTAATGGTTCTTTCAATTACAATATCAGGGTTGTAAGAAGCATTTACAATCATCATATACCCGTTTACATCACCCGGAGTGTGGTCTTGTGTCAGGATATCCCAAGTCGTAAATATGTTTCCACCACTTGCCGAGCCATTACAATCAGTAGTATTAGTGATGGTGTAGTTACCATCATTCGGAGAGTCACAGTTAATAGGCGCATAGCTATATTGAGACTCACCCGGTGCGAGCGATGGCCCCGTAATGCTGCTTCCTGACCCAAAGTCACCACCAGGAAACAAGTTGGTCGGGCTGGCAATGGTACACAAACCAGTAGGACAAGGGGTGCCGGTATTGCCAACGGTTACTCTACGTTCGCTATAACAAAGCGGATTACCACCTCTGGTAACCACTACATAATAAAGCCCTGGCGACAAGTTGCTGATGGTATTACTTGGCGATAGCGTAGAAACTTTTACGAAATTTCTGCTAGTAGAAGAAATCCAAGAAACATCGTCGGTTCCGTTTACACCCTGTAAAACAATTTTACCATTGGTAGCTGCACAGTCGGTAGCAGAAGTTACCGTTTCGCCTGTGTAGTAAGAAGAAGTAACAGAAGTAAGTGTTACTGAAATAGTTCTACAAACTATTTTCGATGTTTTATCTCTGATAAAAATGGTATAATACCCAACCCCTAGCCCACCATACGTTTTCTCGGAGTTATACCATGTAATACCATCCATACTATTTTCATAGTAAGGCCCTGCGCTATATTCTGTTATAAAAATATTACCATCGGTAGCTGTACAAGATGTTGGATTTGCCGGTATTACCGCAATGGGTGTCGTACAAACCGAAGTACAGTTGGCATTTATAACCATGTTAGTAGTAGCTGTTGCCGTACAACCATTTGAAGCCGTTACCGTAAGTGTATAAATACCACTCATGGCAGCTGTGGCTCCTGACACCTGAGGTGACTGCTCGCTACTTGAAAACCCATTGGGTCCACTCCATGAAAAACTTTCTCCGTTTCCACCGCCTATTAACTTAAAAATAGTACCAACACAATGTGTTCCGGTGTTAGATGCAGTGGCAGTAGGTGGCTGTAACACCGTTACGGTTACAGATGTACGGGTGGCACTTGTACAACCATTCTCGGTACAAGAAACCGAATAAGTGTATGTACCTACCGACAGATTACCCGTAGTATAATTATTTCCTCCTACGTATGCACCACTTGAGTTATACCAGTTAAATGTGCCATTACAATTGTCAGCGACAAGTGTCACAGGCCCGGTACCACAACGGCTAATCGGATTCGTGGTTGGTGCTCCAGGAATAGGATTAATGATTGCTCTTATAACTTTTCGGGTAGTGCTTTCGCAATTATTAACTGTACAACTCACATAATAATCGGTACTAGCCGTTAAACTCGGTGTTGTGTAACTTGCGCCAGAAGCAAAGTTTGCAGTAGTAGAACCATTAGCATACCATTTATAAGTACCACTACAACCTGTGGCTGTAAGGGTTACTGTTCCGGTACCACAGCGGCTTACGTTATTGCCCGACGGAGCCGACGGAATAGCATTAACAGTAACACTTGCAGTAGCAGTAGCCGTACAGTTGTCTGAGTTGGTTACTGTTACCGTATAAATGCCCGTCATGTTGGTAGTACTATTAACAATATTTGGGTTCTGTAAGGATGATGTAAAACCTAATGGCCCCGCCCACGAATAAGAAGTACCTCCACCTGCACCGAGGCTTACTGTTGATGTTTCACATTCAACGTCACCAGTAGCAGTAGCCGAAGGCAATGGCTTCATAGTTGCTACTGCCAGCGCTCTAGGGCTTGTACAGGCATTGTTACATTCAACATAGTAATTTGTACTACCCGTGATTGATGGACTAAAAGAACTACCAGAACCCACCGAAGAGCCGCCGGTTGCAGCCATATACCACAAATAGGTTCCAGAACAACCACTTGCAGAAAGCGTAACAGAGCCCGGCCCGCAACGAGTTGCCCCAACCGTAGATGGTGCAGGTGGTGCGCTTGAAATAATAGCCTTTATAAGTGTTCTTGTGCTTTCGCAGTTATTGACTGTACAACTTACGTAATAATCGGTACTAGCCGTTAAACTCGGTGTTGTGTAACTTGCGCCAGAAGCAAAGTTTGCAGTAGTAGAACCATTAGCATACCATTTATAAGTACCACTACAACCTGTGGCTGTAAGGGTTACTGTTCCGGTACCACAGCGGCTTACGTTATTGCCCGACGGAGCCGACGGAATAGCATTAACAGTAACACTTGCAGTAGCAGTAGCCGTACAGTTGTCTGAGTTGGTTACTGTTACCGTATAAATACCCGTCATATTGGGCGTAGTATTAATGATAGTCGGGTTCTGATCTGATGAACTAAAACCGTTAGGGCCTGACCATGAATAGGATGTGCCACCACTTGCGCCAAGAACAATCATGTCGCCTTCACATTCGGTATCTCCCGTAGCGCTTGCCGTAGGCAAGTTCTTTACTACTGCAGTAGCTAAAGCCCTGGAACTAGCACAAGCCCCTATATTACACTCTACATAATAACTAGTTGTGCTTGATATACTCGGCGTATTAAAAGGGCTACCCGAACCTACATAAGTACCTCCGGTAGCGGCAGTATACCATAAATAAGAGCCGCTGCTACAACCACTTGCCGAGAGTGTCGCTGAGCCATTTCCACACACACTTCCACCTGTTGCAGTAGGTGTAGCCGGAACCGAAGAAACACTTACTACGGTGGTAGTAGTAGCTGTTGCTGTACAGCCACTACCGAATGTAACAGCTAAAGTATAAGTACCTGCCATATTAAGGGCAGCATTGGTTCGGCTAACATTTTGTGAGGTAGAACTAAAACCATTGGGGCCCGTCCACTTATAGGTTGCTCCAGCAGGGCTACTCGATGCACTCAGACTGATGGTCTGCCCCACACACACAGGCGAATTAGTACTGGCTGTTGCTGTACCACTACCATTTTGTGCCAGCGTAATACTACTGTTAGCAGTACAACCAAATACGTCGGTCACGGTAACAGTATAAGTGCCTGCCGCTAAGCCTGAAAAAGAATTACCAGTCTGATAAGAACCGCTTCCTATCTTAAACTGGTAGGTTGGAGTATTAAGCCCTGTGTTATCGTAAGGTCTTATGGCATCTATCGGGATAACCTCTGCCGGTACGTTGGTTGCATCACCCGGCTTCGACCAACCAATGGCTAGGTTGTCGCCCCCCCCTCCTTCTTTGTATAAGGCCTCCATGTAATAAATCTGACCAGCAACAAGGTTTATTCCGACCGATTTCTGTGTAGCAAATGCTCCCCAATCTCTTGGGCTAGTCCAGCTTGTATGGTAAGCAATTTTCGATTTATTAGCTGGGTTGCTGTCAGTACTTAACCAGAGTTCACCGTTATCGTCCGACGAAATCCAGAAATAGTAAGTACCCGTAATGCTAGGTGCAATATAACCCACAATACGCCCTCCAAAGTTATCGGCTTGGTCTATTGCAGCTTCTGCTCTCGCTAACGTAGTAGTCAACGACGGATTATTCGGATAGTTAGCGTTACTTGTCAGGTTTGACACCGAGGTTCCGCTGATGTTATTCCATCTTTGATAAGTAATAGAGCCTGTTCCCAATATACCACCACTACCCGTTGCTGTAATTGTTCCGTTGCTTGTACCGCAACTTGGGTCTGTCTTAGCCAGACTTACGCTTGGCATCATATTTACCGCAATAAGTATGCTATTAGTAGCTACCCAGTCGGTACAGTCTATTCTTCTGGCCAAACGACGATAATAGGTCATCGTATTAATAGCCGGAGGGTTATAACCACTCGACGTAGCCCCCGAAATATTAGTCCATGTATAGTTATCAGGGCTTGATTGCCATTGATAATAAGCAGTTCCGCTACCACCACTCGGGCTAGAAGTCAGGAAAGCAGCCGGGTCTACCGAGGTCTGGCAATAAAGTTCTATTGTTTGATTATTAGCCGTGGCAATACTACCAGCCGAGGTAAAATTATCACAGGCTACTAGTGCGGTTGATGTATAGTAGTTTGGTTTTTCTGGTGCAGATAACAGGTTTTTGTTAAATAATTTTTCTCCGTCTGCATATATTTTTCCTTCATATCCGGTACTTGTTAGCTGATTAGCTGCAAGCAAAGTTGGGTCTAACGAATTCGGAGTATTTCCGGCACTAGCAGTAATAAAGTTTTGATTTTTATCTGAATTAGTAAGATTCTGAGCAAAAGACGAAAAAAATAGGTTTAAAAAGAGGCATACGCTTAAACTGATGGCTAACTTATTACTTACATAAGTATGCCAAAAGAGGCTTCTCTTTAAACGGTTAAATTCAGGAGAGCAATAGGTATTTGTTTTTACAAAGGACACCTAGTTTTATCTAACAATTGAGTTGGGTATATTGAGAAGCCTATAAAATAATTTATTGGGCTTCTATGTACTAACCAAGCAAATGCCATGCCATTTGAAAAAATAATTATCAAACGGATACGCAAAAAACCATAAATACCTGACTATCAGTACTTAAAAAATCACACAAACAGATTAAAAGCCTTTTACAGAGGAATAAAAACGATAACGGAATTTAGTGATATAAGTAGCAGCAAAAAGCCTGAAACAAGCTGAATTAACAGGGTTTTTAGCACCAAAAGAGTCAGGGTTTTCTGGCAAAACCCCATAAAGCACTGAAAGTAAAAAGACCTTTTCCGGTAGTGAGTGTAGCATAAGATGTTGAAAACCCGAATTGGCGAAGGCGCATATTAGCTCCGAAAGAAAAACCAGCGGAGCCGCCTGACTGAGCAAGAATCAGTTCTTTATGGCGTAGATGATTATAACCAACCATCAGATAGAAATTTTTATGAATCAATAATTCAACCCCTACTGTTAGGTGTCGCAGCAGTTTATCGGCAATAGATATTTTTTTAGGTATTTTATTCCCTTGCTCGTCAAAAGTATAATTGAGTGTGGGGTCGTTGTAGGCAATATCAAACACATATAGATGATGGGCCGTAAAAGAGAATCTGGCAGGCATATATTTCGGTTTGAACGATACACCCATTTGCAAGTCGAAAGGTATATCGGGTTTAATATTTCCATAACTCTTTACAACAAAACCAACATTTTTAGCAACAATACCAAAATTAAGGTCATGTTCAGGATGTTTAAAAGTACCGCCCCAGTCGGTTAAAATTGCCAAAGCACTGTAAGATTCTATTACAGAACCTACCAGTTTTGTAGTGATACCAAAGGAGATATTATTTACCTTTCTGGCGTGTGTAATACCTAAAGAGAAATCGTTGGCCGAAAAACTGTTGGTCAGATTTCCGGTTGCATCGGTTCCTTGAAAACTGCCATAATTAAGGTTTTGCAAACTGATGCCCCATTGACCTGAACCTGAGATATTTTTTAGTCTTGGAGCATAATTAAGTGTAAAAAAATTACTTTGTGCCAGATACGGAGAATAACTTAGCCCTAGTTGGTTTTGCTGAGTGGTATCTAACAAAGCCGGATTAAACGTATGCAGATTTATATCTTTATCAAACAATGAAACATTGCTTCCACCCAATGCACTTACACGGGCGTTATTAGGAACATTAAGAAATGAAAAGCTACTCTGGGCATATAATTGGCTACCAGAAAGATAGCAGATTACTACCAGACTTACCACTAAGGCTGGTTTAAAAAATGATGTAGCCAATTTTGAGACCCAACGCAAGATGAGGAATATTATATGCTTTGTCTCTGTATCCAAGTCCTGAATTACTAAATATCCCATCACTATAATAAATAAAACTTCCGCTTGTGAGCGTCTGGTCGTAGTGGTGATTAACAATTATCCGTCTTACTCCGGCTCCAACGTAAAAATCAAATACAAATTTGGTATTTTTTTTCGATTCATCACGTATTCTTAACTGATAACCGAGTTTCGCTGTCAGACCAATAACGTATTTGTTAACAGGATAATTAGCATATTCAAAATAATTACAATTCCCGTTTTCGCATTCTCGCCCTATGTTTCTGTTCATTCTATCGTTAATCTGCTTATAAAATGCTTCATAAGCAATATACCTACCCATAAATGCTTGCTCTCGTTTATATCTTCGCAGTTCTATTTTTGCACGAAAAGTCTCTCTGAACTTGCTATCTGCAAAACTTTCTCCCCAGATATTTGCTTTCACATTTCCGTAACCAAATTCTTCTGATAAAGTCCAGCGATTACTTCTCAGCCGATGTTCTGTGGCAAACTGAAAAGTGTTATCAAGGTCAAACATTGACAGCGGTGCTATCTTGAATATCAGATGATGTTTTGTACGGAGGGAGTCCTGAGCCAGTACTCCATTCAGTAAAAATAAACTAACAATAATAGTGAGCGTAGCAGATTTCATTATTCTATCGGAATTTTACTTAGCAACTTGAGTTCTTTCTGTGCATTGTACTGATACTGGTAAATGCCTTGTTTACCTGTAATAATTAAAACATTGTCGTCTGGAATTACATCAACCGCATGGAAATCCCGAAACTGCTCAATCAGTTGTAAATCGTTGGGGTTACTTTTATCAAAAACCTTCAACCCGTAATCTCCTTCTGTTACAAAAAGCAGATTTCCATCTACTCCTAACCCATAAGGGTTCTGCATCAGGTAACTTTTCAGTAATTTTGGGCTTCGCATATCCTTAATATCAATCACATCCAGTGCATTCAGATTACGGTTACAATTAGTACCACTGCGCAGGGTTACATAAGCGTAGTTACCTTCGGCTACTACGGGGTCACAGGCTACAATGTGAGAATAAACCGAAACCGTTGTAGGGTTTTCAGGGCTGGCAATACTCATAATTACCATGCCTGTCTGGGTGCCAATCAGTAGGTAATCATTAAAAGGGAAAATAGTTTCAACAGCCGTGTTGATAAATACTTTTTTAATGAAAACGGGGTTTTCGGGACTACTAAGGCTAAAAACTCTAAGCGACCGATTATCAACGGCATACAGATAATCTTTGGCAATAGTAAAACGTGCCGTTGAGCCTCCTTTTCCGGTCGATACATCATTACTGATACTCATGGCATCTCCTTTACAAGCATAAAGGCAAATCATTACAGATACAAAAAGCAGGATTTTTTTCATAAAGTATCTGGATTTATCTGAAACATTTAGGGTTAATTAACTGAGTATACTCCCACGACTTTACATATCCTTTACTGGGGTCGGCACACTCAAATTTGCCTGTTTCATTAGGAAAAGTGGGATACGGAAAAGCCTTTTCTATTCTTTTTACTACTCTGATATTCTTGAGGTCGCTTATATCAATGGCAACGAGGTCATCGGCGTTGTCGGCATAGAGCAGGTTGTTTTTAATCGATATATCTTTATTGACCGGAATAGCCAGAAAGGCTACCGGCTTAGGGTTAGTTTTATCGGTATTATCAAAAATATGAATCCCCTCCCCTGATTCGTTGATGTACAAATAATTACCCTTTACGTAGATTTTGCCCGGGTGCGAGAGTTTTCGTGCAGGTTGTATTTCTATTTTGCGAATTGTAGCGTAATCGACATAAACGGGCTTATAGCCATTCACTTTTTCGTCGGCTCGTTCATCGTGTAAAGTACAACCATAGCAGATGGCAATTATGGCAAGAAAGAATAGTTTTTTCATAGTGTTGTGATTCAGGAACTATCGGATGAACCTATCTCTATCTACTATGACTACTATCTGCTATGAACGGTTGTAAAATTTTATGTTAATTTTTTTTCAGATAGGCAATTACTGCTTTCCGTATGTCATTCCGAACATCGCCTTCAGGAAAAGTGTCTGTCACTGAAATAATATCAGGATTTGTTTTCGTGAAGAAATCCAGATTTCTTTCTTTTCCGGTAAGCAGGAAGTCGCTCGTTACTACCTTGTATTCCTGATTTACATCAAGCAATTTACCATTAATATACCATTCATTTTTGGCTGCTTCATAAGTGATTCTGTCCCATTGCAGGTATCCGCCGCTGCCTTTATTTTTCAGCCCTGTTTCAAGAATTTGTTCCAGTAGGCGGCCACGCATTTTTACCTCTATTACTTTACCACCAAAAGGTAAAACTCTCAGCACATCGAGTTGGGTCATTTTCCCTGATACCACATCATCAATACGGATAGACCCTCCGTTAAAAAAAGTACAATCGGTAGCATCCGGTGTAGCGGCTGTCATGGCTTTGGCTATCATGCTTCCCATAAGTGCTTGCTGGTTCCTGACGGTCGACTCATGGCCGTCCAGCGGCTCTTTCAGGTCAGTAATTACTTCGTTTTTATTAATACCAATTGCTTTGAAACTGGCATCGGCAATATCTTCCCATTTTTTTACTACCATAGCCGCCTCAGGATTATCAGGAATCTGGTCGTTAATTTTCTTCAACTCCGATTTTACGCTTGCTTTGCCAGTAGCTTTGTTATAAACAACCCGATGGATATACGCTGTTTTGGCATTGGCATCGGCTTTAGCCATAATTACATCGCCTATTTTTTCAATCATGTTGTCGTGGTCGTGCCCACCCATTATTAGTTTCAACTCTGGAACCATTCCTGCTAAGGCGATGTCATCAACTCTGTTAATATGAGTCAGGGCCACTACAAAGTCGCACTGTGGTTTTAGCTCATTATAGGTTTTCCTTGCTACTTCAAAGAAATCGTCATACCATACGTAATCTTTCGGATTAGAGGGTAACACTATGCCAAACATACCCATTTTTACTTCTTCGCCTTTGGCATTTTTAAAGGTGTAAATCTGTGTTTTAGGAAAAGGCATTTTGGTGCCGTTTACCACCTTGCCGAAAGGCTCGAGTTTACCATTAATTTTTTCAAGCGCATTGCTGTTGAGCCAGTTAAATTTCGACTCATTAATGCGCTCCTGCAAGTCTTTTTCGTCGAGGTCAAACTCATGATTTCCAAAACAAACCCAGTCAACACCTACGGCATTCATAACGTCAACCATCTGGCGGCCTTTAATACCTTTGCCTTCGTAACGGAGCGTACCTGTTACCGACGGGCTCAGGAAGTCACCCGAAAGTACGGTAATAGTATTAGGGTTTTCGTGTAATAAGTTCTGGCGAACAGTAGCTACACGTGCCATTCCGCCGATTTTGCCGTTATCAAGCGGCGAAATTTCATAAACATCGTTCAGATGTAAAAACGTAATGGCCACTTCATCCTTGCTGGTACTAACTTTAGCAGTACGGCAAGCACCCAGTATAAGCACAAGTGCTACAAAAAGGAAATGTTTTTTCATGAAGTAAAATTTAAGTTAATGAGTAGGTTTAAAAGTACGTAAAAGCAAAACGCTTATAAAGTACCGAACTCTATAAGCGTTTTACAAACAAATGTATAGAAAAAGCCCAACTTACACCAGCGATTCTTTTAAATGCACAGGCGTTACCCAGTCTGGCTTGGTGGTTCTGATATTAGCTTTCAGGTCGTTCAGGATGCTGTATAAGCCAAAGTATGTGCGGTTTACATACAAACCATGCTGCGAGCCACGCGCCGAATTGCCATTTTTCAATTCAGACATATTGGCTATGTAATCCAGAAACTTGTATATTTCATCAACGTAGCCCTCTGAACCAAAATCGAAAGTATGTGCATTAAAGGGTCGCCCTAGCAAACGAATCATCTGCTTGAATATTTCAGAGAAAAAGGCTTGTTCTTTGGGCGAATCCTCTTTCAGCAAGAAATCCAAATCCCAGAAAATCTTCTGAATTTTATCGTCATCGTTCAAAGTATCGGGGTTCATCAAGGCAAAATAATTTTCATAATAATCGTCTGGAATAACCTTGATACAACCAAAATCTATTACACCTAACTGGCCGTCGGGAGTCATCAGAAAATTGCCCGGATGTGGGTCGGCATGTACTTTGCGCAAGGTGTGCATCTGGAAATCATAGAAATCCCAGAGTGCCTGCCCTATCTGGTTCCGAATCTCCTGCGATGGATTAGTATCCAGAAACTCTTTCAGATGCAAACCTTCAATCCAGTCCATCGTCAGAATTCTGTTTGAAGAATATTCAGGGTAATACTTCGGAAAAAACAAATGTGGAATATGGCTACACGCATCGGTTATTTCAACCGAACGCCTGAGTTCCAAATCATAGTCCGATTCTTCCAACAAGCGTTCTTCTACTTCTTTAAAGTATCTGTCAATTTCGGCGTCGTTTAGTTTAAGCAACTGCACAGCTAGGGGTCTTGCCATTTTCAGGTCAGAGCTAATACTTTCGGCCACTCCCGGATACTGAATTTTTATGGCCAGTTTTTTGCCATCCTTATAAGCCGTATGCACCTGCCCTATTGAAGCAGCGTTTTCGGCCTTTAAATCGAATTTATCGAATATCTCAGACGGTGACTTCCCGAAATATTGCTTGAAAGTTTTAATAACCAACGGAGACGACAAAGGCGGAGCTGAATATTGAGACATAGCAAACTTGTCGGTATAGGCGCGAGGTAGCAAGTTTTTATCCATACTCATCATTTGCGCTACTTTCAAGGCACTGCCTTTCAGGTTACTCAGGGTTTCGTACACATCGGCCGCGTTATCTCTGTGAAGTTCTTCCTTGCTTAACGATGGGTCGAGTATTTTTTTACTGTAATGTTTAATATAATTACCTCCTACTTTTACCCCTGCTTTCACAAACTGCGTAGCTCTGGCTACTTTAGAAGTAGGTATTTTATCCTGTGAATTCATACAATTATTAATTAAGTGGCCAATTGTTTATCATTTTATTAATGAAAAATAGCCGACCTTTTCAGACTCAGATTTCAACAAAATGAAAAGTCACCACGGTTGTTTCTTCGTTAAGGAAATTGTTTACACCTTTAATTATATCGGGGGCTGCACCTTTAATTTTATCAACAAGAATCCCTTTGAAGTCTTTTATAAAATCTTTTTGAAGATTCTTGAAATTAAGTTGGTTCAGGTGGGCTTTTCTGAGTTTTATGAGTTTATCCATTTCCGAATTACCTACACCCATGCCTTTTTTAGCCATAATTCCCTGTGCGGTATCTTCAAATTTTTTGGTATTAATAAATTTGAATTTTTCCAGCTCTGTTTTCAGGGGTTCCAGTCGTTTAGCCCCTTTCATTTTCCTGATATACTTCAGTTCGGTATAAGAAGCCTGCAAAGGTTTTTTAAAAGCATACTTCGCAGTACTTTTAAGAGATGCCGCCAGATTTACTACTTCTACTACATTTTTTGTTGTGGTATAGGCATCCGAGTTATCGAGCATGGCAAGTTCTTCTATGTCATCTCTGACCTTCTTGTGCTTGATTGCATCACCCAGAGCAATTTTAAGCCGCCCCAAATCATTGCCACAAAGTGCGGCACTTGTAGTGAGGTTTACCCAGCTTACGGCCGTTATAGCCCATGTTGCTCCAAAGGTTTCAAAACCTGCTGCTGCACTTCCTGCCGTTACACCCATACTGCCCACAGTTGAGCTACAACTAAGCCCCGCCGAAACTAACTCACTATAAAGAGGCTTGAGCGCACCTGTATTTTCATTAAAAAGAGGTTTGGTTAATTCTTTTAAATGGAATGATGTTCGTTCGAGAATTCCCTTGATTACTTTTATTTCGACAAGAAGAACAATATTACTAGTAAAGCTTTGGGCATTATTTCTGATAACCCTGCATTGCATTCGCCTGTCATCATATACATAAATAGGAATCCCCCTGATTTCACTATAACTATCTACTTTTCTTATCAGCAGAAAATCTTCCAGTTCAAAGGCAGCCATTTCTATTCAGGTTAATTTTATTAATCAAGAGTAAATTTAAGAGATAGCTCTTTTTGGTATTAACAAAACCGTTGTTTTATTTTTAAAAAACCAACTCTTAATACTTTCAACTGCTTTGGGTGGGTTTATATGAGCAATTGCTTTCTTGTGTTGGCAGTTCTATACTCTTCTGTTCTGAAATAAAAACTTCCCTAAATCAAATAATGAATCGAGCGGCGAACGACCTAACAAATCAAAAGCCGTATTGACCGATTTTTCTATCATGGTATCGGTTTTTTCAAATGATTTACTGGTATCATTTATCCAGAAATCCAGAATAAACAATGCCTTAGCCCAGAATAAATCAGGATACCGCTGAGTTAATTGCGGAATAGGCCGTTGCTCTACCTCTTTAGTCTCACGTGCTTCGAGCAATAGTTCGTTTATATAACTGTAAAAAACTGTTTTAAAATCAGCTAGTTGGGTATTTCGCTTGGCGTAAACAGGCTTTTGAAGTGTTTCGTAAGCTTTCAGAATGAAACTTCTGTTTTGCTTTAATATTTCTATCCATGTATAGAAGAAAGCCAGAAGTTTTTCTCGAACGGAGTAGTCGGCATATACTTCTTCTTTTTGTGCTGAAACAATGGCATCTGTACAAAAGCCTTTCCAGACTTCGCTTTCTATTTGTGGAAACGAAGAAAACTCTTCGTAAAAGTCAGGCTCTTTGATTTTGAGTTTTTTGCAGAACGCATAAACCGATTCGGGTTGTGTTCCTTTTTCGAGAATATACTCAATATAGGCTTGTTTTATTTTATCTTTTGTCATCGATTATCTATCACTTAATTAGTTATTTCGTTAGCATGAAGTAATTGGCTGGCTCATAACAAATCGTTCATTAGAACAGCAGTTGTGTTATATACTTTCAACAACGTGTCAGGTATTTTTGTTTCTTTTATGCCTAGTATTTCTGCGTATTTTTCGCCAAGCAGAAACCTTGATTGTGCTTGCAGCAAATCGGCCGTAAAACTATTTGGGCTAATGTTTCTGACGGCGCGCATCAGGGCATCTGTTAGTGCCTGACTTTCAAACGATGGTCTGAATTGTCGGGCTGCTATCATGCGTTCAAATTTTAAAGCCTCCTGTCTATTTTCAGGCAATATATCTGGCTCAATACCCAACAAAAAGCCAATTACATTCCATGTATGCAGATACGCCCGCTCGTATGTATCATCAAGGGTATAGCCTAATTTGCGCATACCCCTCAGTACAACCAACGAAAAAGCCAGATTTGTACCCAACATATCTTCCTGATTTATGGGGTAACCCCAGCCCATGTCCCACTGCTGGCTATGTAGCGTAAAATACCTGATAGCTGCGTGCATGAGCCGAACTTTTGTACAGATAGCAAATATTTTATGACTGGCCCAGTTATCATGCTGCATAACGGCTTTCAGAAAATTGCCCGTTTCGACCAGACGCTTCTGGGTATCGTTGCGTATTCGTTCCGAAAAATACAGAACTCTGGCACCGTCGGCACCCAAGTAACAGTAAGGCAAAGCATATAAACCCAGTACTAAACCAATAACCTGCTGGTTTTTCTGATAGAAATCAGTAGCGCGGAGTATCTCTTTGCTATTGAAAAATCTGGGTAACGATGAATGATCATACAGAAAACGCTGTAATAGTTGTGGCTGGCCGGAAAAATCAAGGCATTTAAAATCGGCCAGAAAAGACATTGACTGGCGTAAAGACAGAATGCCTTCTTCTCGCACCCATTGTTCGATAAGAGTGTCGGCTGGTTTATCGCCCTCACCTCTGTAATAAGCCAATTGGTTTTCTATAAAAGCCTGTGTTTTCATACCGAAACTTTATTTGAACATAATTAAAATCTGTATTACTCGATGCGTTTCCCGTCAAGAACAACAATCAATAAAAAGAAAATGTTTGTTTTGCCCGCTATATTTGGCCTACATTTCAGTGCTTCGGAGCTTATATCGATTAAAAATTTATATTCTCATTTTTCTGCATGATATTTG
Organism: Emticicia sp. 17c; assembly: GCF_037153985.1. Taxonomy (NCBI): domain Bacteria; kingdom Pseudomonadati; phylum Bacteroidota; class Cytophagia; order Cytophagales; family Leadbetterellaceae; genus Emticicia; species Emticicia sp. 17c. Next base: position 17,013 of record NZ_JBBAYI010000018.1, read on the forward strand.
CTCAGTTTCTTTTCTATGAGATATGTTTAAAATACCAATACCTATTCGTAAAGCATAGCTGGCATGACACCTACTGCCAACTTATGCCTATCAAAACAAATATGTTTTTATGAATCAGGTTATTAATTATAAACTACTCTGGCTAATATAACATGCTTACTACATGACCCAATTAAAACCATCACATATTCTAGTACTTGTACTGCTATTGTTTCTGACCTGTAATAAAAAGGAGGTAAATCTTCTGGAAATAAAACAGCAGGAACAGCAAAAGCAGGTGTGTTTCATTAAAAATGCTAATCATGGATATGGTATTATTTATAATTTCAGTTACGATACTCAAAAATTACTAAATACGCTACAAGGTTTCTCTGGTTTTAATAAAATAACCTACATTAATGGCTTACCTGTAAAAGCCGAAAATACCTTCGAGCAAGGTAATTATATCACCTTCGATTATGATGCGCAAGGCGCGATGACACTGCTCACTTTTTACGGCAAAGACAGTACAGGCAAACCTTTTGCCTTTAAAAGCTCTATTACGACAAACAGTAAAAAACAGGTTGAACGTATAAAACTGGCTTTACCTATTTTTGATGATGTACTAGATACTAGTATTGAATATGATGCTAACAGTAACATAAAAAAAATAAACCTGACCCAAAATGGCAAAACCCAGACCATACTCGAAAACCTGAGTTTTGATAATAAAAATGCCCCTTATATAGCTACTCCTTTCAATACAATTATGCTTTATTTTGTTATTTTCACATCGAAAGTAGGAGCCGAAAACACCACTTATTTTATTAATAAAAATAATGTTACAGCAGCCCGAATAGCTACGGCTGATGGCAATGTGGAGTATTCGTACAAATATGAATATAACGACAAGGGGTTTCCAGTAAAAACAAATATCACACGGAAATCTAACGGAAAAGAAGAAAACTATCAGGAGAATTTTTCTTACAATTGTCCGTAGTAAAAAAATCTTCAAAAAAAATCAATATTTATAAAACACTGATAATCAAATCATTATAGCAAAAACAAAAAAGTTATGAGATTTTAGCCGAAAGAGTTCAACAAAAAATCGTAACTTTGTATCCCGTAATCAAAGATTTAAGACCACATGTCAATGAACGGGCAAACCCGCAATCCGAAGTATATTTTTGTTACGGGCGGAGTAACTTCATCACTTGGAAAAGGCATTATTGCCTCTTCATTAGCCAAACTCCTTCAAGCAAGAGGTTTATCGGTAACTATTCAAAAATTCGACCCTTACATCAACGTCGACCCAGGCACGCTTAACCCTTACGAACATGGCGAATGTTACGTAACGGACGATGGAGCAGAAACCGACCTTGACCTCGGGCATTACGAGCGTTTTCTGAATGTACCTACTTCACAGGCCAATAATGTCACTACTGGGCGCATCTATTACAATGTAATCATGAAAGAGCGTCGGGGTAATTATCTGGGTAAAACCGTACAGGTAATTCCGCATATTACTGACGAAATCAAAAGAAATATTCTTCAACTAGGAGAAACAGGAAAATTCGACATCATTATTACAGAGCTAGGCGGTTGTGTGGGTGACATCGAGTCGCTTCCTTATGTAGAAGCTGTACGCCAGTTAAAATGGGATTTAGGCGAAGATAATCTACTCGTTATACACCTGACCTTAGTGCCTTACTTGCAGTCGGCAGGAGAGTTAAAAACCAAACCAACCCAACACTCGGTTAAAATGTTGCAAGAGTCGGGCGTGCAACCTGATATTATTGTTTGCCGTACCGAACACCCTCTCCCACAGGATATTCGCAGAAAAATAGCACTCTTCTGTAACGTTGAACAAAACTCTGTTATTGAAGCAATGGACGCTGAAACCATTTACGATGTACCATTGTTGATGCAGAAAGAAAAACTCGACCAACGGGTGTTATATATGCTCGACATCTATAATGACCAAGATGCCGATATGGATGCGTGGAAAGGCTTTCTGGGCAGACTTAAAAACCCTATTGAGCAGGTAACCATCGGGCTTATAGGCAAGTACGTTGAGCTAAAAGATGCTTACAAATCAATTGCAGAATCGTTTATTCATGCAGGAGCAGCCAATGAGTGTAAAGTCTCTATCGAATGGATTCACTCTGAAAGCCTGACCCCTGATAATATTGCTGAAAAATTTGAAGGTCTTGATGGCGTTTTAGTAGCTCCGGGTTTTGGCGAACGAGGCATTGAAGGAAAAATTGCTGCGGTGCGCTATGTGAGAGAGAACAATATTCCATTCTTTGGTATTTGTTTGGGTATGCAAATGGCTTGTATCGAGTTTGCCAGAAACGTTATCGGAATGCCACAAGCACACTCTACTGAAATGGATCCAGATACTCAATTCCCTGTGATTGATTTAATGGAGACCCAGAAAAACGTAACCGATAAAGGTGGTACCATGCGTTTAGGTGCTTATGCTTGTAAGGTAAAGGACAAAACGCTGGCTCGAAAAATATATGGTAAAGCCAACATTAGCGAGCGTCATCGCCACCGTTGGGAATTCAATAACAAGTACCTGAAAGATTATGAGGCCGCCGGAATGATTATTTCAGGAATTAACCCTGACAGCGGTCTGGTAGAAATCGTCGAGTTGCCTAATCATCCATATTTTATAGGTGTACAGTTCCACCCCGAATTAAAAAGTACGGTAATGGCACCACACCCATTGTTTGTGAACTTCGTGAAAGCTGCTATTGAATATGCTTCCAGCAAAAAAATGGTGTTGCATTAAAACCTTAATAGCATATTAAACTTTTAGTAACAGATTGTTAGAGAAGCCTGTAAATTAGGATTTATTACGAATCTTTGCGACTTTTGTACAACAATTTTAAAGTTGTGAAGTGTATTTTTTACGAATTATAAATTTTTAATGGAAAAATTAATAGACAAAAACCAGATAATTGGTATTGTGCTGTTGTTGGCAATGTGGGCCGGTTATACTTACTTTATGCCGTCTACTCCGCCACAAGAGCAAAAACCGGCAGTACCCCCAACTGCTACGAAAGTAGAACCTAAAAACACTCCGATAACAGATACCACAGCCATCAAAGCTGCTTTCGGTGATTTTGCTTCGGCAGCTACCGGAACTGCGCAGGATATAATCATAGAAAACCAAGATGCCAAATTTGTTTTCAGTACAAAGGGCGGCTCGGTAAAAGAAGTAATTCTGAAAAATTATTCTACTTATGACGATTTCAAGGCAGGAAACAAAAAACCTTTGACCCTTTTTGATGAAAAGAGTTCAACCATTAGTCTTGAGATTCAGACCAATAAAGGAAAAGTAGATTTAAAGAAACTTTTTTATACCTCATCAACACAATCAACAGTTCTGAAAGCAGGCGATTCAACTAAAATTGCGTTTAAGCTCGCACTAGGCGACAACCAATACGTTGAGCAGGTATATACCATTAAAGGTACTGGCTATATTGTTGATTACGACCTTAATCTGGTTGGGTTAGATGCGCTGGTACAGAATCAGCCGGTTCGCTTATACTGGCAGGATAACCTGAAAGTACTGGAACATGATATTAACGAAAACCGCAAGTCGGCACAAATTAACTTCTGGAATGCAAAAGAAGATGAGTTTGACGACATGGGTTCTAATAAAGTCGGCAACGATGAAACAACCCTGAATGACCCTATCAGATGGTTTTCGTTTAAACAAAAATACTTTATTACGGGTTTTGTAAGTAAGAATCAGGCGCTTACCAATGCTAAACTTAAGCTCACAACGCCTGAAACAAACCCAAATGTGGTAAAAATTGCAGAAGTAGATGCAAATTTACCTATTTCTGACCTAAAAACTGGTAAAGGAAATTACCGTTTCTATTTCGGGCCAAACGATTACCATTTGGTTAAAACAGTTACTGAAGGCTTTCACAGAAACGTTTATCTGGGTTATGACTTCGTAAAACCTATTAACCGTTACATATTTGTACCATTGTTCGGCTTAGTAGAAAACATAGTAAGTAACTATGGCTTGTTAATTATTGTAGTAGTATTAATTATTAAATTAGTGCTTACACCACTTATTTACAAGTCTTATGTAAGTTCGGCTAAAATGCGTATTCTGGCACCAGAACTGAATGAAATTCGGGCAAAAGTAGGCGACGACCAAGTAAAAATGCAACAGGAGCAAATGAAGCTATACCAACAGGTGGGTGTTAATCCGCTGAGTGGTTGTGTACCTATGCTTTTACAGATGCCAATCCTGATGTCGGTTTTCTTCCTGTTCCCGAACATGATTATGTTCCGTCAGAAAAACTTTTTGTGGGCATCTGACCTGTCAACCTATGATTATCCGATTAGCTGGGCTACCAGTTTACCAATTGTAGGTAACCATATCAGCTTGTTTGTAGTATTAATGACACTTTCGAGTTTGGCATTTACTTACTACAACAACCAGATTACACCAGACCAACCAGGGCCTATCGATATGAAGAAGATGAGTTATATCTTCCCGATTGTTTTCTTCTTCGTATTAAATAGTTTTCCGGCTGCCTTGAGCTTTTATTACCTGATTTCTAACGTAATTACGATTATTCAACAACAAGTTGTGCGTCGTTTCGTTGATGAAGATAAAATCAGAGAGATTTTAATGAACAATAAAATCAAGTTTCAGGCGAATCCTCAGGCTGCGAAAAAAGGAAAGTTTGCACAGTTTATGGAAAAACAAGTAAAACTAGCTGAAGAAACCCGTAAACAACAGGAAGAACAGAAAAAGAAGCAGCAGAATAAAAAGAAATAATATATTAACATTGAGCGAAGTAAGTTTACTTCGCTCAATGCTAGTAGTAAATCCCTAACAATAAGCCTATGCGAAGGACAAAAAGTTTTTTCTTTTTTTTACTCCTATCATTTTATGCAGTAGCGCAATCATCGACTAATCTTAACGAGAAAGACTACTTATTGCGATACAAAAAAGCTGTGCAATTGTATGCCGACCAGAAATATGCTGAGGCCAGAGATTTACTGCTACCACTCACCAACACTAAGTATAACAACTCCGTTGCCCCTTACGTACATTATTATTATGCCTTATCGGCATTCAAATTAAATAAGTACGCCGAAGCCCGCAATATGTTAAGACAACTGTCGGAACGTTTTTCTGACTGGAAAAAAACTGACGAAGCCACGTATTTATCAGCCAATATTGCTTTTGCAGAAAACAAGCCAGATGAAGCGTTGCAATACCTGAACCGTATAAGTTCAAAATCGTTCAGGCAGGAAATCGAAAATATGGAGTATACCTACCTGAGCAAGATTAAAGAGCTTTCGCGATTAAAACAACTCTATCAGAAATCTCCCAATAATCCTATTCTTGCGCAACTAATTGTAGATAATATCCAGAAAAGCAAAGTGGTAAGCCGCGAAGACCTAGAGTTGTCGGACCAGCTAACTAACCAGTTTAATTTAGGAGAAGATAACACAAGCATCAAGCCTAAAAAAAATAAATCTAAAGAAAACGACGACGCCATTAATGTTGCCGTATTGTTACCTTTTCGTTTATTTGAGTTTGACCCTAACCGCCCTAACCGTGCCAACCAGTATGTTTATGATATGTACGTAGGCATGAAACTGGCTCAGGAAAAACTAGCTTCTGAACAGATTACAGTTAACCTTTATGCCTTTGATGTAGAGCGGGAGGCCAAACCTGTAAGTGACCTTGTAAACGACCGTGCCTTTGAAAAAGTTGACCTAATTATAGGCCCGCTTTATCCTGAGGTAAACAAAATAGCAAATAGTTTTGCTAAGTCTAACGATATAATACAGGTACACCCTTTATCGAATAACCGGCAGCTAGTTAACAACGATAAAATAGCTTTTCTCGCCTCTCCTTCTTATGAAACACAGGCAGCAAAAGCTATTGAATACATGGTTAACGAAAATTCGGCGCGTTCGGTTAGTATCTATTATGGTAATACCCGCAAGGATTCTACCTTTGCTTATATTTATCGTGACAAAGCACTTGAAAAGGGGCTGAATGTATTTGCTATAAAAAAATATATCAAAGCTGACGACATTGATGTAAAACGCAAACCCGACCATATTTTTATTGCAGGTAGCGACCCAACCTTTGGCCAGAAAATAATTAGTGCCTTAGATAAGAAAAAAGTAAATGCTCCTATTATTGCAGCTTCGTCTGCTTTTGATTTTGAAAGCTCCTCACTAAATGTATTTAACCGTGATTTATACCTGATTCAGCTTGACTACATTGACCGTGAGAAAGAAGAAGTAAAGAATTTCAGAAGCACTTACATTAATAGCCAGAACATTGCACCATCGTACTATGGGTACTGGGGTTATGATATGATGCTTTTTTATGGTCGAATGTTAAAATCAGGCAAAAACAGGCTTCGTAACAACCTCGACTCTATCGAGTACACACAAGGCTACACCCTTGATGGTTTCGATTATACCAACCGTTCGCACGAAAATCAGATTGTACCTATCATTAAATATCAGGATGGCAAATTCATAGAAGTTGCCCGATAAAAGCCCTGAAAGGCAATAAAAAAGCAGTAGTAATGAATCTTACTACTGCTTTTTTATTACTGGTAAATGCCTTATTACATTTTCTGTCAGAAATACCCACCATTTTGCTTTCAGTTTAAACGAGTATTTTGCTTCTGTATAGGCAAAATAAATAGGAGATGCTTACACACCTCCTATTCTTATTGAACCCTTTAAAGCTAATATTTAATTGCCCAGTACGGATTCCGGTATGATTTTATACTGTCTTTAATATGCTTGGCTATCAGTTGGTCGTAGTCAGCATCTTTTATTTTTTTACCTCTTAATTTAGGAAGGCTTATTTCTTTATCCAGTTTCTTGAATTCTACGGTTGTAGCTGTAATAACTACGTCGCCGTCGTTCACTTCCAAGCCTAATATTAAGCCGGGTAAACCAAAGAAACGCTCAGGACCTGTCGAAACCGGAATATCACCAGTAAACCATGCTGTTATTTTCTGATGCTTTACGGTGTCTTCAGTAACGGCCTTCATACAGATATACCCTGCTATATCTTTAATCTGGTTCATGATTTTCCAGTTAGGTGCGTGTAAAGAATCATCTACAATATATGTTTTACCTAACATTTCAATGATTTCGGTTTTTTTCTCTTTTTCAAAGTTTCGGTAAATGTAGTATTCCTCTGACCTAGACGACCACCCATATTCGCTGGCTTCTTCAACGTTTGTGAGAAGGCTTTCGTTGGCATTGAAAAACAACTTTGTTTTGGTCTTCCAACCTTCATCGTCACGGCCCCACGTTTGCTTTACACGTTCTTTTTCTTCGTTTGACATATAACTTAATTGCCCCACGATTTTTGACCAGAATTCCTGACGCTCATAAATAACCATGCCTTCATTTTTTTGTGCAAAACTCATAAATGGCATCAGTAAGATTAACAGTAACAAGCGCAACGGATATTTGTTTATAGCTCTCATATATGATGTGTTTTTAATATTATTCTATTGATTTTATTACCAGCCCTGACGACGCATCTTAGCACTTACGCCTCTTACGTTATAAGTAAAGCTCAACATAAAGTATCTTGAAAGCGTTTGTGTCTGTTCTTGTGAAACGAAGTTCTGATAGGCATATTGGTTAATACCCACATTTTTCTTTAACAAATCATACCCCGACAAACGTATTTCGGCTTTTTTGGCTTTCCCTAACAATTTATATACAGACGCATAGAGAATCGGGATATGCTGATTAAACCCGAAGCGTTCGTTCTGATAAATTCTGTAATTCAGATTTGAACTGAAATAGAAATCTTTCGGCAAAGCCACGTTCATTTCACCACCTAAAGTATGGTTAAATATCTGCTGATTTTGTGTTTTATTAATAGAATACTTGGTATTTGTAATACCGAAGTTGCCATTAGCATAGAACGTAAACTTATCGCTCGGGGTCAGGTCAAGTCGGAAACCAAAATTGTAGCCATCGTTATGGGTTTCGTTCAGTACGTTATTAATATATATCAGGCTTTTAGATAAGTTAGCACCACCATTCAGGTTTAAAGTACTTTTGGTTTTTTTAAGCGGGAAACCAAAGCCCAGATACGAACCCCAGTTTTGCCCACCCGATATATTGGTTGGTTTTGCTGTGGTAACTAGCGTAATGGGGTCAACGGTTTGGTTATAAATAACCTGATTCACGTTATAGTTATAATAAATATTGAAGAACATATTCGTGAAACTGGCAGGGTTAAACATATTATAACCTACGTAGGCTCTATGGGTACTCATAGGCAACAAGTTGGGGTTTCCGACTCTGATATATAACGTATTACTGTTGTCAATGATTGGCTGTAAGTCTTTAATGGCAGGTTCGCTTACTTCTTTACCATAATCAGCCCAGATGTATCTGTTATTTTTAAGGTCGATACTCACCGACGACGCTGGTACTAAAGCAAATATATCACGATTGATTTTTTGTATATCGGTTGATGTTTTGCTTCTGGCAAAGTTTCCTGCAAAATGAAAATGCTGAGCGGCCAAACCAAACGAGATATTTACGCCTTTATGGTTATATCTGACGTTTGTTCCGAAACGGTTATACATAAAATCGTTGTTGTAATAATTGCTCAGCGAGTCTATTCTGATAGCATCGGTTGTCTGAACATTTCTATCCACTGCATCACGACGCAGGCTAAAGTTATAGAAAGTTTCAGAAAAGAATTTCTTCGATAGTGGTTCAACAAAAAGCAAACTCGATTTAACCAGATGGCGCGGGCTACTTGTAAAGTTTATCTGATTAATATTGGCCGGAATAGCTCCGGTAGAAGGCCCGAATAACTGGTTATTGGAGTTCTGGGTGGCTTCTCCGTCCGAATCATTATAGTTATAAGTAATACTGGCCGCGAAATTTCTTCCTTTTTTCTTAAACTTGTGGCGATACAACCCAATTAAGGCTACTGCTCCTGAGTTAAATTCACTGGCATTATTAATACTGGTTCTATTTGATTGAGAGCCATCTTCTCTGAAAAACTCCTGAACACTGTTAAATTTGGTTGTTCCGTTACCGAATCTGCCATTACCAATTAATACAAGTGTATTTAGCGAATCAAGCGTTTTTTCGAAGCGCAAGCTCACCCGATGATTACGGCTGATACGGTTTTGAGTACTATTTTCAAAATTTTTGAATGAAGTATTATTCTGAAGAAAATTCTCTCTCTCTAGTGTTTTGCTTACAATCTGTTGTGTTTGGCTGTAATAATAGTTTGAGCTGAATTTTGTATTTTTAGTGTCATAGTTATAGTTGGCTCCACCAGCATAGTTTTCTGAAAAACCCTGAAAATTACGTCCGCCAATCGGAATACTTATGCTTTCTTCAGTGTCGTTGTCATAGAAATATCTTACGCCACTACTGAAACCAAAATCGGCTTCATCGCCCCAGTTATAAGCCTGACTCCCTCTGAAATCCTGAAAATCATCTCTCGAAATACCTGTCTGGTTAATATTATTACCCAACCCTACAATTGAGAACTGCTGTTTGGTATCAAATCGGTTATAGTTTCCTTTCAGTTCAGCTCTTTCGTCGGTACCGATACCTGCCGTAACTTTTCCGAAACCACCCTTTTTGAAACTATCTTTCAGTTCAAGGTTAACCGTTTTTTCTTTCTTGCCATCGTCAACACCAGTTGCTTTGGCCTGTTCTGACTTATCATTGAAGATTTGTACTTTTGTAATGGCTTCGGCAGGAAGGTTTTTAGTGGCTGCTTTGGGGTCACTTCCGAAGAAACTTTTTCCGTCAACAGTAACTTTTTTTACATCTTGCCCCTGCGCTTTAATGTTACCATCCTGATCGATTTGTACACCGGGTAGCTTTCGGAGTAGGTCTTCGACAGTTGAGCCGGGTGGCACTTTAAATGAAGCGGCGTTGTATTCGATGGTATCACCCTTAATATTTAAAGGTGCGCGGGCTGTCTTCACTACTACTTCCATCAATTCGCGGGCAATAGGTTTTAATTTCAGGCTTCCCAAATCGTTTACGGCTCCATCAACAGGAGTAACTTCTTTCTGAAAAGGCACATACCCAACAAAGGAAATTTTTAAGAGATAGTTGGCTTTTTTCACATTTTTAAACTCAAAAGCTCCATTTTCGTCGGTTCGTCCGAAATTCACGAGTGTAGAGTCTTTGGGTTGCAAGAGCATGACGGTGGCAAAGGGCATGGGTACATTAGCCGAGTCGATGGCTACCCCTTTGATATTAAATTTGGTTGGATTTTGAGCAAATGCAAACAATACTGCATGCATAAGCACAGCAATGATAAGTAACTGCTTTTTCATACGAGTTGTTAAATAGAAATTTTAGAATAGGCGATTAGTAATAACTAATTATTTAGTTCATAACGCTGCGAAGATAGATATATTTTCCAAACGAAATCAAATTTTAACCATTTTTAACTAATCTTTTACATAAGCCCTATATGGCACGATTTATTTTTACAAATTGAGGCAGTTTTTTTACAAAAGACCAACACATTTTACAAAAAAATTGTACTTTTCCGTACTTAAGTAAAAATAAATGACTGATTTTTAGCGTTTATTTTGTCATAGGCATTGTATTTGCCTATTTTTGTAGTAGAACCAAATTAAATAAGTAATGCTAAAGAAATATTTACTTGGTTCGTTGCTAGTCGTCACGTCTGTGGCAGGAAAAGCCACCGACCCGCCCTCTTCTAAATCTAAATCAACTACAACACGAGAGGTTTCTGAAAAAACAGAGTACTCAAAATTAACCGACGACCTACAACGATTCGCCAAAAAATTTATCGGCATCCGTTACCTATGGGGTGGAAAAGCACCTAAAGGTTTCGATTGCTCCGGTTTAGTCAACTACGTATTTGCCAAGTTTGGTATGAAAGTAGGGCACCGCAGTTCTGACCTCTTTAAGCTGGGGTACCATACTTCACCAGAAGAAGCCCAACCGGGCGACTTAATCTTTTTCAAGATTAATGGCAGTAAAGAAGCTGTTTCACACGTAGGCATCGTACTGGAGTCAGATAAAAATGGGCTTAGATTCATTCATTCTGCCAGACAAAAAGGGGTTTGTATCAGCTATCTAAAAGAAAGTTATTACAGTAAACATTTTGCTGGTATACGCCGAGTGATTGACAGCCTTAAAGGTTGCCAATAATGAATTTTACCAAATATTCATTTACCAAATATTTAGTTACCCAAATAATGAGTTACTTTCTTACGAAAGTAACTCATTATATTTACGGGTGGGCATTTACAAATAAAGGTAAAATATCGTTAATATTACTGGTTAGGCAGATAATTTGTCCAATATGAAATTTATTTAGAGATAATTTTAAGAACCTAAGCCACGTATTTTAGATATATTTTCAAGCTAAATTTTGCATTTGTTTTACTAAATAGCGTACTTTGTGCAAGTATCAAGAAATTCGCAGTTTTGCGGAGACCCAACCGAGTAGAAACACTACGGTGGTAAAAAGATGCGGGCAATAAGAGATACCTATCTTAGTTGTCAAAAAAGTTTCTTTTTAACTTCTGCACAGAGTTTTATTGCATACACCTATTTGCAAATCATTTAAAACCAAGTAAGATTTATGGCGTATTTATTCACTTCCGAGTCAGTTTCGGAAGGACACCCAGACAAAGTTGCTGACCAAATTTCTGACGCTCTTATTGATAACTTTTTGGCGTTTGACCCAGCTTCTAAAGTTGCCTGCGAAACATTGGTAACGACTGGTCAGGTAGTTTTGGCAGGTGAAGTAAAAACAAAAACCTACCTTGATGTACAAACAATTGCCCGCGATGTAATCGCAAAAATTGGTTATACTAAATCAGAATATATGTTTGAGGCCAACTCATGTGGTATCTTGTCGGCTATCCATGACCAATCGGCTGATATTAACCGTGGTGTTGACCGCCTGGCTGATGAAAGAAATTTTGAAGAAAAAGCTGAAGCTCAAGGAGCAGGCGACCAAGGAATGATGTTTGGCTACGCAACCCGTGAGACAGACAACTACATGCCACTTGCCCTAGACCTAGCGCATAAAATTTTGCAGGAACTTTCGGCCATCCGCCGCGAAAACAAACGTATTAAATACCTTCGCCCTGACGCCAAGTCACAGGTAACTATCGAATATGCTGATAATAACAGGCCTATCCGAATTGATACCATTGTTGTTTCTACACAACATGATGACTTCGCCGCAGATGAGGCAATGCTGGCTACTATCCGTAAAGATATTATCGGATATGTTATTCCACGTGTAAAAGCAAAATTGAAGCCGTCGTTACGTAAACTATTTAACGACCAGATTACCTACCATATTAACCCTACGGGTAAATTCGTTATTGGTGGGCCACATGGTGACACAGGCTTGACAGGCCGTAAAATTATTGTTGATACTTACGGTGGTAAAGGTGCGCATGGTGGTGGTGCATTCTCGGGTAAAGACCCCTCAAAAGTTGACCGCTCGGCCGCCTATGCTACTCGCCACATAGCCAAAAATCTGGTTGCGGCAGGTGTTTGTGACGAAGTACTTGTACAAGTATCTTATGCCATTGGTGTTGCTAAACCTTGTGGTATTTTTATTGATACCTATAATACTGCGAAAGTAAAAGGCGAAAACGGTAAAAAACTTACTGATGGAGAAATTGCCAGAATTGTTGAGAAGGTTTTTGATATGCGCCCGTATGCTATCGAACAACGCCTGAAACTTCGTAACCCGATATACTCAGAAACTGCGGCTTATGGCCACATGGGCAGAGAGTCAGCTTGGGTTGATAAAGTATTTAAAGGCCCTGAAGGTGAAAAAACTGTAAAAGTTGAACTTTTCACTTGGGAAAAACTTGATTACGTTGATAAAGTAAAAGAGGCTTTTGGTATTAACTAATAGCGATATAAACATATTATAAAAAAATAAGGAGTTAAAGCTCCTTATTTTTTTTATACATAATTTTCAATATATTCTGAAAATACAATAAAAAACATTAGACGTTTGGCCAAAAAAAAGCCAGCGAAGTTTCCTTCACTGGCTTATATAGCTACAATTATGAGTTCTACCGATTAAAGCATTCGTTTGATGATTTCTTCTACTGAAATATGCTCAGCTTCAGCTTTGAAGTTTCTTACCACACGGTGGCGAAGAACAGCAACGGCTACGGCTTTTACATCTTCAATATCAGGCGAATACTTACCATTTACGAGTGCATTACACTTTGCCGCCAAAATAAGGTTCTGAGAAGCACGAGGGCCAGCCCCCCAGTCAAGATATTTATTGGTATCTGCAGAGGCCATTTCTGTATTTGGGCGGGTTTTATGTACAAGACTTACCGCATATTCAACTACATTATCAGCCACAGGCACTCGGCGTACCAAATGCTGAAAATACAGGATTTGTTCGGCCGTTAATACCTTGTTTACAGTTACTTTATTGTCAGAAGTAGTATTTTTTACGATGTTCAACTCTTGCTGATACGACGGGTAGTCAAGATGCACCATAAACATGAAGCGGTCGAGTTGGGCTTCTGGCAGCGGATAAGTACCTTCCTGCTCAATAGGGTTTTGTGTAGCTAACACAAAAAATGGGCGACCAATGTTATGTTTTTTTCCTGCAACCGTTACGGCGTACTCCTGCATGGCTTCCAACAATGCCGACTGTGTTTTAGGCGGCGTACGGTTAATTTCGTCAGCAAGAATAATATTTGCAAATACAGGGCCTTTAATGAATCGGAAGTTGCGCTCGTTATCGAGGGTTTCAGAACCCAGAATATCTGAAGGCATCAGGTCAGGGGTAAACTGAATCCGGTTAAAGTCTAAATCTAAAGCAGATGCAATAGTCTGAATCAGCAAGGTTTTTGCCAAGCCTGGCACCCCTACTAACAGGCAGTGGCCCTGACAAAAAATAGCTGTTAATAATAAACGAACCGTTTCATCCTGCCCTACTATTACTTGTCCTATTTCTTTTCTTAAACTATCAAAAGCAACTTTGAGGGCGTCGGCTGCTTCTACATCTGAATTAAATTGAACTTTGCTCATTAAATTACGGAATGGGTGAATTAGTTATGGTCAGTGTCTTGGCTAGTTATCAGTCTGGACTTTCCCGAAAATATTACAAGACTCAAACTCTGGGTCAATTTTTATATAAACATCAGCAATTGCCTTTTTAAACCACGTTTCAATTTCTCGGCTTCGTTTTTCCATCAAAGCAAAGTCTTTAATTTTCTCAAAATCATCTTTAAGATTAGCTATATGAGGCGCATACTTAGCTTTATAATAAATGATACGAACACCGGTTTTACCGTCTTCGCTTCTGTATGGCAGAGGTGCAGTAATCGTGCCAACTTTCATACTATCGATAGTAAAGTAAAGGGTTGGGTCCATCGATTGGTCGAGCGGTAATTTAGAGGCCGCTGTTTGCGGGTCAGATAACATTCCGCCTGCATCCTGCGTTTGTTTATCTTCCGAAAAATCTTTTGCTGCTTTTTCAAATTTAATACTGTCGCGTACGATTTGTGTACGAAGGCTATCCAAGAATCTGGTTGGCTGTGTCAGGTCAAGGCGGTTATAGTCAGGGCGTAACAAAATATGTCTGGCATGGAACTCCTGCCCACGTAGCTCAAGTGTCTGAATAAGGTGCAAACCAAAGTCTGACTCCACTACATCTGATATTTCGTTAGGTTTCAATTTCATAGCAGAAGCCTCAAACTGCGGAACCATCTGCCCTCTTTTTGACCACCCCAAATCGCCACCATACTGGCGTGAGCCTGGGTCTTCAGAATATTCTTTAGCTAAATCTTCAAATTTTTCTCCGGCCAGAATCCGGCGTTTATAATCGAGCAGCCGCTCCGAAAGTTCATCTTTCTGCGCTTTTGTTACTTTGGCATAACGCACAATATGCCCGATTTGTACCTCGGTTGGTATTTCAGGAATACTATCTTTCGGAATTTGGTTAAAGAATTTTTTCACCTCATTGGGTGTTACTTTAAGGCCTTTGGTGATTTCGTTCTGCATTTTTTGGGCTGTTAGCTGCTCTTTTACCTGCGAACGCACCTCACTCTTCAAGGTTTCGAGTGTTTTGCCAAACTGGTCAACTATATTTTTTTCATTACCATATAGCTGAATCATCTGCTGCATACGTGCAGTAAGTTGTGCATCTACATCTTTATCATCAACCAGCACCGAGTCAATTTCTGCCTTAGCAACCAGTAATTTGTTAACAACAAGGCTTTCTAAAGCCTGACATTTCGAGATAGGTTGCTGCTGTTGTTGTGAGCGCATATACCATTGCTCTACTTCAGAACGAAGCACAATGTAGTTATCAACTTTTGCTATAATTCTATCAATATTAATGGGTTTATCCTGAGAAAACGCTAATATTGGCAAGCAAATAAGTAAGATTAGTTTCTTAAACATATATTTTATGATAGTGTACTTATAATATTGTAGGTAAGATATTTCGGTTTTATTGTTTTCTTGTTTCTATTACTTTATCAATTTCTTCTTTATTAATTTTAACCGGATACCTTGCCTCCAGTTGCTCATTAAACTGTTTTTCGAGTTGTTTCTGGTAATCGGCCAGTACTTGCCCGCGGGCTTCTCTTAATGTTTTATAACGAGCTGGTTCAGTTTTTTCGATAGATAAGTCAATGTGCTTGCCATTTTTTATAATCGACTGCGAACCAACTTCCCATTTAAAGGCATCAACATAAGGGTTATCACCTCTTTTGAAATAACCATCTTCAATAGTTACGCTGTTAGGTTCTTTACGGTTAAAGCGTTTTTCAACATCTTTTTTGGAGTTGCTGTAAAACTGAAAAACTACGCGCTGATTCTTCATCCAGTCGAATCTGTCGGCTGGTTTTGTTTTTGCGTAATCGTTTTCAATGATTCTTTCAATGGGCAAACCATTCATTGTTAAGAAACTCTTTACTTTTTCGATACGCTCAGCCGAAGTAGTGTTGTTTTCGTTTTGGTCGGCATAGCCTCCTATTTCAACCACATAGCCTTTATTAAGGCGCATAATTTCCAGCAAATTTGCTAAAATCCTTTTATGTTCTGGTGTTAAATCGCTAGAAAATTTAGTAAAATACAATGGGTCTTTCATGGTACTTTTAAGCGGATACGGCATTCCTTTCTTAAAAATATCCTTTACGGCAGCCAGAGTTTGGGCATCTTTTGCGACTATCAGGCTTCCGCTGACTCTTTCAGGCATTTGATAATTAGCCTTATTTTTCTCGTAAAAAGCACGTTGGCCTAGAGTGTCTGCTACTGATTTTTCGTATACCAAATCGTTCAGTAACTGAACTTTCAGAAAACTTGCCGAGTACTCCTGCATTAAGAGTTTAAAGTCAGGGTTAATTTCAGCCAGATGCGCCTGTGCATATTCTTTTACGTTTTTATCAACAAATTTCTTGTATAAACTGCGCATCCATATCGTTGGTGTATACCCCGCAGGAACCCGTTCAACCATTTGTCTGTCCATCACAAAATCATAGAATGCTTTTGTTTTGATTTCGTTTTTGCTGATAGTAAAAATGGTGCTGTTAGTTGTGGGATTATTTAATACATAGCCCCATTTCTTTTTTAACAGGTTGGTATCTGCTGCCTCGATAGCTTTTTTAACTATATCACTGTTTTCAACAAATTGCATATCTTTTTTGAGGCGATTCAAGGCATTTTCTTTTACCAGCTCACCTCTCGAATCGGTCACTACTTTTTCTTTTAATTTAGGCAAAAGCTCTTCGTAGGACTCAAGCGGGTATTTTTTTGATAACCTGATAATATGCCATCCGGCTGAACTACGAACAGGTTTTGAAACCTCACCTTCTTTCAATGAAAACGCTGCCTGTTCAAAGGCGGTTTCTTCACGGGTGCCTATACCAAACACAGGCAGGTAGCCTCCGTTATCTCTGGTTTTATAGTCGTCAGAGTATTTTTTGCATAATTCTTCAAACACAGCTCCTTTTGTGAGCAAGGTATATAAAGAATCAATCTGATACCTTTCTTTGGCATATACCGAATCGGGGGCATTGGCTGGTACACTTTTCAGCAAGTGCTGTACCAATACTTTTCCACTGTTAGGCCTGCGTTCCAAAACCTTAATGAGATGATACCCTGCTTTGGTCCTGACAGGCATTGACACCTGCCCTACTGCTACATTAAACGCTGCTTTTTCTAGGGGGTATACTAGTTGTAATGCAGTAAACCATCCTAATTCTCCGCCTTTGCTACTTGTTTTTTTATCTTGTGAGAATTGCTGCGCCAATACACCGAAATCCTCCCCTTCTAATGCTCTCCTTCTGATATCAATGAGTTTATTATAAATAGCTGCGGTGTCGGTAGGTTCGGCAAATTCGGGTAGTTGATACATAATGTGCGACGCTCTCACTTCTTGCAACAGCCAATCATAAGTTTCTTTCAGCAGTGCTTTAATGGTAGTGCTGTCGGTAAGATACGCCTCGGCTAGAATACCCTTATATGTCTGAAGTTCCTCTTTAAATTCTTCCGAGTTGTCGTAGCCTCTTCTTTTAGCCTCTGCAATAATTCTTTGGTCATAAATTACCTGCTCCAATGCTTTTTCGGCCGGAACAGAATCATTTACCATTATTTTTTCAATCTCCTGCTTAATATCCGAAACCTTTACCTCACTTGTGCCTACGGTAAGCCCAACGGGTTCGGCATATAACACATTTTTTGTTTCAGGCACAGCTTGTACCACACTATTACCAGCCGATTTTGTTGCATCTTTAGCCGTTTTATCTGTTGATGATGGCTTTTTTAAAATCTGGCAAGCAAACTGTGAAAAGATTAATAGTATATATGGGAATATCTTGTAAAATCGCTTCATAACAAATACTTCTATTCAATCATCTTAACGGCATATTAAAATGCCACTATGTTACAATAACTAAACTCTAATGGTTTAAAAATTATTGTGATGAATCTTTAATTTTGTTTGGGTTTATAATATGCCGAAATAAATTATTTCAGGCAAAAAGAACGGGGAACCAAAAATAACAGAAATTTCTGCTTTTTACGAAGTTTTATTGATTATTTCTTCCACAACTGACTCCCCTGACGATAAATCTCCGCTTGTCCACTGCCACTTTTCATGCAGTCGTATCCGGCCGTCGGCAAGTACTTCCGGTCTTGAACAGCACTTGCCTGTCATTAACTCTCCTTCTTTGT
Source organism: Emticicia sp. 17c (assembly GCF_037153985.1). NCBI lineage: Bacteria > Pseudomonadati > Bacteroidota > Cytophagia > Cytophagales > Leadbetterellaceae > Emticicia > Emticicia sp. 17c. The sequence continues at coordinate 35,235 of NZ_JBBAYI010000018.1, forward strand.
TAATATGCTCATATCGCATATCTAGCACACCATTTTCAAGCATTCTGGCTATTAAAAAGCCTTTCATGATTGCACCACCTGCATATTCAGCCCAGACAATTGTACCCTCCTGAAAATAATGAAATAGGGTTTGCTCGCTTACTTCGCCATTAGCTGTATTACTTACAGATTGAAATATTTTTTTATGATAATTTAACATTTCAAAAAACTATACCAGCGGCTCTTGCTGCGACAAACAATGAAAACTTCCTAAACCCCAGATAATTTCTGTGGCATCAATACCTATCATTTTCCTATCGGGGAAACACCTCTGAATAATTTCCAGTGCTACGTCATCTTTATCGCAACGATACGTTGGTACAATAACAGCTCCATTTGTAATCAGGAAATTAGCATAAGAAGCGGGTAGCCTTATGCCACTATCATGGACGGCATCAGGCATGGGTAATTCTATGATATTTAAAGGTTTGCCATTCAGAAGGCGCATCTTTGTTAAATCTTTGAGATTTTCCTGCAATGGATGATAATTATCGTCAGTTGCATTATGTTCAATAACTGTAAGCACTGTATCTTCATTCACAAAGCGGGTAGTGTCATCTATGTGGCCGTCGGTGTCGTCGCCTACAATGCCATCTGTCACCCAAAGTACTTGGTCTACCCCATAGTAATCAAACAGATACTGTTCAATCTGTGACTGATTCAAATGAGGGTTTCTGTTCGGATTTAGTAAACATGACTTGCTGGTCAGGACGGTTCCTTTACCATTAAACTCAACCGACCCACCTTCCATGATAATGCCCGGTGCTACGTAGGGCAAACCCAAATACTCGGCAATTTTTATTGGTATGCGGTCGTCATCATCATAGGGTGGATATTTCCCTCCCCATGCGTTATAGCCCCACTCAACAATCATACGCTCTTTAGTTGTAGGATTTATCAGAAACGCAGGGCCGTGGTCGCGGCACCATGAGTCATTGGTAGCATGCACAGGAATTTCGACCTGATTCTGGTCTATCTCATACTTTTCCAGTAACTGTATGATTAACTCTTTTTGTTGCTGGTTGGTGGCGTTAATACAAACTTTTTCGCTTTCAGCTATGGCTTTTACAAAAGCCATATAAGAGGGATATATCCTTTCCAGACGCTCGCCGTAATCCCACGAGTCAGAACTTTGAGGAAAACTTAACCATGTTGCACGATGTGGATGCCACTCGGCCGGAAAGAAAAAACCTTGTTGTTTGGGTGTTTTAAGCACTATTTACTACTGATTTTTTAGATTTTACATTGATGAAATCTCTCAGAAATAATCTAAGAAAAAACAAAGGTAAGGCTATTATCTAATAAAATAAATCCAAAATTCAGAATATAACGTAAATAGATGTAGAAGTGCAAAACAAAATGAAATTTTATTCTTATATCAATTCGAGACGAAGCCAACCTTAATAATATTATTTTTTTTTGGAAAGATGCAAGATAAATAACATATTTGGGAATTATAACTTATTAAGCCCAAGATAAAAATTAGTTTGGCACGTCGTATTAGCATATCAGAAGAAGAATTAGTGGCTTTGTTGAAAGACAAAGACCAACGGGGCTTTAATATACTGTATAATAACTATTCAGGTGCTTTGTATGGTGTGCTGAATAAAATTATACAGTCGAATGACGATGCCGATGATTTGCTTCAGGATACTTTTCTGAAGATATGGCGTAACATTGACAATTATGATGCCTCGAAAGGTAGTATTTTTACCTGGATGATGAATATTGCCCGTAATCTGGCAATTGATAAAGTAAGGTCTGTTGATTTCAGAGATAGCTCTCAGAATATTGCTATGGAAGATAAAGTTGTTTATCAGATTGATAGCGAGTACCAGACAATACAAGAGGTAGACGGCATAGGCTTGCAAAAGGTGGTTGATAAGTTAAAACCCGAATACAGACAGTTGATAGATTTGGTTTATTATAAAGGCTACACTCAGGCAGAAGTAGCTGAGGAGTTTGATATACCACTGGGTACTGTAAAAACCAGAATTAAAGCGGCAGTAAATACTTTACGTACATTATTGCAAACACTAGTACTTTTATTGATTAATTTTTTGTAGAGACTACCTGAAATTTGAATAAAATATGCTTGATATTTTGACCTAAATTATTAATTATGTAATCAAGCTGTAAAAAAATGGATATTCATTCATACATAGCGTCTGGTATTTTAGAAAGCTACGTGCTTGGTTCGGCTAATGAAGAAGAAATGGCCGAAGTGGAGCAAATGGCAATAAAATATCCTGAAATCAAAGCAGAACTTCGGGCAATCGAAGATGCTCTGGAAAGCTATGCTTTTACTCATGCCCAAGAACCTCCTGCATATCTGAAAAATCAGATTTGGGATGTTATCAAGGCTGAAACAACTAATGCTGGCTCAGCAGTAAGAGAGACAAAAGTAATAGATTTCATTGATGGAGAAGAAGTTGAGCTAACGGCTCTGGAACAACCCAAGCCAAACGGATTTTTTAGTAGTTATATCAGGATTGCAGCCTCATTGGCACTGTTAGGAAGCGTACTGGCAAATGTTTATGTGCTTACACGCTGGAATGCAAGCAAAGAAAACCTTTCATTGGCTATTAATGAAAACATTAAGCTACAAAAGGAACTAAAAAATAACGAGGGCATGATGAAAGCCAGTGAAGTAAAAATGCTCATGAGTCCTGAAGTAAAGACATTCAAGTTAATGGGCCAGAAAGTTTCGCCCAACTCAACTGTTATGCTTGCTTTAGATATGAAAACCAATAAAGTGTATCTGGTACGCCCCAATTTGCCAGAACCACCCGCTGGAATGCAGTATCAGCTTTGGGCTATTGTAGATGATAAACCACTAGATGCCGGTGTATTTGATATTATTAACAATATGCAGGAGCTAAAAAAGGTACCACTGCCAAAAGCATTTGCTGTTACACTTGAAAAGAAAGGCGGCAACCCAGTACCAACATCTGATATTTTCGTTATGGGTATTTAAAAGAAAATACCCTTTTATACCTTACATACTCTAAAAACCAAAAGCCCTGGCTTTTGGTTTTTAATAGTACTTTAGGCTATTACAATAACTGTCTATTACCTTTCTGAATCAAGAAAATAGCCATTCATTGTGGCAAAACTTACCAGCGTATATTTTCTATCTGTCAGGTACTGATAAATTTCATTTTCATGAATGGTTGATAAATCAAACCCGTGTATTTCAACTACTATCAGCTTAGGACGGTATTTGGTTAAATCAATAGATTTTATGGCATTAAAATCATTTCCTTCTATATCAACCGTTAATAAATCTATTATCTGATTTTGTGGCAGGTGTTTATCTAAAATTGAAGTTAAAGTTTGTGTTGTCAGCTTTCTTTCACTCCTATAATTAAACTTTTGCTTCCATTCTTTTAGCATTGCTTCATCTATTGTATTTACCTCGCTTTCCTTAAACTCATAGAAGGTAACTTCTTTTACCTCATCTGAGATTGCCGCAACAACAGGGATATCCTGCTTTCTTTTTCGTTTCCATTTATCAATTAATTTAGGATTTGCATCTATTACTATTCCATGCCAACCATGCAGATATAGCTGAAAAGTATTAGATATTTTGTAAGGATGATGGCAGCCAACATCCAGATAAAAACCTTTTTTTATATCCTTTAAAATCCACTGAATAATTATCTCTTCTCCTGTTTGAGAAAACGTAACTTTACCAAATTTAAAGATATACCTTCTAACAAGTAATAATATATTCAATCTGATTGCATCAAAAAGAGGTAAGAGTTTAAATATAGTACTATACATAAATGATTTAATTTGAGGTAAAACCGATAGCCAAGAATATGCCAACAGAACAGCGTGTATGTGTCAGACAAAACACATTTCGGTCCTGAATTTGTAAATGAGCCTGTTAAATCATTACAGGTTTAATGTCTTTTTTAATAAATCCCCTTTCCTTCTAACCCTTTAATATATATTTTCCTAACAAAAATATGTTTTTAAAACTAATGCTGGCAAAACTACTTCTGAAATAAATGCTCAATGCCTTCATGCCTAGTGCCTTATTGCTTGTGCATACTTTTAACCAGCGATGCGCAAGAATGTAATTCAAGGCTTGGGTATCAAACCTTTTGCTTACTTTATTCTGGTTACTGATTTTCTGTAACCACGTTTCTGTTTGTTGTAAAAATGTCATGTCATCAGCCTTTCTGAATGCAATATGATAGTGAAGATTTATTTCGTCCTCATCAGGTACAAGGCCCAGATTCTGCAATTGTAGCCTGTGATTCAGTTTAACGGTTTGCTCAGAGCGTTGTTGCTGTACTGAACTGATATTATTGGTATGAATACGGTAGTCTACCAGAATTTTTGGCAAAATAGCTACCGGATAATTGGCTGCTATTCTGACCCAAAGCTCGTAATCTTCGGTTGGTGGAAAATCGGGCTTATAATGTATTTCAGGCAGACAGCTTTTTCGAATCATGACGCTCGACTGCACAAAATAATTAACAAACAGCAACAAAGCTGAGAGGTATTTATTAGGTATAAATGATTTAATAAAATCACCAGTAGGCTCCCCTGCCGAATTTACCAATCTCGCCCAGCCTGCTACCATTGCATGGTCCTGATGGTTTTGAAGGAAACTTACTTCTTCTTGTAACCTCTCTGAATAAGCTATATCATCGGCATCAAGCCATGCGATAAATTCACCTTTTGCCTCAGCCAATAAACGATTTCTTGAAAACGATAAGCCTCCGTTCTTTTCATTTTCCAGATATACTATTCTGGGGTCCTTGAAAGAAAGAATAATTTCTTTACTTTTATCGGTTGAGGCATCGTTTAAAACTATCAGTTCAAAATCTTTATATGTCTGATTCAAAATACTTTCAATTGCTTCTCTAACATATCTCTCTGCATTGAAAACAGGCATTAGAACTGATATAGAGGGCATAATCTAGGAATTAAATCAAACAATAAATTATAATGAGTGCGTTGTTTATTTCTTGTACTTGCTTTTAGCATTACCTTCATTACTGCTTGTTTCTTCCTCCGGCTTACTCTCCGATTTATTGGTTCTAAACTCCATTACCAAGCCGCCAATAATTAACAATACGAAGGCAATTGAAGAAAACAAATCAATTTTATTACCAACTACCACAGATTTCGGCTGGAATTTGAATTCGATTTTATGTTTTCCGGCAGGTACAACCATTGCCCTTAGTACATAATTAGCACGGAAATGCGGTGTTTCTTGGCCATCAACATAAGACTTCCAGTCTTCGTTACCTCTGTAATATACTTCTGAGAATACTGCGACCTGATTTGAAGCCGAATTCGACTCATAAGTTAACGCATTAGGCTTATAATCTGTTAATTTAATGGTTGCGGTGGTATCTTGTTTAAGTAGTTTTCCGTTAAGATAACTGTTGTATTTCTGGTCAACAAAGGCCACATTATGAGGATTAAAATTACTTACTGATTTAATTTCTTCATCAGCATTTTTTACAACTTTTATCTCATTCACAAACCAAGCATTGCCTAGTGCTTCGGGGTTTCTTTGTGCCACAGGTTCTCCATTTGGCCCCGGCGCAATAAAGTATTTTGTATTGAGCATATTCAGAATTGGCATATTCAAACGGCCGTCTTTTATCATGGCGTTTTCATAGAGTTCCTGCATACGTTTCAGTTTAGCACCATGATACCCCCCTATTGATTTATGGAAGTATGAAATTCTGGCATCGGACCAGAAGCCTTGATTAGTAGCCAAATCAATTACTCTGAAATCAGGGTCTTTGTCTTTCAGGATTTCTTCATCAGCCGGGCTTGCCTCATAAGATTGGCTAATATCCATTTTCGGACGGAAATCAGAGTTTTTTAAATAGCGTTTGTCTATTAATATTAAATCCAAGGCAGCTAGTAAGCCGATAACTATCACAAAAGCGTTTGCCTTTATTTTCTGGGTAGCAAAGGCCCAGATTAACCCTGCCGCACCCAATAATAAAAAGACTGAACGGAAAATATCGCTCATTACTACCGACTGACGGTCAGAAATGATAGACGCTAGAAACGAATTTGCGAACTCTTGTCCGTTGGCCTGTGCCATATTCTGCACGAGTGCTTCATCGCTTGGCGAGCGGAAGTCAATCAGAAAATATCCGATAATCATAAAACCTAATAAGCCACCCAAAGAGTACATAAGAGGCTTTTTCAATTCTGCAAAAGACAATTTACCGTCAATGATTCTCTTAAGACCGAGCATAGCACCTGCTACCAAACAAAGGTGCAAAAGTGTGAGAATCATTTTGCTATCACGGAATTTATTAAAATAAGGGAAGTAATCGAACATAAAATAGTTGAACCCACTAAAATATGCCCCCCATGCAATAAACAGATAGATAACAGACGTAGCCAGTAATACGTATTTCAGGCCATCTTTTACAATAAACATGGCTAATAAGAACAGGAACAATATAATAATACCTGAATAATTAGCACCCGAAGTATAACCTTGCGGACCAAAATACATAGGCAAACCTGCGCTGAATCGTCTGGCGTTAGTATCATCAACACCTTGTCTGATAAGCATTTTGTAGGTTTCTGAATTGGTACCCAAGTCTGTGTCTGACGCTCCACCTAAAAAGTTCGGAGCAAGTAAAGTCAGCGTTTCTATTTTGCCAAAAGCATAATTTTTTCCGAAGGCATAATCTTTGTCAAGGCCATCTACCGAACGGTTAATATTCCCTAACGTCAGGTCTGATTTGCCACGTGTAGTTTCTTTTGTATAAACCAGCGTATTCCACAGGTACATACCGCGTGTTCCTACACCAATAGCCGTACATAATAACAATATAGCGTAGGCTTTTAGCAAGCCTGAGAAGTTACCCTTTTTAACATGCAGATAGGTTTCAAAAATAGTATAGAAACCCAGCAGGAAAAACAAATAATAGGTTATCTGCGGGTGGTTAGCGTATGTCTCTAAGCCCATAAAAAGGGTTGTTATGGCTATGCCTAACCAGTATCGCCCTCTGAAAACTGCTATAAAACCTGCCAGCACTCCGGGCGCAAACGCTAAAGCTATATTTTTAGAAATATGCCCTGCCTCAAGAAACAGCAAATTATATGAACCAAAGGCATACGCCACTGAGCCAAAGAAACTAACCCATATATTTACTCTCAGCACACGCATCAGCACAAAAAAGCCAATCATGAGGGCTATAAATATATTGGCAGGAACAGGAAAAATATCTAACAAACCCGCTCCTAGCCAGCTAGACCAGCTATTGGGGTAACCTCCTACTATCATAAAACTGGGCATTCCGCCAAACATTGAGTTGGTCCACCAGGCCCACTCGCCTGTCTGTTTATGAAAATCATTCAATTCTTTTGCCGCAGCAGAAGCCATCTGAATATCGTGTAGTCCGAGCCGCTTACCCTGTAAAAGAGGTGAAGCATAAAGGAAACTAATCACAACAAAACCAGCGATTGCCAAAAGATTAGGGGCGAATTTTTTAAACATTTTTTAAAGAATATAATAAAAATTAAATCTGTCTCTGGAAGTTTTGGTTACAAAGAACGCAAAGAAAAATTAAACTCGGTAAGGATAAGACCAAATTTCTTTCCGAAATTTGTAAATCTTTTATTAAGAAATACAATTTAAATGCTCCTTTTTAATATAACGTTTAACGTTGACACAAATATTAGCCAGCATTGGTTAAAATGGATGAAGGCAAATTTTATACCAATGGTTATGCAAACCGGCGTTCCAAAAAAATCATCGGTTTTAAAATTACTTACTGAAATAGAGAACGGAGGTAGTACCTACTCTTTTCAGTTTTATTTCAATACCATGGAGGATTTCCTGAATTTTGACATTAACTACAAAGAGCAGCTACTAGAACGCCACAATGTATTTTTTAATGGCAAATTTGTGATGTTCAGCACGCTTCTGGAAGATATAAGCTAAATGGATTATTCAAAAAGTTTCATAAACTTAAATGGTACTTCGGTCTCAAAACGTAGTTTTTCTTTAGTAATGGGGTGTGTGAATGCCAGCACCCACGCATGAAGCCCCAGCCGATTGATAGGGTTAGTTTTTGCACCATATTTGGCATCACCTACAATGGGGTGTTTAATGTCTTTGGCATGAACCCTTATCTGGTTCTTCCGGCCAGTTTCAAGATTCACTTTTAATAAAGAATATCTGGCGTTTTTTCTCAGAACTTGATAGTGCGTAACCGCTTTTTGCCCAATAGCAGGATTCTGACTCGAATACATAATTAAGGCCTTGCTTTCTACCAGATAGGAGGTAATTGTATCTTCCTCTTTTTCGACGGTTCCTTCCGTCACAGCCAGATAGGTACGCTCTTCGATGGTATCGTTCCATGACTCCTGCAATAGCTTCTGTATACGTTCGCTTTTAGCAAAGAGCATCAAGCCTGAGGTTTCTCGGTCTAGGCGGTGTACTATAAAAATGCGGTTGGCGGGGTGTTGCTTTTTTACATGGCTGCTCAGGATACTGTAAGCGGTGTTATCTTTCTGTTTTTCAGTAGCTATTGATAATACCCCCTCTTGTTTTTCTATTACAATCAGGTGGGCATCTTCAAAAACAATTGATAAGCCTTTATATTTTTGTTCTTCAGGGGCTTTTTTCCACCTGATAGTTACTGTTTGGTCTGGTTTTAATAGATAATTAAATTGTGTTACAGGTTTTTCGTTCAACAGAATATGCCTGTCACGCAGCAATACTTTCACATCATTACGGCTTTTATTGGGTATGTTTTTAAGCAGAAAAACCAATAACTCTGTTTCTTCTTTTACTACCAGTTTGGTTTCGGTGGGCTTGTTTAAAGCCCTTTGTGGATGTTTCCCTTTTTTATCATTTTTTACCATGCGTATCAGACTTAACTCAACTAAAGGCTACAAATTATAAAAAAGGTTTGAATTAATCATGAAGATTTTGCCTGATTAGTGCAAAACAGCTTATTTACGCTCAATTGACAAGATTTTAAATTCAGTACGGCGGTTTCTCTGATGCTCTGCTTCTGTACATTGTACGCCATCGCCACAACCATTTACGGGTTCGGTTTCACCCATACCAACGGCTTTCATTCTTGCACGTGCCACACCATTTTTTGCCAGAAAATTAACCACTTCGTTCGCTCTTAACTGTGACAACGCCATGTTGTCCTGTGCATTGCCACGGGTATCTGTGTGTGACCGTATCTCGATAATCATGTTAGGGTTTTTCTGCATGGTATTAACCAGTTTCTCTAATTCTCTAACGGCTTCTCCTCTTATTTTATAACTTTCCGAGTCGTAGTATATGTTATCGAGTTTCACTACATCACCCACTTTATAAAGTTTTGTATCGAACAAAGACCCTAAACTCGGTTTTGGTGTTTTTTTCTTAAAAATACTGGCAAGACTTCGTTTTTCGGCTACTTTTTCGACTATCTCTGACGTTTTTCCAAAATTCTCTTTAATCGCTTCCAGTATATAATCACAGTCGAGGTCACGCTTAAATTCGTATGAACCATCTGCACCGGTAATCATTTCCTGCACCTGATTATTGCATTGATTGATAAACCTGATTTTTACCCCTGCAATAGGCGTACTGTCTTTGCCTGCCGTTACTACCCCTCTGAAAATACTTGAAACATTATTTTTATTTCTTTTCGACAACAGAATTTCGTCTTGAGTATTGGCTTTATTTACTTCATCAGGTTTCTTTTTTGTTTTTTCTGGTGCTAATATCTCACGTTTCAGATATATATCCAGTTTTGAGGCTTCATAATCTGAAGCATCTTTGTTTGAAAAACTGACAACGTTTGTCTGATACCCATTCTGTTTGACAATAAAATTGTACTCATTATCAGCCTCCAGACATAACTTGATGGTTCCGGTATTGTTGGTAATTGCGCTCTCTTTGGTATTGGCATCTGCCTTCAGTTCATATTCGAAGCGTATACGGTCGAAAGGCTTTTTAGTTTCGGCATCAAAAATATTTACTATCAGTTCGCGGCAGCCATACAATGAGCCTAAACGGGTGAACCGATAAATATCGTCGTCGTTCCCGCCGCGTTTACGATTGCTACTAATAAACCCTGCACGACGTTCGCTGTCTGTAATGATACCGAAATCATCCTGATTTGAATTAAGCGGCGCACCCAGATTCCTGACCTTAGCCGATGGCAAACCTGTGGCGGTATTCATGGCAATGAAAAAAATATCCAGACCTCCCAAACCCGGATGCCCATCAGAAGAAAAATAGAGATTCCCACGTTCGTCTACAAACGGAAACATTTCGTTGCCACGTGTATTTACACTAGCTCCTAGATTTTCGGGCTTGGTCCACTCACCATTATTGTAGCGGGTCATCCAGATGTCAGTACCGCCATACCCTCCGGGCATATCAGAGACAAAATATAGTATTTTATCATCAATAGAAAGGGTCGGGTGTCCACAAGAAAAATCGTTGCTATTAAATGGTAATTCCTTTACCTTCCTCCATTCGTTTTCTTCATAGGAAGCCATGTATAATTTCAGGCGTGTAATACCCGTATTCTTTTTCTGACCGAAAATACCTCCGTTTGCGTTCTGGCTATTGCGGGTAAAAATAATTTTAGAGCCATCATGAAAAAAAGTACAGGGCCCTTCATGATATTTTGAATTGAGGGTCTTACTGAATTTTTGTGTCGGAATAGAGGGTTCTTCCTGATAGTCAAGTTCTTTACTTCCAGTAATGTAGTCGCTTCCTTTACGGCCAACAACTTTGCTATCATTGGCAGTAGGCGGAGTATAATAATCGTCGCCAAGTTTTTTTGATGGAGAAGGACTTTTCGGTGGAGCAGACTGTGAGCTTGTTCCGATAGCAGAAGCACTCGACTCATTTCCGAGCATTTTTAAATCTTCAAGATAGAATAAATCAAGGAAAGCGGAAGCATCCCAGTTGAAAACTCTTTTAATACCTGAGCTATTTGTACGGCCTGACACAAAAACCAAACCTTTTTTATAATAAATGGGGCTAAAGTCGGCACTACTTGAGTTAATGCCTATGTAGTCGACTTTATAGCTTCCTGCGTTTCGTTCTAAAGCACCGCGGTTACTATTTAGTTTTATAAACTCCTCGCCTCTTTTATCTTGCTCCTGTAACTCGTTAAATTTTTGCCAGTACTGATTGGCTTCATCGTATTTTCCGTTGCTGGTTAATACTTGTGCAAAATGCCTGTATGCTTTTATGTCTTCGCCTTTGAGGGTAGGATTCGCACCCAGCACATCTCTGAATACACGTTCGGCATTATTAAAGTCTTTTACCTGCCGATACGCTAAAGCCAGTTGGATTTTGGCTTTTACTATTTCTTCGTCGGTGAGTCCCTTCGGTTTTTTCAAAGCAGTTTCATACAACTCTATTGCTTTTGCGTACCCCAAAGCCTCGTACTGTGCATCCGCTTTCTGGAGCACTTTAGGAGTTCCTTGACTAAATACGACAAAAGCAGAAGTAGCAAACCAAAATAAGAATATTAATTTCCTCAATAGCATTAATAGTACTGCCCCGTAATGACTGCTTTTTTCATTAACGAAATTAGTGCAAAAATCATGCCTTCAAAAAGGCTTTTTCCCTGCCTTTAATTTCAAATCAGTTATAAATTTATAAAAAAAATTATCTATCCTAATCAAATAAATTATAAGTTGTTTTTTATGTGGTTATATGGTTCCTAGAAAACAGCTAACTATTAGTTTTTATATCTTCCCATTATAAAAAAGTAACTACCAATACCTGAACGATTCATTATAAACGATGGCTCATTACTGGTTTAATAATACATTTAGTTTTTTAGGCGTGCCAGCCTTTAAACAAACGAGCCACCTCTCATTAGAAAAATCGTTTTGAAAGGTGGCACCGTTTAAATTAATCAGCTGGGTTAGCGTTTATCTTGCAAGGGTAATATATCCTACTTTGTGTACTTTGGTTCCGCCTAGTTCATAATCAATGGCGTAGTAGTACGTTCCGTCAGGTAAACCTTCACTACCGAATCTGATACCCTGATTCGAGGTTCCATCCCAACCTTTTCCGGTCAATACATTGTCTTTGTCTTTGTACACCAAATGACCCCAACGGTTATAGATATTACCTGATAACAACTTGGCCGATTTAGGAATACTAACTTTGAAGAAGTCGTTTTCGCCGTCATCGTTAGGAGAGAACGCCTCAGGAATTACTACTTCGCCGTAGTTAATCGGGAAGGTCAGTAGAGTCGGTGAGGTTTCGTTCGGTTTTATCAGCATACCAGAATTCGATATGTCAGACACATACAAGCCATTACCAATTGCTTTGGCATAAGCATAGCTCTGATAAGGGCCAGCATGGTTATTATGGTAGACCTTCACTGTGTAGAAGATTGAATCCATTTTGCTTACTGCCAATTGGCTGGTAGTGTCTGCAATTAACAGATTAGCATCTTCTTTACCATTAAAGTTCGGGTTCAACTTCAAGGTTGAGTTGATACCAAGCGACGGTTTACCTACCATTTCATAGCTTGTGCTATCGGCAAAAGTTTTACTTATACTATCTGAAACCTGTACGTTAGTCAATTTAACATTACCTAAGTTTTTCACAAGAGCCAGATAGGTAACTGAGTAACTCAACTGGTCGATTTTGAGTGAATCGACAATCGACAACGACACGCCAATTAATGGAGCATTCGGGTTGTTCGGATTATTGATATCTATCTGAACCTCAATTGGTGTTGGGTCACCATTGTTAGTTGGGTCACCATCGTGGTCAGGGTCAGGGTTAATACCGTCGGTCGACTCCTCTTTCTTCTGCCCATCAATGATTAACTCAGCCTTATTGTAGAACTGCCCTGTGCTTGCATTTTTCAGGTCTAGTTTCACATTGAAGCGTAGAGCAGCCGTAGCACCTTTCTTAATAGTACTTAAAGAATCGATTAGCATTTCTTTATGCAGGCCACGTCCGGTATAGTGAGGGTTCACTACTAAACCTGAGTCTGCCACTACTTTCACTGTATCGTTGAGTATTTTCGCACCGTTACCAAAGGCTTTTTCGAGGTCATCAATCACCTGTACACCTGTGGCATCTGCATTACCCATATTTTTCACATAGATAGTGAATGGTATGCGGTAAGTGCTATCGGCGTTGAGTACAGGCGTGCCTGATACTTTACTTAAACCAAGCAATACACTTTCTTTAGCAGGGTCATTGATAGTATACTCGCTGACATTATTAGCAAATGTGTTATCCACTTCATTTACTTTAGCTAACTCAGCTTTGTTTACTACTTTACCACCCGCTACTACACGTGTTTTGTAAGTGAATGAAGTACTATCTCCTGCTTTTAAGCTATCTAGTTTCAGGCTTACAACTCCGTTGGTATAAGTAGCATTTGCACTACCTGACATGAAGCTTAGTTTATATGGTAGGATGTCGCGCACTTCAATACCAGTTGCTTTGGTTTGTCCTACGTTTTTCACCCATACTTTATATTCAACTTCCTGATTCAGTTCTACTTTATCAGCCATTGCTTTTTTACTGATTGCCAAATCAACTAATGGTGCTGACGGATTCACACCACCTTCGCAGTTGGTAATTGTTACTTTCACTACCGAACCTGCTGTGTAACATCCTGCGGCGGTACGTTCAAAAATATAATATGTACCTGCACCTACTGCACCCGGATTCGTTATCAGCGGTGATGATGGCGAATTAGTAGTATGGAATTCAAACTGTCCTCCTACTGTTGAGATTTCGCTCAGGATTGCTGTATTCAAATCGGCTGTGTTGAACGGACATACATTTCTGATTTCGGCTATTACTGTTGGAGCAGTTGCCTGCTTACCTACTGTAATGGTTACCTCGTTTGAACGCTCGCTTTCACACTTACCACTTAATGAACGACACTTAGCCCAATAAGTTGAGAACTCTGTTGTTGGCGTTACTGTTAGTACGGCTCCGGTTGCTCCGGTTGACCAAACCACTATACCTGTACAACCTGTTGCGCTTAGAGAAGTACTTTCGCCTGCACAGATTTGTTTTTTACATGAGATAAATGGTTTGTTAGGGCTTCCGAACGGAATCATTACTGGCTCGGTTATACCACTTTCACACTCGCCAACTTTACATTTAGCTGTATATTTAACAGTACTATCTGGTATGAGGGTGATGCTCGCACCTGTTGCACCAGTTGACCAAACAACTATGCCTTCACAACCACTTGCTTTGATTACTACTGGTTCACCATCACAAACAAAGTCTTTCAGACAAACCAGACTTGGCAGTGGTATATTTTCAACTCTCACCTGAACACCGTTCGATAATGAGCTGCTACATACGTTCGATTCTTTACAAACAGCTGTGTAAAGAGTGGTTGCTGTTGGTTTAACGGTTACCGATGTACCCGTCTGACCAGTTGACCAGATAACCGTGCCTGTGCTACAACCTGCCGCCGTTAATGTTACATTTTCAGGCTTACAGATATTTGTTTTAGAAGCTGTAATAACCGGTGCAACTGCCGAACAAGTACCACAATCGGTTTTTGTTGTAATAATTATTGTATTAGAAGCCCCACTTGTACTACAAGCATTTGAGCATACTGCGGTATAGGTTCCGGCACTATTTACTGTCAGAATAGTACCAGTAGTACCGCCTGTCCAGATGATAGGTCCGTTACAACCCGATGCTGTCAGAATTGCAGTTTCGGTAGCACAGATACTTGTTTTATTAGCTGTAATTATTGGTGCCGTAGGTATCGCCTGTATTACAACCGCAATTGTATTTGAAGCTACACTTGTGCCACAAGCATTGGTACAAGTTGCCGTATATGTTCCGGCTGTACTTACTGCAATGCTACTGCCTGTACTTCCATTCGACCAGTTAATTACGCCACTGCAACCATTCGCAATTAACGTTGTGGTTTCATTCTGACAAATGGTTGTTTTCTCGGTAGAGATTGTTGGTGCGCTTGGTGTGCCACCTGTGGTAATAACTACCTGATTAGAAGCGACACTTATACCACACACATTTGTACAGGTTGCGGTGTATGTTCCGGCTGTATTTACTGTAAGGCTTGTACCTGTATTACCACCCGTCCAGGTTACTGTACCGCTACATCCGGTGGCTGTCAACGTTGCTGTCTCTGTACCACACAAGCTGGTTTTGTCAGTACTGATTACCGGAGCAGCAGGATTACCGCCAGTCGTAATTATGACGGCGTTCGATACTCCGCTCGTACCACAACTATTTGTACAAGTTGCAGTGTATGTTCCGGCTGTACTTACGGTAATGCTTGTTCCGGTGCTACCACCTGTCCAGCTAACTGTACCGCTACATCCAGTAGCTGTTATTATGCTGGTTTCACTTCCACATAGACTTGGTTTATTTGTAGATATCAGCGGCGCACTTGGATTACCTCCAGTTGTTATCACAATCGCGTTCGATATGCCACTTGTACCGCATGAAGTTATACAAGTTGCCGTGTATGTTCCGGCTGTGCCTACTGTGAGGCTCGTGCCTGTTGCTCCACCTGTCCAGCTAACTGTACCGCTACATCCGGTGGCTGTCAGCGTTGCTGTCTCTGTACCACACAAGCTAGTTTTATTAGCTGTGATACTTGGCGCGCTTGGGGTACCTCCAGTTGTTATCACAATCGCGTTCGATACGCCACTTGTACCACAACTATTTGTACAAGTTGCAGTGTATGTTCCGGCTGTGCCTACTGTGAGGCTCGTGCCTGTTGCTCCACCTGTCCAGCTAACTGTACCGCTACATCCGGTGGCTGTCAGCGTTGCTGTCTCTGTACCACACAAGCTAGTTTTATTAGCTGTGATACTTGGCGCGCTTGGGGTACCTCCAGTTGTTATCACAATCGCGTTCGATACGCCACTTGTACCACAACTATTTGTACAAGTTGCAGTGTATGTTCCGGCTGTGCCTACTGTGAGGCTCGTGCCTGTTGCTCCACCTGTCCAGCTAACTGTACCGCTACATCCGGTGGCTGTCAGCGTTGCTGTCTCTGTACCACACAAGCTAGTTTTGTTAGCTGTGATACTTGGCGCGCTTGGGTTAGTTCCTGTACTGATAAGTACTACATTTGATGTCGGACTTATGCCACAATCATTGCTACACACAGCGGTATACGTTCCGGCTACACTTACTGTGATACTTGTAGTTGTAGCATTTGTACTCCAGATTAATGAGCCATTGCAAGCTGTTGCTGTTAATGTAGCTGTTTCGTTGGCACAAATACTATTTTTATTGGTTGTAATTACCGGAGTAGTTGGAGTATTACCTGTTTTAATAATAATCGCATTCGATGCTAGGCTCGTACCGCAGCTATTTATGCAATTAGCGGTATAGGTTCCGGCTACACTTATTGTGATACTGCTACCTGTGGCATTGGTATTCCATTTTACAGTTCCACCACAACCTGTTGCTGTCAATGTAGCTGTTTCAGTTCCACAAAGATTTGTTTTTGTAGCAGCAATAACTGGTGCAGATGGTGTTCCACCTGAATTAATAGTCAATATATTTGAAGTACTACTTGTTCCACAAATACTTGTACATGTAGCTGAGTAAGTTCCGGCACTGCTCACGGTAATACTTGTTCCTGTTGTACCGTTGTTCCAGTTAACAGTACCCAAACATTCTGTTGCGCTGAGAATCGCTGTTTCAGTTCCGCACAAACTTGTTTTGTTTGTACTGATTATCGGTGCAGAAGGAGAACTGCTTCTTCTGATTACAACTCCTGTACTTGGCAGGCTTTCTCCACACTCATTTGTACATATTGCTGAGTAAGTTCCGGCAGCACTTACAGAAATGCTACTTGTTGTGGCACCTGTACTCCAAGTTAAGTTACCTGTACAACCCGTAGCTATTAATGTAGCCGTCTGTGACCCACAAATCGTAGTAGCATTTGCTTGTACGGTTGGTACTACTGGCGAAGTCTGTGTTTTAATTATAATTACATTACTACTTGTACTTTCACCACAATTATTAACACATTTGGCACTGTATGTACCTGCTACGCTTACAATAATTGAAGTACCCGTTGAAGCATTACTCCAAACTACATTACTATTACATCCGCTGGCTATCAGAGTTGCTGTTTCATTGCTACACAAGGTAGTTGCGCTGCTTGTAATAGTTGGCGCTGCTGATGGAATACCTGTTGTAATCGTAATCAGATTTGAAGGCGCACTTGCTCCGCATGTATTTATACAGGTTGCAGTATATGTTCCGGCTGTACCTGCTACAATGCTGCTAGCTGTTGCACCTGTATTCCATGACAAACTACCTACACAACCACTGGCTGTCAATGTAGCTGTTTCATTACCACAAATGCTCGTCTTATTACTTACAATGGTTGGCGCGTTTGGTATATTACCCGTAGTAATGCTGATGATATTAGAATTAGCACTACCACAACTGTTGGTACAGGTTGCACGATAAGTACCTGCTGCACTTACTGTGATACTGCTACCTGTCGCTCCGGTACTCCAAGATAATGTTGCATTACAACCGCTAGCTGTCAAGGTCGTTGTCTGACCCACACATAGCTCTGTCTTGGTTGCCGCTATCACTGGTGCTACTGGCGAAGTACCTGTCTTGATAGTAATCACATTCGATGCACTGCTGGTGCCACAACTTGTTTCACAAACTGCATTGTATGTACCTGCACTACCTACTACTATACTGCTACCGGTTGCTCCGGTGTTCCATTTGATAGTAGCACTACAACCACTCGCTGTCAAGGTTGTTGTTTCTGTGCCACATAGCTCTGTCTTGGTTGTCGCTATTACTGGTGGAGTTACTGTACCTCCTGAGAAAATAGTAACAATGTTCGATGGCTCACTCGTGCCACAAGCATTTATACAATTTGCAGTGTAGGTCCCCGGTGTGTTCACCGTTGTACTGCTACCACTTACACCTGTACTCCATTTGATTGTACCGCCACAACCCGTTGCTATCAAAGTAGCTACCTCATTACCGCACAATTGTTGTTTATTGGCACTAATCATTGGTGAGGTCGGACTGTTGATGATACTAATTACTATATTGTTTGAATTTGTGCTACCACAACTGTTGGTACAGGTTGCACGATAAGTACCTGCTGCACTTACTGTGATACTGCTACCTGTCGCTCCGGTACTCCAAGATAATGTAGCGTTGCAACCGCTAGCTGTCAA
>NZ_JBBAYI010000019.1:0-43856 GCF_037153985.1 Emticicia sp. 17c
TGGTACCTTAAGCTGGCGTAAGGATGGTCAATCAGTGACTTATTCGAATCCGGCGGTAGTGACTCAGTCAGGCGTTTATACAGCCACTTGTACGACTAGTTGTGGGACAAGTGTGGCTAGTAACAGTATTCAAATTACAACAGGAGGTATACCAAATGCACCGACAATTACAGCGAACAAGACGAGCTTGTGTGCTGGCGAATCAGCTACTTTGACAGCAGCCAATTGCAGTGGGACAGTGAAATGGTTATTAAATGGAAATTTATTAACCAGTGCTAATCCTACATTGGTAAATCAATCAGGCGTTTATACGGCTACTTGTACGACAAATTGTGGGACAAGCGTAGCTAGCAATTCAGTGACCATTACAACAGGTGGTATACCGAATGCGCCAACAATTACAGCGGACAAGACGAGCTTGTGTGCTGGGGAATCAGCTACTTTGACAGCAGCTAATTGCAGTGGTACCTTGAGCTGGCGTAAGGATGGTCAGTCAGAGACTTATTCGAATCCAGCGGTGGTGACCCAGTCAGGCGTTTATACGGCTACTTGTACGACGAGTTGTGGGACAAGTGTGGCTAGTAACAGTATTCAAATCAGTACTGGAGGCATTCCAAATGCACCGACAATTACAGCTGACAAGACGAGCTTGTGTGCTGGCGAATCGGCAACTTTAACAGCAGCCAATTGCAGTGGAACGATAAATTGGTTATTGAATGGAGTGCCAAGCAGCAACACAAACCCACTAGTAGTTACGCAGTCAGGCGTTTATACAGCTACTTGTACGACTAGCTGTGGCACAAGTGTGGCATCTAATAGCATTCAAATCAACACAGGCGGCATTCCAGATGCGCCAGTGATAACAGCCGACAAGACGAGCTTGTGTGCTGGCGAGTCAGCAACTTTAACAGCAGCTAATTGTAATGGAACGATAAATTGGTTATTGAATGGAGCACCAAACAGCAACACAAACCCACTAGTCGTTACGCAGTCAGGTGTTTATACCGCTACTTGTACAACTAGTTGTGGCACAAGTGTGGCTTCTAACAGTATTCAAATCAACACAGGCGGCATTCCAGATGCGCCAGTGATAACAGCGGACAAGACGAGCTTATGTGCAGGGGAATCAGCAACTTTAACAGCAGCCAATTGTAGTGGTACTTTAAGCTGGCGTAAGGATGGTCAATCAGTGACTTATTCAAATCCGGCGGTGGTGGCTCAATCAGGCGTTTATACCGCTACTTGTACAACTAGTTGTGGCACCAGTGTGGCTTCTAACAGTATTCAAATCAGTACTGGCGGTATACCGAATGCACCGACAATTACAGCCGACAAGACGAGCTTGTGTGCAGGGGAATCGGCTACTTTAACAGCGGCCAATTGTGGTGGAACGATAAATTGGTTATTGAATGGAGCACCAAGCAGCAACACAAACCCACTAGTAGTGACTCAGTCAGGCGTTTATACGGCTACTTGTACAACTAGCTGTGGCACAAGTGTGGCATCTAATAGCATTCAAATCAACACAGGCGGCCTTCCAGATGCGCCAGTGATTACAGCCGACAAGACGAACTTGTGTGCTGGGGAATCAGCAACTTTAACGGCGGCCAATTGCAGTGGAACGATAAATTGGTTATTGAATGGAGCACCAAGCAGCAACACAAACCCACTAGTGGTGACTCAGTCAGGTATTTATACAGCTACTTGTACGACTAGTTGTGGGACCAGTGTGGCATCTAACAGCATTCAAATCAACACAGGCGGCCTTCCAGATGCGCCAGTGATAACAGCGGACAAGACGAACTTGTGTGCTGGGGAATCAGCAACTTTAACGGCGGCCAATTGTAGTGGAACGATAAATTGGTTATTGAATGGAGCACCAAGCAGCAACACAAACCCTTTAGTAGTTACGCAGTCAGGCGTATATACAGCTACTTGTACAACTAGTTGTGGCACAAGTGTGGCATCCAACAGTATTCAAATCAACACAGGCGGCATTCCAAATGCACCGACTATTACAGCGGACAAGACGAGCTTGTGTGCTGGAGAGTCAGCAACTTTAACAGCAGCCAATTGTAGTGGAACGATAAATTGGTTATTGAATGGAGCACCAAACAGCAACACAAACCCACTAGTAGTGACTCAGTCAGGCGTTTATACAGCTACTTGTACAACAAGTTGTGGCACAAGTGTGGCATCTAATAGCATTCAAATCAACACAGGCGGCCTTCCAGATGCGCCAGTGATTACAGCCGACAAGACGAACTTGTGTGCTGGGGAATCAGCAACTTTAACGGCGGCCAATTGCAGTGGAACGATAAATTGGTTATTGAATGGAGCACCAAGCAGCAACACAAACCCACTAGTGGTGACTCAGTCAGGTATTTATACAGCTACTTGTACGACTAGTTGTGGGACCAGTGTGGCATCTAACAGCATTCAAATCAACACAGGCGGCCTTCCAGATGCGCCAGTGATAACAGCCGACAAGACGAACTTGTGTGCTGGCGAGTCAGCAACTTTAACAGCAGACAATTGTAGTGGAACGATAAATTGGTTATTGAATGGAGTGCCAAACAGCAACACAAACCCATTAGTAGTTACGCAGTCAGGAGTTTATACGGCTACTTGTACGACGAGTTGTGGCACAAGTGTGGCATCTAATAGCATTCAAATCAACACAGGCGGCCTTCCAGATGCGCCAGTGATTACAGCCGACAAGACGAACTTGTGTGCTGGAGAATCGGCGACTTTAACAGCAGCTAATTGTAGTGGAACGATAAATTGGTTATTGAATGGAGCACCAAACAGCAACACAAACCCACTAGTAGTTACTCAGTCAGGCGTTTATACAGCTACTTGTACAACTAGCTGTGGCACAAGTGTGTCATCTAATAGCATTCAAATCAACACAGGAGGCATTCCAAATGCACCAACGATTACAGCGGACAAGACGAGCTTGTGTGCTGGTGAGTCAGCAACTTTAACAGCAGCCAATTGTAGTGGAACGATAAATTGGTTATTGAATGGAGCACCAGACAGCAACACAAACCCACTAGTAGTTACTCAGTCAGGCGTTTATACGGCTACTTGTACAACTAGCTGTGGCACGAGTGTGGCATCCAACAACATTCAAATCAATACAGGCGGCCTTCCAGATGCGCCAGTGATTACAGCCGACAAGACGAGCTTGTGTGCTGGCGAATCAGCAACTTTAACAGCGGCCAATTGTAGTGGAACGATAAATTGGTTATTGAATGGAGCACCAGACAGCAACACAAACCCTTTAGTAGTTACTCAGTCAGGCGTTTATACGGCTACTTGTACAACTAGTTGTGGGACAAGTGTGGCTAGTAACAGTATTCAAATTAGTACAGGCGGCATTCCAAATGCACCAACGATTACAGCCGACAAGACGAGCTTGTGTGCTGGTGAGTCAGCGACTTTAACAGCAGCCAATTGTAGTGGAACTATAAATTGGTTATTGAATGGAGCACCAAACAGCAACACAAACCCATTAGTAGTTACGCAGTCAGGAGTTTATACGGCTACTTGTACAACTAGTTGTGGCACAAGTGTGGCATCCAACAGTATTCAAATCAACACAGGCGGCATTCCAAATGCACCGACTATTACAGCGGACAAGACGAGCTTGTGTGCTGGAGAGTCAGCAACTTTAACAGCAGCCAATTGTAGTGGAACGATAAATTGGTTATTGAATGGAGCACCAGACAGCAACACAAACCCACTAGTAGTTACGCAGTCAGGTATTTATACGGCTACTTGTACAACTAATTGTGGCACAAGTGTGGTATCAAATGAAATTGTTATCATTTCTAAAACAGATTGTAGTATTTGCAATGTGGTGAATCCAGTAATATCAGCTAATAAAACAAGTATTTGTAAGCCAGAAAATGTAACTCTTACAGCAATAGGGTGCGGTGAAGGCTTAGTTATTTGGTCATCAGGTCAGATAGGCAGTTCGATAACGGTGAAGCCAACAGCTACATCAATCTATACTGCAGTTTGTAAAGAGTCTAATGTATGTAGCAGTGGTTTATCAAATGCAGTACAAATAAAAATGGCTAATGTTACTTTGCCAAGTTTAGTTTGTTTAACAGATTTTGTTTGTACTGGCGAATCAGTAACTATTAAGGCTAGTGGTTGCGAAGGTGTAGTAGTCTGGTCGACGGGAGAAATAGGTGAAACCCTTACATTAGTTCCTGATAGTACTGTGAAATATACTGCAAAATGTAAAGTTGGAGAATGTGAAAGCGGTGTAACTGAACCAGTAATGATACCATACGGAAGTCCGAATAAACCATTTATACACTGCAAAAAACAGATATGTCCCGGTGAAAGTACAGTGATGACAGCCACAGGATGTACAGGCCTAGTAGTTTGGTCGACCGGAGCCACAGGAGCTGTATTGACTGTGACACCAACCCAAGAGTTTACTACTTATTGGGCTAAATGTCAGTCGTTGAGTGGTAAGTGTGAAAGTCCACGTTCAAATGAGGTAACTGTAACAGTAGGTAAAGCAGCCATTGCTCCGACTGTAATTGCTGAAATCAGGAATGTTTGCCCATTCAATACCGCAGACCTAAATACAGCTATTCTGACAGATATATCAACAGTAGGAGGTCAGTTTGAATTCCATACGGCTAACTCATCGTCATCACCAATTATTGCGAATCCAGCCGCCGTAGGTGCAGGGACTTATTATGTATTTGAACGTACATCAGCAGGGTGCTACTCGGCAGGTTCGGTGATTAAAGTAGTGATTACAACTTGTGACGGCGGAGTAACGCCGAGTACACCAATTGTCGACCTTGCTGTGAAGAAAACAGCTTCGGCAAACAAAGTAGCGATAGATCAGGAAGTTGAATACAAAGTATCCGTTAAAAATGTGGGTACACAAAAAGCAACTGGAATTGAAGTAAGGGATATATTACCATATAAACTAAGCTTTATTTCTGCTAGCGCGAATGCTACTTATATAAATGGTATTGTTAAACTAAAACTTGATAGCTTGAGCGCAGGAGATAGTGTGGCATTTACTTATAAAACAAGAGTAGTAGCAGGAGGTAAGATTATCAATAAGGCTGAGTTGTCTAAAGTAAATGAAGTTGATAATATAACTGAGAACAATGTAAGCGAATATACTATCAATGACCCAGGACAAGAAACAAGCTTGTTAGGAATGAGTAAAATATCAGGTGAGCCTTTGTTAGTGAGCGGAAAAACCTATACAATACCGTTTACCATCTATGTGAAAAATATGGGTAATGAAGATGTAACAAGTGTACAGGTAGTTGACGATTTAGAAAAAGCCTTTGGTAGTGGTGCCAAAATTCTGAATGATACAGTGAAGGTAACAGCTGATTTTGGCCTAGTAGTAAACCCGAGTTATACTGGTCGTGGAGCTAACAAAAATATGTTGATTGATTCATTAAGTAGTATTAAAAAGGGTACGACTTCAAAACTTACCTTTAAAGTAAAAGTCGACTTCTCTGAAGCGACAGCAGACATGTACTATAACAAAGCAGAGTTATATGTAAATGGACAGAAAAAAGAAGAATCAACAGATGGCGTAGATCCTGATCCAGATAATGACGGAGACCCTACTAATAATAATGACCCAACACCGATTGAAGTGCAAATTGATATGAATCCGACAGAGCCGGCGATTGGTATATCGCTAGCGATAACAGATTCTACGAAATTGGACGAAACAACTTATTCAGTCACTTATTTGGCACTTGTAAAAAATGTTGGAAGAACTAGACTAGCTAATGTGCAAGTATCTGATAGTTTAAGCAAAACATTTGCTGATAGTACGAGCTACGTAATGGTTGGTAAGCCAGCAGTAGGGTTGAACTCTACCTTGAAGGTTAATCCTAACTTTGATGGAAAAGAAGATGTTAATCTATTGATAGCCGATACAACCAGTCAATTGGCAGTAGGCAAACTAGATTCAATATTCTATACAGTGAAAGTGTTCCATAATGGTCATAAAGGGCCTTATGAAAGCTATGCTTATGCAAAAGCCATAGGAAATAACCAGTTTGTTTCAGATAAGTCAAATGCAGGTATGGAAGTGAAGCCTAATTTAACATCTCCAACCATATTGACATTGCCATTGAATACAAGCGGAGTTTTATTTATTCCTGAAGCATTCTCTCCAAATGGTGATGGCAAAAATGATGTATTAATAGCTAAGGCTCCTGATGGTGTGAAGATAGAATATAGTGAAATCTATAATAGATGGGGTTTCCTCATCTTTAAAGATGACAAAAACATGCTTTTCACTGAAGGATGGAATGGGGTTGCAAACGTAGGTATTTTGGTAAATCCTAAGAATAATTCTGTACCTGATGGGACTTATTATTATTCAATAAAAATTGCTGGTGAATCAAAACCACGAGTAGGTTTTATTACACTAAAGAGATAAACTAAGTAGATATAGTTAACTTATATTACAAGGTTAAGGAAATGAAAATGCGGGCTTTTGGGATTTTTTTTATACTTCTGAATTATACTTTCTTATCACCGGATATTTGCTTGGGTGTTTCTAATGATTGCAAAGTAACTGAAAGTTTCAGTGTGACCATTAATGCTCGGGGTGCATATCTGTTAAATGAGTCTTTGAGTTGTTTTTTTTTTCAGAACTCAATAGAGAAGTTAACACGTACTGTTATTGAGAAAAATGTTAATAGTAAATGGAATTCAGATAGAACAAGACAAAACAATTGTCGATACTTAAATCAATTTAAAAGCTGGAAAGATATAAAAAGTGGAAAATGGAATGTGACACATGTGGCCGACACTACATATATATATATTCCTGATGCCTTTACTCCAAATGACGATAGAGTTAATGATTTGTTTGTTATAAAGATATCAGATATGTATGTACTAGAGTACCATATATATATATTCAATCAATGGGGAAATATATTGTTTGAGAGCGATGACCTTGGAAATTCTTGGGACGGAAAAGTAAATGGAGAATATGCAACTCCGGGTGCTTATGCCTATAAAGTTACTCTGACAGATAAGAATGGATTTAGATATCAGAAATTTGGAAAGCTTATGTTATTCCGATAGAAGGGTGTCATGGATTCAAATTATATGTATTGATGGCATTTTGCTTCGGCCAATGAAGGTTTCGTGGGTTATCTATAAAGCAATCACCTTCCTTAACCATATTCCCTGAGTTATTGAGATATTTTAAGACGAGAGGCAGTAGTATGATTTACTATTTTGCTAGGTTGTTTAAAAATATCAAGAGGGAGTTGTCATCCGTAAGAAGCCTGCATTCCATTTTCTACTGTAAGAAAATACCCGAAAAAAATAACAACATAACCCAAAAGAATATAAGTATTTATGAACGAAACCTCTCATATCCAACTGTCTCAAAAACAACAGATTGCTATTAATGAAATTTCTTTTTTTCAAGCAAAGGTTAATTATACAATCCTACATGGTTTTTCAGGAAAGTTAATGTTAATAGCATATCCCCTTAAAAAAATTGAATCTATATTGCCAAAGACACATTTTGTAAGATCGCATAAGTCTTTCATTGTTCGGCAAGATTTTATCAGGAATATTAACTTTAGAAATAAAAATATTGTTCTAAAAGACAATACTGTTGTACCGATATCCAGAAGAAGGGTGCCCGATTTGCGGATAGTATGGAACAAACAAAAATATGAAAATAGACTATAATCTTACAAAATATATGGGCTAGATATTTATTTTTTCTTGCTTAGTTCTCGTAAAATCCTGAAGTATGTACATAAGCGCAAAAATTCAAATAATTTATGATTACATGACCTCAAAAATACTCTCAAAAATGCTGTAATGAAATTTTGTATTACCATACTTACTTTCCTAATTATTACTTCTGTATTTGGTCAAGAAAAGCAGTTTAAAAACAAATTCGATTATGAATTTGAGATTGGAGGCTATTTCTCACTGACTAATAAGCTACCCTTCTGGCAAGCCACTAATCAATACGGAAGTATTCCTAAAGAGCTTCCAGCCTTTCTCTGTCGCCAAGTATTAAGAAATAAAATAGATACTCTCAATAAATTTTTCCGATTCAACTATGGAATTGAATTGGTAACTCTTCTTGGAAAAAAACCTCAATTAATTGTTCCTGAAGGCTTTATTGCTGCCAAAGTAGGGGTTTTTCAGGTATACGCAGGGCGTAAAAAGGAAATATATGGTTTAGTAGATACCACGTTAAGCTCAGGTTCAATTTCATGGTCAGGGAATGCACTTCCTATTCCCAGAGTTCAGATAAGTATTCCAAACTACACTAAACTATTTTTCAAATGGTTGAGTATCAAGGGAACTTTCGCGCATGGGTGGTTTGGAGATCAAACCTTTGCAAAAGGATATTATCTGCATCAGAAATCCTTCTTTTTAAGGATTGGTACTCCAACAGCCAAGTTGAAATTGTATGGAGGTATTGTACATAACGTTCAATGGGGCGGCTCGCCAAAAGTTAAACTTCCTGAAGGAGATGACCGCTTGTATAATGGTAAATTTCCAGAGGATTGGTTCGTTTATGGAAATGTGGTTCTTCCATTTAAAAAATTATGGGGCGAAATACCTAAATATCAAAATTATAATAAATTTGAATTAGGCAACCGTTTCGGAAATCATTTAGGCTCATTAGATGCTGGTGCCGAAATAACCATAAAAAGAAGCAAACTACTATTATATAAACAGTTTATCTTTGAAGATGGTCAACTTTTTGGGTTGACAAATACCGATGACGGTTTATATGGAATAAGCTTTACGCCTGCTAAATCAGTCTTTAAAAAAATAGTCTTTGAGTATCTGTATACTAAAAACCAAGGGCACTATGTCTCTGGCTTCGGTAGGCTCTTAGGCTTACCTGATAGACATCCGAATGAAGAAAACTTTTTGTTTAATCATCAGCAATATCTTGATGGATGGTCTTATAACCGAAGTACAATTGGTACACCATTTTTGACAGCTGAAGAAAACCTCAGGTCTGAAAAGCAAGTTGATAATGGCTACATTTTTGTTAATAATAATCGAGTTTGGGTTTGTTATTTAGGATTAATAAACCAGATTGGCATTATTAACTTCACCAATAGAATATCATTCAGTAAAAATTTTGGTTCGTATGATGTAATCGGTAAGCCTATTAGTCCGGTTACGCAAATTTCTTACAGTATCAATACTATTATTCCTTTAAGTAGATTAAAAGCTGATTTGAAAATAAATATAGCCGTTGACCACGGCGACCTTATTAATGATAATTTTGGTTCTTTTGTTTCAGTTATCAAAAGATGGTAATAGTTAAATACTATAAAACTTGTTTAAATTTTATGCTTTATAGTATTTTATTTTGAAAAAATCATTAGTTATTTTAACTAATGATGTAGGCATTTTTACTCAAGTTTAAAAAGCGTGAGTATTTTCTTAAAAGGGTATATTTATTATGTAAAAGTCCAAAAAACGCCATTTTTTTGCTAGCCGTTTTTAATACATTTATATTTATACCCTCATCTCGCTTTAGAAAAGCAAACGTTTAAAATAAAAATACCCGCCACTTGACGGGTATTTTTATTTAGAGGTTCTCCCACCATTTTCATTAATCTGAAAATAGAAAAATTTTAAAAAATTATAAGACACTCGTATGTGTTATAGATTTTTGTTTGATTTATCAAATCATAAACGAGCGTTTATGATTATGAAATATTTACTTTGTTTTGTATTTTTGATGGTTACAAGTCTAAAGTTAGCTATGTCTTACTTTACTCATGAAACAGTTTTGAGGCCAGAAGCCATTGAATGGAATCCTGAAAGATGTCGAGGGTAAAAGAATAGTTATTGATTCATCACAGGGAGAATTCTTTAGTTTTATAAACAAAACTTTCAGTCGCTATTTTTAAGTTGGTATGTTAACATAAATGCTTATACAACGAATGCGATTTGTAATAATTCTTTAATTTTTTTTATTCTTATTTTAAAAATAATGTTGTTTAAAGAAGGGGAAAATTATATACAAGTTTTAAATGATTTAAAAGCTACCGTTAGAAATAGCCGGCATAAAGCTTTGTTATCTGTAAATGCCGAATTACTTTCTCTGTACTGGACTATTGGGGATATAATTTCCCGACAAATAAAACAAGCGAATTGGGGTAGTAAAACGCTTGAAAAATTAGCTATTGATTTACGTAGTGAATTTCCTGATATGCAAGGTTTTTCACAAAGAAATCTCCAGTATATGCGTCGTTTTGCTGAAAGATATACAGATAAAGAATTTATGCAGCAGTTTGCTGCACAAATTCCTTGGGGGCATCACATACTATTAATAGACAAAGTGAAAGATACAGAAACAGCCATCTTTTATATAAATAAGACAATAGAAAATGGGTGGTCTCGTGATATACTTTCGCTACAAATAAAGTCGAACCTACATAGTAGACAAGGTAAGAGCATTAGTAACTTTTCGAAAACAATAACTAATAATTCGGATTTAGTTCAACAAACATTTAAAGACCCATATATTTTTGATTTCTTGACCTTAACGGAAGATTATCAGGAAAAAGACCTTGAAAATGCTTTAACAGACCATATTACAAAATTTCTGTTAGAACTGGGAGCAGGATTTGCTTATGTAGGGAAACAATACCCTATATCAATAGGAGGCCAAGACTTCTATATAGACTTATTATTTTATAACATCAAATTACATTCTTATATCGTCATCGAACTCAAGAAGGGGGAGTTCAAGCCTGAGTATGCAGGAAAGTTGAATTTTTACCTATCAGCGGTAGATGCTATATTAAGAGGAGACTACGACCAAGAGAGTATAGGTTTGCTCTTATGCCAAGATAAGAATAAGGTTGTGGCAGAATATGCACTTAAAGATATTAATAAGCCTATTGGTGTTTCTGCATATAAAATTGCAGAATCAATACCGGAAAATCTTAAAGGCAGTTTACCAAGTATTGAGGATATAGAAAAAGAATTAACGCGGTATCAAGAACAAAAATGATTTATTTGTAATTCTAGTTTGAAGATTGTCGGAAGATTGTAAGAGTTCATAAATGAAGAAATATCTAGCATATATTAGAGTGTCGACCAAAGGTCAAGAGCGCTCCGGCTTAGGTCTCGAAGCACAGAAGGCAATAATTAACTATTATGCTGATATTGAAAATGCTATTGTAATAGATACGTTTATTGAAACTGAAAGTGGAAAAGAAATTGAGAACCGTCCTAAACTAAACGAGGCAATTAATTACTGTTTAAAGCATAATACGATTTTAGTTGTAGCAAAACTCGATAGATTGAGCCGAGATGTTGAACATATCTTTAATATTCATAAAAGATTAGGAGATAAGTTTAAAAGTTGTGATTTGCCAGTAACAGATGCACTTACTTTATCTGTATTTGCAGGATTAGCGCAGAGAGAGAGAGAAATAATAAGCATACGTACTAAACTTGCTCTGGAAGCTAAAAAAAAGCAAGGTGTTAAACTTGGTAAGCCTGAGAATTTAACTGCAGAAGCCAGAAGAAAAGGAGTAGAAGCAATAAAGGCAAAAGCCAAAAGGAATTCATATAATAGGGTAGCTACTGCTTTGATTGAGAAATGTAAAAGAGAAAACAAGACCTTACAAGAAATTGCAGATGAATTAAATCAAAACGGTTTTAAAACTTCACAAGGTAAGTTATTTAATCCTATTTCAGTTAGTAGACTTTATAAAAGAATAAAACAAGTTTAAGCACAAAACAATTTTTTACTGATAAACCTTTTAGTGCTTCAAGAGTATAAAAAATTAGCGGCCAGCAGGGTTTAGAGAATTATATGACTTGTTAAGGATTCGTTAGAACTGTAAGCGTTGTCCTGTCTAAGGATTCGTTCGTGATTCGTTAGGATTCTTAACGATTCATGCAGGATTCGTTAGAGTTGTAAGCGTTGTCCTGTCTAAGGATTCGTTCGTGATTCGTTAGGATTCTCAACGATTCATGCAGGATTCGTTAGAGCTGTAAGCGTTGTCCTGTCTAAGGATTCGTTCGTGATTCGTTAAGATTCTCAACGATTCATGCAGGATTCGTTAGAGTTGTAAGCGTTGTCCTGTCTAAGGATTCGTTCGTGATTCGTTAGGATTCTCAACGATTCATGCAGGATTCGTTAGAGCTGTAAGCGTTGTCCTGTCTAAGGATTCGTTCGTGATTCGTTAGAATTCTCAACGATTCATGCAGGATTCGTTAGAGCTGTAAGCATTGTCCTGTCTAAGGATTCGTTCGTGATTCGTTAGGATTCTCAACGATTCATGTTAGTATTGTATCTTTGATTTGCCGTGGTTTCAGATATGAACAACACTATTTATAAGTAGCAACTCAAAATGAGGTCTATAAAGTTAAAAATCGGCACCGAAAAATCTCGATACCGATTTTTAGAAAAAACTAGTACTTCCATAATCTTAGTTTATAGGAGTACATAAAGTTTTTAATTACATTTTTGAATAAATTTCCAAGCTCCGTAAGGGTCATTTGTAGGAGCTTCACCAGGGTTTATCCACCATTTACTTTCATAGATACTTCCATTGTAGTAAACTCTTGTTCCAGCAGTTGGGTACGATTTTGTTGCATCATAAGTTGGATACCCACAACCATTGGTAGTAGTCCCACTTGTTACGGTTACTGTTTGAGAGCTATCAGATGTACCAGCCGTAGTTTGTAATTTAAATGTATAATTACCAGCCGCGGTAGGCGTATAGCTCCAACTAGTAGAAGTTAGTGTTTGGGTAGATACTTGTACACCATCTTTGAAAATTAAGAGTGTACCCGTAGATGCGACAGTACCCGTAATAGGCGTGTTAACTGTTCCTGTTGTTTTACTTACTGTTGGTGCTGCCGGTGCCGTTGTTGTGCCAGTAGTTACGGTTACTATTTGAGAGCTAGCAGATGTACCAGCCGTGGTTTGTAATTTAAATGTATAACTACCAGCTGCGGTAGGCGTATAGCTCCAACTAGTAGAAGTTAACGTTTGAGTAGATACTTGTGCACCATCTTTGAAAATTAAGAGTGTACCCGTAGATGCGACAGTACCTGTAATAGGCGTGTTAACTGTTCCTGTTGTTTTACTTACTGTTGGTGCTGCCGGTGCATTCGTCGTTGTACAGGCTTGAATAAATTTCCAGCCTCCATAAGTGTCATTTGTAGGCGCATCACCAGGATTTATCCACCATTTATTTTCATAGATATTTCCATTGTAGTAAACTCTTGTTCCAGCAGTTGGGTACGATTTTGTTGCATCATAAGCTGGATACCCACAACCATTGGTAGTAGTCCCACTTGTTACGGTTACTGTTTGAGAGCTATCAGATGTACCAGCCGTAGTTTGTAATTTAAATGTATAATTACCAGCCGCGGTAGGCGTATAGCTCCAACTAGTAGAAGTTAGTGTTTGGGTAGATACTTGTACACCATCTTTGAAAATTAAGAGTGTACCCGTAGATGCGACAGTACCCGTAATAGGCGTGTTAACTGTTCCTGTTGTTTTACTTACTGTTGGTGCTGCCGGTGCCGTTGTTGTGCCAGTAGTTACGGTTACTATTTGAGAGCTAGCAGATGTACCAGCCGTGGTTTGTAATTTAAATGTATAACTACCAGCTGCGGTAGGCGTATAGCTCCAACTAGTAGAAGTTAACGTTTGAGTAGATACTTGTGCACCATCTTTGAAAATTAAGAGTGTACCCGTAGATGCGACAGTACCTGTAATAGGTGTGTTAACTGTTCCTGTTGTTTTACTTACTGCTGGTGCTGAAACAGCATTGAGGTAATCGAAAGCTTGGCTAATAGCTTCAGAGGTAGACTTCCCGTTTAAAACTTTTGAAACAACATTCAGGTAGGTAATACCAGTATAATTAGCATCAACTGACGTAGTTGCCAGTAATTGCCAAATCATAATACCATCACCTTTTCCTGTACGAGTTTCTCTTCCGCCCCCATAAATATAATAAGCTAAATTTGCTGATACTTGGGCTGAGTAAGTGTAATAAGGGCCCCAAGGCTCATTTGGCACATGAGTTCCGGCAGCAACTCTAAAACCATATATATTTGCATAGTAAGCATAAGAGTCAAACATTAATGTTCTATCTTTTGCCGCTCCAACATTGTAACCTTGGAATGCAACTATATCTATGTTACTACCAGCAGCTTTAAAAACAGGAATCATGTGCCCTGATGATGCAAAGCCAAAAAGAGAAATACTGTGGTTAGGATCTGAAAAATTATAAAGAAAACTATCTGTATCACCGGTAAGGGTATTACGTTTGCTATAGGAATATTTAGATGTAGGATCGTCGTTGTTTAATCCGCCTAATGCTCCACACCCTGCAGGAGCACAAGCTATTATATATCCTGCTGATTTTGGCATTAAAGCACGAGACTTATTAATAAAATCAATAAATCTTTGCACATTAGTTGCGTTTCCAATCTCAGCAAACCCACCATTAGGTTCAAAATCCCAATCTATTCCAGCAAAACCAAAGTCATCAACAAAGTCTTTTATTTGTTGATAATTTATGTTATAGGCACTGGCATCTCCCCAGTAAGTCTCTCCACCTAATGAAACGATGACATTTGTGCCTTTTTGCTTGAGGTAACTAATAACGGCCTTTAGTGTTGGTCCATCATAAGGAACTTGAATACCCGTTTGGGAAATGTCATAAGACCCTTTTTGATAACTTAAATTAGGTTTAGCAAAAGATAAAAAAACATGCGTAATATGTGATGGTAATGAAGCCAACTTACTGCTTGAAACATTACTGGTACTTGCCCATGTATCGCTCCATGAGGGAAAATAACCTAATACGATTGGAGAAGAAGCAGCACTCGTGCGAGCATTAGAATGGTTAATTTGCTTAGATTCACTCTGGGCTTTCTCCATAGAATCGTCCTTGCAGGATAGCAAAAAAACCAAAAAAAACCACAATAAATTTAATGTTTTTTTCATAACTATGATTATTGATTAATATAAAATAAAGATATCAGAGTGTAGACTTTAAAAAGTGACGAAGGTCTCAGAAACGGTCTGAACTGATAAGTGATTGGGCTTTAGTGCTAGAAATGCTTGTACAATTTCATGAGCTAGTAAATATCTGGAGACTGAATTGTTAGAAGTTACGGATTATATACTCTGAAATTTTAAGATAGATATAAGATTTATTGCAATAGTATTTGGTAGAAATTTTTTTCCAATATTATAACGTAATAATTGCGTTATAATATTGGAAAATTAAAATCTTCTACATTACTTTGTATACAACAAAATCAAAGAAATGCCATCGTTAGATAGAAGCAAATATAAATACAATGCTAAGGTCTTTGAAAAAACTTGTTTGTACTGCGGAACCCCTTATTACGCTAACCGCTCAACTGCTAAATATTGTTCTTCAACTTGCCGAGGGTACGCTAATCAAGCTAAAAATCTTAATCAGGCTGCACCTTGGAATGAAGAACAACGTACTGTTGACGCTTTACTTTCTCAAGTAGCTTTTCTCAAAGGACAGGTGCAACATTATATTGCAGAAAATGAAGAATTAAAAAAGAAACT
This sequence comes from Emticicia sp. 17c, assembly GCF_037153985.1. Taxonomy (NCBI): domain Bacteria; kingdom Pseudomonadati; phylum Bacteroidota; class Cytophagia; order Cytophagales; family Leadbetterellaceae; genus Emticicia; species Emticicia sp. 17c. The sequence continues at coordinate 15,614 of NZ_JBBAYI010000019.1, forward strand.
TGTTCTTTAGAAAATTAACTGAAAAAGGTATTGCCAAAAACTTCAACCCCGCTTTTGACAATACCTTACCTTGTTATATGCTGTACTTTATAAAAGTATTTAATGCGCAATGTGAACAAAAACTTTTAGTTAAAATTGCTTGTTCAAGTCATGGTATTCAATTTTAGACATATATGGAAAGTAAGGCAAAATCCCTATTAATTCCTTACATTTGGCTTCATCTATGTCTTTAAAAATTAAAACCGCACTTTTTTTTGAAACGGAAATATAAAAATTTTCCAAAATGTTCTCTCCTTTCCAAAGATTCACAAATTCCGTTTCTTTTTTTGGTAGTTCGGGATTTGATTTTATCGTTTCTATCCCGTTATCAGATAAGGTGATGAAAACTAAAATTCTAAGCATTGTGTGTGTTAGTAAAAAAAAGATTGATATTAATAATTAAGTCTTGTGCGGATTTAGTCGAAATATCCAACTGCGTTAAAACGTGTCCTTGTCCACCATAAATTTTTAGTTGTGAATTTTCTTGAATTTTATAAACCATATCAAAAAAATTAATAGCATCGTCAAATAAAACTTCATTCGTTCCAACGCCAACAAAAACAGGCGGAAAGTTTTCAAAATGTAACTGGCTTGGGTCTGCTTTTGAGATGTTGGCTCCAGCATAAGCATAAGCAAAATTCTGAACCATTTCTTTGTTCAAAATTTGGTCTAAATGTTGACGGCTTTCTAAGGAAGGATTATTTGTTGCCAAATTGTACCAAGGCGAAATTAAAGCCACGGCTTGAGGCGGGGTCAATTTATGTTGGTATATTTCAAATACAGACGCAATCACCAAACCACCACCTGCACTGTCGCCCATTAAATAGAAATTATAATCCGTAAACATTTGAGTAGCCCATTTATAAATGCTCAATACATCATTCAAACCATTTGGGTATGGTTTTTCGGGAGCTAACGAATATTCCACAAAAAGAATAGTTCTTTCTAAACCTTTGGCAAAATGAGAAACCATAGCTTTATGCGATTGGAAAGACCCAATGGCATAACCACCGCCATGCACGTAAATAACCAATTCATTTGGTTTGGAGTTAGTAGGTGTAAACCAATGACAAACGATGTTGTTAATGGTTTCTTTTGTGATGGCTACGGCTTCGTGGGTTGGATAAAAATCTCCTACACTGTCATATAAGGCTCTATTTTCCTCAATTATTTGATTATTGATACTCATTGCTTAAATTTTTAAGAATTAGAGCCGCAAAATTAATTTGGCTCAACATCTAAAAATTGTATCAAATCACTTTTTTGTTTCAGCTTTGAGGGAGAGATTCCAAACAGCTGATACATATATTTGTTCATTTGAGAAGAGTCATAAAATCCACTTTCCAAGGCAATAGTAGTTAAGGATTTATCCTTTTCAGTTAGAATGAGAAAAATGGCATTTCTTAATCTTGTCCATAAAAGGTACTTGCTGATACTACTTCCAATTTGTTGCTTAAACAATGTAGCTAATCGAGAAGGTGATAAAAAGATATGCTCAGCAACATCCTGCGTTGAAATATTATCTACTTTAAAATTTTCATTAATGAAAGCTATTGATTGCTGTATTCTTTCATCTATGAGTTGCATAACTTGATTTTGGCTATTTGAATTAACCATATTATAAATTGAAAATTCATTTTGCGAAATTTCAAAAAACTGTTGAAATTCATTATTATCATAAAAAATTTTAGCATTTTTCTGGCCTAATTTCGTAAATATGAGTTTTCCCAAAAATGAATATGGCTCGATGTTTAAAATAATAAGATTACTGTGATTACACACACATGAATGTGCCACTTGAGGTTTTATTACAAACCCAAAAATACCTGTATGCTTCTCTTTTTCAATTGTTGTATCAAAAGGGTTATCCACTGTAAATACAATTTGGAAAGCGGAATGTTTATGAATTTCAACATTCGATTTTTCAGCTTTCAACGCTAACAATAGTTTGCTGTTATTTCGCATTTATTTCAATGTTATAGGGTTTCTCGTAGAATAGCAGGTAACGTTGTATTGCCAAATAAACAATACAATTATGGAAAGCGTATTTTGTATATTTAAGATTTTGTTCCAACTTTCGCAAATGAAGTGTGGGCGAAGAATTGGGTATTAAGGTTTAACAATTAAGAACTTTTACAGGTCTAACCCTCCAAGTATTAGAGAAACTTTACAAATTTCAGTTTATAAAATTGTTTGTTCTCTTTTATATCAGCAGTTTATTTACTTAGGAGAAAGACCTAGAGGCTTTTATAAGCCAAACCAGAGTTAATACATTCAAAATTATATAATAATTTGAATGTATCCAAAGAAAGGGGAATCCTTATTCCTTAATAAGTAAAAGTTATCCGTATATTACAACAAGAAGGACCAAAAACTTATAGTTTCTAGTCCTTCTTATTAGATTTTAAGTATCTTACACTAGACAATACTGTTGAAGTACAGTCGAATATTCTATTTTTTTCATTTCAATTGAAATTGGGTAATTTCAATTTCGGAAAGACTTTTTCAATTAATTTCTTTATTTTTTTTATCAAATTATCACTCTGACCTTTTTCTTCGTAATAACCATATCCATACCCATAGTAAGATGAGTTAGCATAACTAACACCATTAAATATGATATATATAGATGGGAAAACTTTCTTATAGTTTATTTCTTTCAGGTTTGATAAAAACACTCTAGGAGTATACTCGTGCCTTACTATATACAAACAAGTATCAATATAAGAACCTAAAAGTGCCGCATCAGTTACTAAACCTAACGGAGGAGTATCTATTATTATATAATCAAAATCTTTTTTTACTTCTTCTAAAAGCAATTTTATTCTACCATTAGCAATAAGCTCAGAAGGATTAGGTGGAATATGCCCCGCAGGTATTAAATATACATTTTTTACATCTGTTTTATATAGAATTTCATCTATTGTTGCTTTATCTATCAAGTAATTACTAATACCTTTTGAAGCAACAACATTAAGATACTCCTGTATTTTAGGTTTACGTAAATCTAATCCAATGATTAATATCTTTTTATCAAGCATCCCTAACGTTGATGCTAAATTGGCTGTTATAAAGCTTTTACCCTCACCAGAAATTGAAGAGGTAACAGCAATAACCTTGGACTTTTCAGATTGAGTATTAGCAAATAAATATTGAATATTTGACCTTAACATCCTAAATTGTTCAGCCACAAGACTTCTACTTTTAATGCTAATAATATCCCCAAGGTCTTTTTTTGTTTTTTTCCCGATTTCTTCAAATATGGTTAACCCTGTTGCTTTCTCAATTTCATCTTTACTTTGTATTGTTTTTGTCAAAAACCCTTTGATACCAATAACTACCGCTGGAATGACAAAACCCAATAAAAAACCTAACAAAATAATACGACTCCTATTAGGCGATATTGGGGTTGCGCTACTAAATGGCTTATCAATCATACGGCTATCTGTTACTGTCGAAGCATAAGAAAGAGCTGTTTCTTCACGTTTTTTTAGTAATAATAAATACAGGCTTTCTTTAATACTTGCCTGACGTTTTATTTCTACATATTCTTTCTCTTTTTTTGGAATACTATTGATAGAAGCACTTAATCTATTATTTAAGGTTAATAGCTCAGTACGTGATAATAAGATGCTCTTTTTCTGATTAGCGATAGTTTCCCGAATCGCTAGCTTAACATTTTTCATCTGAGTTATAATAGTTTCCAGATAAGGATTACCAGATTGCACAGTAAGAGCCATCTTTTCTCTTTCTAATTCTAAATTAGACAACTGATTTAAATACCCTATAATTACAGGGTCATTAACCATAAGAGTAGAAGGCGATATGTTTTTTATTTGGTCTCCCTGTAAATAACGCTCTATACTATCTAAAACTTTAAGTTGAATTTCTGTTTCATTAAGTTTTGTGTCTATTTCTTTAGCTTTTTCTAAAAAAATATTAGACTCCGTACTTAAATCTGTAATTCCTCTTGAGGTACGGTAGTTTTCTACATCTTGCTCAACAGAACCTAACTCGTTTGTTACTAATTTTAAACGGTCTTCTATAAAACGTAAGATATTGACTGCTTCTCTATTTTTATCTTCAATGGATAAAAATGAATATTCTTCTAAAATGCTACTTAATATAGCTTTTCCTTTCTCGGGTAAGTGGTGATTAAAACTAAATGCAATTACAGTAGTTCTAGGGTTTACTAACCGTATATTCAGGTCGCCAATAAGATGTGTAATTAAGGCTTCTTTATTATATAATCGTATTTTTATTGGCTTTTCGGAAATATGTAAAGATGTCTTCTTTGTAAAAACTCTTAAACGACCATAAGGGGTAGTTATACTTGTTCCGTAATTAAAAACGCCTAAAACTTTCTTTTTTTTATCTAATATTTGGAACTTACCTAATTTTTCAGGCAAAATATAGAAAGGCTCATTGTATCCTTTTTGCGAATATTCACTTACGTTTATTGATATTTCAGGTTCAATAAATAATTCTTTATCAATAGGGCCATCTTCATTCCAATACGAAACCGTTAGATTTAGTTTATCAACAACCTTTTCGGCTAAGCCTCTGCTTTTAAATACTTCTATTTCATTTTCTACTAACTTATTTCCACCTGTTAAATCCAAGTCTTTTAAAGCCTCTATATCACTTTTTACACCCTTGTTTTCATCTTTTATCAAAATAGATGCATTTATTGTATAAATAGGTGTAGTGTATCTTAAATATAAAAAACAAATAAGCTCGGTAATAATTAAAGATAATAAAAACCAATACTTATGTTGCATACACTTTTTTAAAAAAAAGCCAATGTTGATCCCTTCCTCAGTTTCTTGGCCAACATTCAATTCTTTATTTAGCATCTCTCTTCGCTTTTAAAAATATGTTAAAATTATAATTGCTAAATTTTATTTGTCTTACTAAGATTATACGTTAGCCGGATGGAATATTAAAGAACGCTATGAACGCCCATAACCTACGCCTTCTCTGCTTGATTTAATTATAGAATACTAGAAGAATACTTTTATTTTTTTCTATTACCCTGAGTGCATGAATAGGTTTTTAGTTATTTAAACAAAAAGTTTAACAATAGCACAAAAGTTGTTGCAACACCGGTAATAATAGGAATTAGTTGTATACGTTGATCTGTAAAAGTTACCTTACCTCGAGTAGGTTCAATATAGATTATATCTTCATTTTGTACATAGAAATAAGGCGAATTAAAAATTTCGTAAGTCAAAAGATTTAGTTTTGCTGTTTCTTTTATACCATTATTATTTCTAATTACCATAACATTTGTTCTATCTCCATAAACGGTTAAATCGCCTGCGCTGCTCAGAGCCTCTATCAGTGTCGTCTTATTATCTACTAAGTTATATGTACCCACTTTGTTAACCTCGCCCAATACCGTAAACTTATGATTCAAAAAACGAATACTAACCGAAGGGTCTTTTAACACCTTCTCTATTTCTACCTTTAGCTGGCTCTCTGCTTGCTCAAGAGTCAGTTCAGCCACCTTTTGTTTACCTATAAATGGCATCGATATAAACCCTGTTGAATCTACTCTATATCCTAGTGGTTGTCTTCCCTGAGACATAACATTACTTCCAGAAAATACACTTAATGATAGTGTGCTAATATTAGCGAAATTTAAAATCTCGTTTGACTCCTTGTTATATGTACTTACAATGACCGCTAAAATATCATTAGGCTGAATCTTAGGATTTTTAGGTATAATATTTTTTAGAGATATTATCTTCGAAGTATCTGCTGATTGAAAATACTTTATATTCTTATTACTTATACAAGAAATAGTTCCAAAAAATAAAAATGCAACTATAATGCTTTTCAATAGGTTAGTATACATATATATTTTATTTAGATTTTACGCCTTAGCTTTGTATATATTTTTCAATCTATTCTCCTTTTAGCCAATAATGTTCTTTAGTTAATTTATAATAAAGAGATGTTTAAGAATTGATACTTCTCAATGATGTTATAAATCTTAAGATTGTTCCTTTGATTAATATAAAACTCTAAATGCTTCTTATTATGAATATCTGTTCCTAAAAAACTTACATAATTATTTTTAATTAGCTTATATGAATAATCTTCTACGGTTTTTCCATAATAGCCAAGTAATGAAGAAATATTTACTTGCATCAAACAGCCCATTTCTATCAATGAAGGAATTATATACTTATCATTTATCCAATATAAATAACGCTCTAGGTGAGCTAGTATAGGTCTATACCCTTGCGTTAAAATATTAAAAATAGTTTCCTTAAGATTTGACGGAGGAGCCGCAATGGAGATTTCACATAATAGATATTTAGTATCTCCGAAAGACAGTATTTCTTTTTGGCTTAAACATTGATTAAAATAATTATCTAAAAAGTATTCGGCAGCAACATTAAGTGTGATAGGTATTTTTTCAGATATTATTATTTGTTCTAACTCTTTAAAGGCGGCAAGAATAGAGTCTCTGCTATTAGGATATAAGTCTGAAATGATATGTGGAGTTGTTATTATTTTACGATACCCTAAATCTGTCATTTTCTTAATTAAGGAGATACTTTCTGATATATTCTGACACCCATCATCTATAGCTGGAACTAAATGAGAGTGCATATCAACTTGAATATTTTTAAAAAAAGAAAAGTTATCTTTTTTAACTAAGAAATGGAACATTTATAAAAAAGGGTATCAGTACGTAACTTTAAGGTTGGGCTATAGAAAAGTCATATTTATAATGACCAGATGAAGCGTAATATTAGTGGTATTAAAAGTTTTGTCACTTATATAAACCAAACAAAGGTGACAAACAACAAAAAAAGGATGACAAATTGCATTAATCATCAAACAAATACGTATATAGATTATAGTTTAGACATTTTCTTTAGAGTATAATATGTCTAATCAAATGTCTGAAGGATGAAAGATGTAAATCTTTAAGTTTAGCCTAACACTTACATTTATAACATAAAATATACTGTTGAGGCATCTGTTTTAAGAATATGTTTCTCAAAAAGGCAGGTTTGTTAGTAAAACAGACTTAAGTAGTTAAGTAGTCTTGACTTTTAAAAAATTAAAATTTTACATTTATATATATTTTATTTTCTACCCGCTCTAAATATACAAATACCTCAACAGAAGAAATCTTTAAGCTTCTCAATATAAATCGCTTATTGAATAAAATTCAAGCTCTAAACACTGAACAATTTTATTTATAACTCTAAAAACTGCTTAAAACATCATGAAATATTTTATATTCTCTATCACAGTATTAATAATATTTGTATCACGGATATCAATTATTGCGCAAACTCTTGGTGAACCACCCTTGCTAAAATTGGAAAATATTGAGGAAAACAATCTTAATATAAAAGCTAGAGTTACGAATATTAATAGTACTTGCAATCGTACAACAGTCGTTAATAACTATAATAATGACTATCTTGGTTCAACTGTAAATCTATCTACCTTGGGTTGGACCGGGAATGTAACTGGTTGTATTGCGGGATCTATATCAGCTACTGCCCAAGATAAAACAATCCAAAGAATTAATTATTATAGAAATTTAGTGGGGCTGGCAAATATAACATACACTAATAGCTATGATGTTCAAACTCAAGAAGCCGCTTTAATGATGAAAGCCAATAACAGTCTTAATCACTACCCTCCTAATACCTGGACTTGTTATACAACTAATGGCTATAATGGAGCCGGAAATTCGAATCTTTCGCTAGGAGCATATGCTTCTGGGGCTATTGATGGTTACATGACGGATGCTGGTTCAGGAAATTATATGGCCGGACACAGAAGGTGGGTACTTTACTCAAGGGCATTAACTTTTGGTCATGGGAGTACAGATAATAGCGATGCCCTGTGGGTTAATGGAGCTACTGGAACACCTACAAACCTTCCAGCATTTATAGCTTGGCCAGTAGCCGGTTACATGCCCAGAAATTTAATCCCGCAAAGATGGTCTTTTAGTATTCCAAACGCCGATTTCTCAGCTGCGATAGTTTCTGTTTTAGATGAAAATAATAATTCAGTGGGTTTAACCGTAAATACCTTGGCCAATGGGTACGGAGATAATGCCATAGTATGGGATTTAACTAATGCTCCTACCTTTTCAGGTAGTGCGGATGTGCTCTACAAAGTAACAGTTACCGGAGTTAAAATCGGTGGAGTTACACAAAGTCCTTATGTATATAATATAATTGCTACCGATGCTACCACAGATGCTACATTAACCATTACTTCTTCGAATCCGAACTGTGGACAAGGAATGAATAATGCGACTGCTACAGCGAACTTTCCTAAAGGAGCTAAAGGTTATTTATGGAGTAATGGGGCTACAACACAGACAATTACTAATTTGGCTCCAGGCACCTATACTGTTACAGTTACCGATAAAAATGATTGTACTTACTCTCAATCCGTAACAATTAGTAATACCGTTTCTACAAAACCAACAGCAACTAACGACGCCTCTACTCCAAATTGTGCAGGGTCTTCGGTAACACTTACCGCGGGAAATTGTAGCGGCACTTACGATTGGTCTAATGGGTTAGGAACAGGTTCAACAAAAACAGTTAGTCCTGTAACCACTACTAGTTATACTGTCAGTTGTACCGAGGGTACCTGCGTAGCAACTAGTACAACAACGACCGTTAATGTTACAACATCTCCGATAGTTGCTTGTACCCCTACTGCGTCAAATGGAGTAGGCGGGTATTTTGGAATAATTAATTTTACTTTTAATTCTATTAATTCATCATCAGGGACATCAAGCCAAGACGGAAATACTTATATAGATAAATCTTGCTATACTACAACTACTGTTCAGGCAAATAACACATATTCGATTAGTGTAGGTGGGTATTTTACCAATGTTCATGCTGTAAAAGTTTATATAGACTATAATAATAATGGAATATTTACGGATACCGGAGAAACTGTTCTTACGGGAAATACAAGTGGCTCTACAGGCGGAAATATACTAAGTGGTAATATAACTATTCCAAACACGGCCGTTTCAAATACTTTATTAAGAGTTAGGGTCTTAGCAGATGTATCGTCATCTTCTAGCTCTTGTAACATTGTAGGAAACCCAACGTATAAATCGGGGCAAATTGAAGACTATAGCCTAATTATTAGCAATTGTGTATCCAGTTTAACATTAACAAGCACTGCAGATGATTATTCAAGCGGTAACATTACGAAACAAGCCTCTGCAACTGTTTCAGTAGCTCCGAACGCAAATATCTCGGCTACTAATAAGATAACTGGTGTGGGTACGGTCGTAACTTATCAGGCTAAGAGTATTTTGTTAGACAATGGTTTTAAAGCTGACTCTGGAACAGTCTTTAAAGCCGAAGTAGGCGGTTGTAACTAAATAAAGCATAATGTTCTCCTAGGTCTCCCCTATTTCCTGTTGCGTTTTGTCATTGAATTCTACCGAACATGGACACCAATATTGAACTTAAAATTGCTCGAAATAAATCGATTCCTATTACTGAGGTACTTTATTTACAAGCGTCCGAAAACTATACTATTTTCAATCTTATGGCTAATCAGAAAACCATAGCTGCCATAACATTAAAGCATTATGAAAATATTTTATCAGATAAAGGATTTATTAGACCTAATAGATCCTTTATCATCCGTACTGATTTTATCCAATCTATTAATTTTCATAGTAAAACTATTATACTAAAAGATACCCAGATAATTCAGGTTTCTCGAAAAAAATTTCCATTACTTCTTCCTATATTTAGAGATATAGATTCTAATAACAACAAAATAGGTATTTAGGCTAGCTTAAAAATAAGATTTAAAAGTTATAAAGTATTTATTGAACTTTTGTAGCATCTTTTACTAAACTAACTATTTTTTCTAAAGTATTTTTAATAGATGATGCAGCCATTTTAGCACCTGCATCCTTTTCATCTAGTTTTTTGACCGTTTTAGAAGCTATGTCTAATAAACTTCCTAATCTGTTCTGCTGCCTGCTATCTAATATAACTTTTCCTAGTTGCAATAAATTGATACTACTTGTAATACTCTTGGCATTCCCTAATAAAGCATTTTTACCTTCACTCAGTAAATTATTTATCTGATTAATTCCTACTAATAATTTAATAGTATTTACTACCTTGTTTAGCTCCTCTGTTTTAAGATTACCTGCTTCAGCTATAGGAATAAGCCCATTTAGTAATTCAACTTGATATAAAAGTTTGTCTTGCATATCAAAACCTCTGGTATGAGCCCAGACTTTAAGTGTGGTACTAGCTGATTTCATTGTCTCTGTTAATGGTATATTATTCCCATTTTTAGAGAGTGTAATAGTACTATCTAACAAATTCTCTAAGGAAATTTTTTGTGCAATTGAGTTATAAGTTAGAAGATTCAAAACTAGAAAAATATAACTGGTTAGTATGTTTTTTTTCATTTTTTACTTTTCTTAAGAATATTTTATGTTAATAAATTTCTTGTATTGATGGGTTGTTGTGTAATCTCGGTATCAAAAACTTTACTAAACTTTATATAAATTAGTAAAGCATAGATTCATTATTAAAAGAGTGTAAATTGCTTTAAAGTAGATATAATAATGGTGTAGCAAACCCTTCGAAATTGAAATAAAGATGGTTAAAATCAATTCGGTAAATAAAGGGAATAGAGCAATATAAATTTCTAATATATTGCTCTTTACCATCAATAATAGACAGATTTCACCTGTTACAAATTGAGTGCTCTTCTACCAATTTTATAATGGGCGAAGATTTACTTTGTATACAAAGTTATTTTATATGGAACAATTAATTATTAACAAAAAAGGCTTATTTTTTGCTAATAAAGCCGATAAATTGCATTAAATAAGATTGGCTTTAGCACAGTATTTTACAAACCCAGTAACGCAGTCCCAATTATAAGTAAAAGGATTAACCAAGCAAATTGTTTGAGATACCTTATTATAAATCTATATGTGAATCTTATAGGGGCTATAATAGCTAAGAGGAGTAACTTGGCTAATTGCTTGAGAAACTTTATAATAATTTTTCTCATATTCTTTGTTGCTAAGAAATCATAGATAAAAACTGACATAGTTGAAAGCTAGATTAAGTATTAGGATAGTTTGTTTGTAAAACCAAATCTTATTTTTATCACAATTTTATGTTTGTATCCTGATTTAGTATTATCCTTTCCAAGAAGTTACTAGTTATAGGTTATAACTTTAAAATGAGAATATCCACTACGTTTTGCAAAAAACGTATACCTATAAACGCATGACTTAATAAAACCTAATTTGCTTTTTTTAGTTTATGCACCTTGAGCATAGTTAGGTAAACCGTTTAATGGCAGTATCTCATTTATTTAGTTTTTTCAATACTTCTTCGTTTCACGATTTCTTGTGGAGATACTCTATATTTATTTTTAATCAACCGCGTTAATCCTGATGGATAGTTAAATCCTACTTTATAAGCTATTTCTGTAATCGTAAATTGGTTTAGTTCTAATAACTCTTTTGCTCTCTTTGCTCTTACTTCTAAAACATATTGGTGAGGGCTGTAACCTAGTACACATTTAAAAATCTTTTTAAATTTCGTTGAACTCATTCCAACAATTTCAGACATTTCCGAAATTGTTGGAATAGATTTATTGGTAGGTCCCCTTAGTTCTTTTTCCAATTTTTTTATATTTTGGATGTCTTCTATTTTGAAACTATAATTAGCACTTATTTCTGGCATAAAGTAATCAACCGATTCATTAATTAGGTCGTAGGTAAACTGAGTACACCATAATTTGAAAAAAGCGTCCTTTAGCCTAATGTTAGTTAGTGTAATTTCAATATCGGAAAGCCTATTGTTTAGCGTATCGACAACTAACTTTTCTAGTTGTTTTTTATTTTCTTTTAATGTTTCAAAACTAAATGAAGTAGTTTTTGTGTCAAACTTGAAGACTTCTGATATAGTTTGATTGAAAAAGGATTCGTTTAATGCCAAACGTAAGTTCAAATAATGTTTCTTTTCTGTTGAATTTAAAGGGGAATATTTCTTCCCAATTATTTTACTAATTTGTATTAATAATGTATTTCCAAACCCAGAGCTATCAGAGCTTATACTCTGTATAAATGGTTCATTCGTATAAGAAAAAGAACCAAGAATCCCCGTTGTAATAATGTTAAAAGGTATTTTCTGATGCTCAGAAAATATTTCGCACGTATTATTTATAAAGCTTATATTAAGATGTTCCATAGGATAGATAATGTTCTTTTTGATATATTATTTGTCCATTTTGATAAGGGCAAATTTTGTTTTTTTGGTCTAAATAATAAATACGTTCGCACCTAATTTGGGGATGAAGTGCCTAAAATTGGCGATGAATGGAAGTTTTTAATTTTCAAAGAGAAACAAAAAAGTTATTTGATACAATTGTTAGAGGTTGAGCCAATTTAATTTTGTGGTTCTGATCCTCAAAAATTTAAGCAATGAGTATCAATAGTCAAAAAACAGCTGAGATTATTAACTATTGCTAAGGCTATGTCATTAACTGCTAAAAAAATCTTACTTGTGGAGGACGATGATATCTATACGATATGGATAAAAATTGTATTAGAAGAAGCGTCTTTCCTTAATTTCTCAAGTGTAAAAACTGTTGAAGATGCACTAAATGAGTGTGCCACTGCCCCACCTGATTTAATAATTTCTGATATTTTCTTGGAAGGAAAACTTACAGGTATTGACTTAGTGAAAAAGTTACAGGGCTATAATATCCCAATTATTATCATTACTAACTCGAAAGATAAAGAGTTGTATAAGAAAATTAATAGTATTCAACAGGTAAATTATTTGGTAAAGCCATTTCAGGCGTTGTCTCTAATTTCTTCCATTGAGAATATTTTTTATGACATTGAAAATAATAAAGCGAGTAAGTATAATAAGCCATATATTTTAATAAAGAATTTTGAAAACGTATACGAGAAAATCTTTTTGGATGATGTCCTATACATAGAAGTCGAAAGAAATTATACTTTTTTATATACCAGAAAAAGGAAGCTGGCATTGAAGAAATCTTTGGCAAGTTTTCAAGAAAACCTGAATGAAGCTTTTATTAGAGTTCATAAAAGTTTTTTGGTTAATAGCTTTCATATAAAGGCCTTATCTAGCCATCATATTGTTTTGTCTAATGATATTCGAATTGATATTGGAAGAAGCTATGTAAAAGAGCTAAAAAAAAGTTTAGCAATAACCTATTAGCCATTAGTTTATAAATTATGAGGGTTGAAAAGAGGGTTAGCTCTAGGTGCGCCCCGGCCCCCCTCCCCTTTTTTGATGTTGTAGAACTTGTGTTGTTTTTTTGAAAATCTGTGGATAACTCTAAAAATTTATACCTTTTTTACCTTAAATACATTACCATCAAGATTTAGATTATTTATCAATATAAAATAATTTGATGATTTAGGAGGCCTGTAACTACTTAATAATTAGTGAGTTATAAAGGGAAAACGGAGATTTGGAATAATACAAACGGAGATTTGGAATAAGATATGTATTGATTAAAACGGAGGTTTGGAATAGAGAAAACGGAGGTTTGGAATATATTTTATTATTTAAAAACGGAGATGTTGATTTTTTTTCTCCGTTTTTGTGAATATATTGCATTTTAAGGCTCTTAGGCGATTAATAATCGCATGTATAAAGTGAAATATTAAGTATGTAAAACGGAGATTTAGAATAAGAAAAAAAATAAATACCCATATTGATTTAAAATTAAACAAATAGGCCCCAAAACTCAGTGTTTTAAAGTAAAATATTAAGTCTGAAAACTTACAAAAACGGAGATTTGGAATAACTATTAAATAAATTTAAAGGAATGAAAATAATCAAAGCGCCAATAATACATTTTACTAAACGTCCCGATAATTACCAGCCTAATCCAATTACTGAAAGCCGTCAGGAGTTCAGTGAAATTGAGAAAAAGATTGTAGTAAATGTAATTAATCAGCTAGGGAATGTTGCTAAAACATGGAATGGGCATAATATTCATTTTGTAATTCCATTTACTGAGCTAACTGAAACCAATCATGCAAAAGTAAAAAAGGCAGCTCAATCAATTCTTACTAAAAGAATTACTTTGATAGATAAAGCGTCCTCATCGTCTGATGAAACATATTATCATTTAATAGTCCCTTTTACAGAAGTACTTCTTAGAAAAATTAATAAAAAAGATTTTTTAGAAGTAGTAATGAATAGTTCAGTTGTGCCATTTTTTATTGAATTAGGGAAGCATTTTACAAAATATAGCATTGATATAATGTTATCATTAGGCTCAATATATGCACAGCGTATGTATGAGATAATAATGCTACATATTGGTCGTAAACAAAGAAAGTTCAATTATTCGGTTAATAAATTAAAATTTATGTTTAACTGCCCAGATAGTTATACTTTCAACGAAATAAGGCGTTGGGCTTTAGATTCTTCACAGAAGGAACTCAGAGAAAAAGCAGGGATTATATTTACTTATAAACCCTCAAAAAAAGAAGGGAAGCGAATTGTTGAATTATTGTTTGAAGTAAAATCAGAACTTGAACTTGCACTTGAAGCTATTACTACTGAAGCCGAGACTTTCAAGCAAGCAACTCCGATGCAACAAAAAGACTATATTATGCGATTATTGAATGAGTATTCTTTCACCCGTCAACAGCAGGCTGAAATCATGGCGGATCCTGAAAAATGGTCTTTATTTTTGAAAATTGATAGTGAAATCTATAATGGACTTAGAAAGGATGTTGATAACCCAACGGCATACATTGCGAAAAGTTTAGGTTTTAGTGAGAAAGGAAGGAAAAAGACAAGATAAAATTTGTACAAAAAAAAATATTTAGGATATTTTTTATACTTTTGTGTAAAAGTATTCCTAAAATGATAACTCCTGAAAAAGCCCTTAAATTTCTAAAACAGAAATCTGCTCTAAATCTTTCGCAGATTGAAAAAGAGTCAGGTTTACCATCTCGTACGTTGCATAAAGCGGTTAGTGGTACTTTAAAATTAAACGAAAAACACTGCCAGTTATTAGAACCTGTATTACGAGAATATGGTTACGCTGATATTTTATTTTCTAAAGCAAAGATTCTTTCAATCGTTAATCATAAAGGTGGAGTAGGAAAAACTACTACTACAATTAATCTTGGTAAGGCACTTGCCTTGTCAGGATTTAAAGTTTTATTAGTAGATTTTGATTCACAAGGAAATACTTCACAATGCTGTGGTGTGCATAATCCAGAGGTTCAGGTAATTGACGCTATGCTGGGAAAAGAGGAGTTAGCTATACAAATGTTAGAGGATAATTTATACTTGGCTCCTTCAAATATTAAAATGGCATACAGAGAGCTTGAGTTGATTAATTCAATAGGTAATGAAAAGAGACTCAAAAATAGACTTCAGAAAGTAAGTGACCAGTTTGACTTTATTATCATTGATTGCCCCCCAGCCTTAAATATATTTACTACAAATGCGCTTGTCGCATCAGATATTTGTATTATTCCTCTCCAGCCTGAAGTCTCCGCATTGTATGGAGTAGACAGTTTATTCAATAGAATCTACGAGGTAAGAGAAGAATCTAACCCTTCATTGATTGTGAAAGGTATTTTATTTACAATGGTTACAGAAAACACGTTGGTTCACCGGCAAATTATTGACTATGTGAAAAAAGAGTATAAGCATATTCCGATTTTTAATGTATTTATTGAAAGGACTACAATAATACAGCAGTCACAAGTAGCACAAAAAGACATCTTTACTTACGCTCCTAAGTCATCGGCGGCGCAACAATACACCGAATTAGCTAAAGAGTTTTTCAATATCTAGAATTATTAAATAGCAATGGGAAAGAATTTTATGTCGGCGATGATAGAAACAAAAGCCTCTACGCCACAACCTACATATTCACAAACGGAAAGAGTTAAAAAAAATATAACAATACTGGAAAGTATAAAAAAGTTTATTCCGCCTCTTTTACCAGAAGAAAAAAAACAGCTAGAGCAAAATATTTTAGAGTTTGGGTGCAAAGACCCGATTATTATTTGGGAAACTAATAAAGGCGTAATAGATGCTACCTCTCAGGATTCGGAAGAGCTGCTTTATATACTAATAGATGGTCATAACCGGTATGAAATTTGCCAAAAATTCAAGGTCGATTTTAAGATAAGTGTAGTTGAGTTTGAAAACCTTGATAAGGTACATGATTTCATGATTGACCACCAGTTAGGGCGTAGAAACCTTTCTCCAGAGCAAATGTCATATTTACGAGGATTAAAGTATAATTCCTTGAAAAAAAATAATGTTCAACGAGATAAAAGTGGAAAGTTTCAATCCGAAAATTTACCGAGTGGTCAAAATGACCAACCGGAGAATTTAACTGGAAGTAGTGTGCAATTACCGGATGGTCAAAATGACCACTCGGTAAGAAAAATATCTCTTTCTGAAAAATTGGCTGAACAATTTAATGTAGGAGAAAAAACCATTAGAAGAGATGCTGACTTTGCCAGAGGCCTTGATTTATTACCGACCGATTTAAAAAATAAAGTACTACAAGGCAAAGCAAATTTTAATAAAACTGATATAATCGAAATAGGAAAACTCAAAGATGAAAAAAGAGCAGAGGAAGTTGCTAAAGACATTTTGAATAAAGTAGATAAAGAAGAAAAATTGACAGAGAAAAGAGAAAATAGTACTAATAAAACGAAAGAAAAAATAATCAGTTTTGCAAAATCAATGAATACTATTGATGATTGTGATAAATTAATAAAAATGATTATTGAGTATAAAAAAACGATTCAGTATTAAATAAAGTAGCCAGATTTTTAATCGCATTCTTAGCTAGAAGTGTTTTTTAGTTACAGATTAAACAAAAGTCTTCTAATAAATAATTACGTATATTTTACTACTATAATAGGCAAGTATGTTAGTGATATTTTGCTTACTTCATTAATAATTCGCTCAAGGTCTTCATCTTCAGAGAGTACCATATTACATACTCTTAAATTTAATATTTACTTACCAACACATTTATAGCAACATGCCAACGTTTTTGTACGTATAGATTAAAAATGAGGGTATAAACTCGTTTTTTATTTATGGGTATGGGACTGTATGTCTTTTTGTACTATCTTTGCTCAGGGTTAGTATGATGTTTGTTTGTTGTAGGAAGTAAGGTAAGAAAGCTACAAAATTGAACTTTTACGAATCTTTTTTTATTTTACTTGAATCAACTATTTTAATCAGAAATTAAATCCTCAATCTAAAATGTTATATTTGTTAAAGGGAAAAAGCAAGCCACTATTAACTTCTTATTTTGTTTTTTGTCTTTCTTTAAATAGCTCAATAGCTCAGGAAAATTTATTTAAGGATACAAACCCAACTAATAATATAGATAGCATTAAACTATGGCTACATAATAATATAAAACCTACTCCACAGCGACTAAAAAACCTGATTATACTACAAAAAACATATATTTGGCAATCGTATCCCAATAATGTTATTGAGGAAATTGGCCAATTAAGCATCAAGCTAAACAACAAAAGTGGACAGATTTTCTATTATTATATAAAAGCACTTCTCTTTAATAATGCTTTGAAAGTAGAAGAAGGACAAAAATATTTTGCAAAAGCGCAACTACTACTTTCTGAATTTGATGATTTCCATACACAATATTATGTAGCGTTATATCAAAGCTTAGTTTTCTTCAATTCAAGGTCACTTGAGGATAATTCAATTTCTAATAAATATATAGATTATGCAGAAAAACTACTTAAAACCTCAAATAACCCACATGATAAGATAGCATTACTTATGATGAAAACAATGTTAGTTATTCGTCAAAGCCATATCAATCAAGATAAATTAGCTACATTATTAAATGATATGGAGTTATTAACTAAAAAGTTTCCAGAACTACATTATGCGAAGGTTTGGATTGATCTTTATAAGATGGAATATTTAATAATTACCAATAAATATTTACAAGCCGTAGCTTTAGGTGAAGATTTAATTAAAGAAATTGATAAAAAAAATCCATACCTGTTAAGTTATGTTTATAACCTTATGGGAACAGGATATGAAAAACTAAAAGAAAATGAATTAGCGTTAAAATCTTTTACTAACTCTTTGAATTACTATTACCAGATCCCCAAAGACTTTGAATCGCATCATGCCAATATCACTCGATATGAACGTATACTAAATATTTTTAATAATTTCAGAAACTTTGCTAAGAATACACAAGATTATAAATTAGCCACAGCTCTTTCGGACAGTATTATTTATTATAAAACTTTAGATGCTAAAGACACGAAGGATAAATCATTGATAGAAATGAGAGCTAAGTATAACTATGAAAAAAGTGAACTGGAAATCAAAAATCTTTCAACCAAGAAACAAAGGCTTTTATTTTTTTTAATAATAACTATTTTTCTAATCTCATTACTATTACTACTATTATTTAAGATACGGAGAACAAATCGTAAAATTATGGAGCTGAATCTGTTTAGAGATCAATTCTATACTATTTTTACACATGATATTAGAGGCTCGATAGACTCCCTCTTAAAAGCAAGTACGGTACTAAATTATTTAATTATTAAAAACGAACCTCAAGAGATAACCAAAATTACAAATCAAATAGGGTGGCTTTCTTGCCATGCTAGCCAACTAGTTAATAATGTGCTTGACTGGGGAGTTAACAATGGTTATAATATTGATACAACTCCTAGCATAGTTAATATTACTGAAGAAATTCAGGGTATAATAGAAGAAATCAAACCTGCATTAAAGAAAAAAAATAACACAATTTCTTTTGAGAAAGGTGCCCAAGAAACCTTTATTAATACAAGCCAGAAGTGTTTTGAAGTAGTTTTTAGAAATGCTCTTACAAATGCGAAAAAACACTCAAAAGAAGCATCATCTATAAAAGTAATCGTTGAATCTAGTGATGAGAATATGGCTGAAGTAATAGTCGAAAACAACTACAAAACCATAGATAATTTAAAGGTAGATTTAATAAATAAGATATTTAATAACCAACTCGATACTGTTGTTGGCCAATATGGCATTGGTTTAGGCGTAATCTTAATGAAAACTTACGCTAATAAAAATAATACTATGCTTAAAATGGAATTAATGCCAGAAGAAAAAATTCGGGTAGTTATGAAATTCTATAAAAGGAATACTGAACTTAAATGATGGTGTAGCAAAATAAGATTCCCTATATAGCTCTTTTTTTAAAACAGATTACCCAAAATTCATAAAATAATACACGCTTCTTTGATAACTCCTGAATACCTACTCGTTTGTTAATTAGGGTGATATTTCTATTCATTCGTGAATGATAAAACATCCCATGCTAATAAAATATGTCTTTTTTAAGTGTTTAAATGTCTTTTTTTTTAGTGTATGCTCCATAGCTTTGCAACAAATAGTAATGGGGTATAATTGATAGTAAATAGTAACGCGGGGCTGCATATCCATAACAACTAATGTATGGGGGATTCTCATAATACACTCTTATAGAGTATCCCTCCATACGTGAATCTGCTATATGCCCAAAAGTTTTACAGATAATTTTCGCAGGTGATAATAGCACCTTTTCAAGAGATAAATAAAATCTCTTTCTTAATTTAAGAAAATTGATGCGATAACTAAAAATATTGTAAAGGCTTTGTGAAGATTTTGTAAGCTTTTACAATAAACGCCTCCAAAACAGTCAATAAATGTTGGTTATTACCATGTACTCCTCTTTAAAAGAAGCAAGCAGTATATGAAAAAGCCGTGCAAAGTAAATATGTAAGTACATACATAGGCATTTAAATTAAAAGTTTGTATTTCACCTGTATTAGATCCCAATTTATTGGTTTACTTAAGAACTTCAAAACGTCCATTTAGATTTAATGGAATTAGGGATCAGAACGATATAAAAGAGCGGATATTTCGCTCTTTTTATATAATATGGTATAGTTTTTGCGAAAAAACCGAAAAATCGTATCGGGCAAAACCTTTCTCAGAAAAGACTTTTTTGTCTTTTTGGCAGATTCTTTGTCGGTTGCCCTCCCTTCTCTCGTTCTTTAGTTGATATGCTTCAAAATATGTTTCAAGCTACTTTTTAATTGGGTGTGTGCCATATTGTAGGTTCTTTTTACTTGCTGTTTTCCTCCTTTGGTCTTATTGGTTTGTACTTATGTCTTTTTTGCAAAATGTTCGGGCATACATTTGCTCGTCTTAAGTTAGTTATCTAATACTTGTTAAGAGTATTTTTTAACAGACAAACCCAAAAAGAAAAAAAAACTTTCTTATCCTACTTTTAGGAGGTGTTGGTATTGCTATCAGCATTATATGCCCCTATACGTAAAAAACTTGGGTTTTGAACATTATATCCCTAGTATTCTCTCTATTCACACATTGTTATAAGAACTCATACAACTTGCCATTTATTTAAGATTAATAGTAATAATTCATAAAATTTATAAATATGGAAAAAGTTTTTCTACGATTGTCATTAATTAGTTTCTTGACACTATGTTTTGGAATATACACAATGGGCCAAACAACGGTAACCTTACCAACCATACCGTGTTCAACCTGTAATGGGCCAGGTAGTTTTACTATCTCATCGCCTACTTGTGGGGGTGGGCAGGTAACCTCCCCATTAACACTGTCATGGGCAGCAGCTACGGGTGCCAGTAGTTATACAGTTATGATAGCTACCGATGCTAATTTTACTCAAAACCTTGCCATAACAAGTGTTACTGGCACGAGCCTGAGCATACCAAGTGTTGCCTTGAAAGCCAGTACTTTTTATTATTGGACAGTAATAGCCAACAGTGCGAGTGGTTCAACCAAAGCGAGTAGTAATTGCCAGTTCGTGACAGATGCCACTTTTACGTCAACCACACCGACAGGCGGATTTCCTGCAGGTTCTCCAGACGAAAAGGGGATTACTGATTTTCTTGCAAGCGGGTCTATGTCATGCCAAAAAGGAGACGGTACCTGTGCCTCAGGAGATAATCTAGTATGTAATCCTAAATTTAGTACCTATATACAAGGGGGCGGAACTTATACTCCTTATTGGACGTCAGGTGCTACTGGTCAGAATGGTTTTTGGGGCATATCAATTGCGTGTTGTGGGTCGAGTTTATCTGCACTAGCGCAAGGGCCCCCTCCAAGTGGTACTCAATCAGCAGGAATAATACAGGGGAATAATTCCACTCAAACTGCTATTACCCCTGCAATGAATTATATATGGCCTAGCTACGTTCTAAGCGCCCCCGTATATGCAGTAAGAGTACTTACACAACCTATGGTTCTTACAAATTCAAAAGCAGTTGCTGATAATTATCAACTTTCCTTTTACGGAAAAGGCGGTGGTTCTGTCATAGGAGGTTTTGTTAGCCGTGTAGTAGCTATAACAGGTAATCTGCCTTCAATAGATTATTTTTATGCAACACCAACACAAACCGCTGGATATACCCAACGAGGTACATCCTCTAGTGCAGTTACAACTTCAACATCTTCTTGGTCTCTGGCTACAACTACAATTAGTTTTCCTGCAGGGTTTACAACCTCAGCTTTTTTCTTATATAGTCCAAACGCTAGCGCAGATATATATATTACAGATTTGAGGGTTTGTAAATTATAAAGTTAAGATAGCCTGCCGGCAGGTTAATTAGGTAAGCGATTTATTTACAAAGCATTATTACAAATAAGTATGAAAAATATTTTTCTACGATTATCATTAATAAGTTTCTTGACATTGTGTTTTGGAATATACACAATGGGCCAAACAACGGTAACCTTACCAACCATACCATGTTCAACCTGTAATGGGCCAGGTAGTTTTACTATCTCATCGCCTACTTGTGGCGGTGGGCAGGTAACCTCACCGCTAACTTTATCTTGGGCAGCTGCTACGGGTGCTACTAGCTACACAATTATGATAGCTACTGATGCTAACTTCACACAGAATTTAGCCACAACAACAGTTACTGGCACGAGCCTAAGCATACCAAGCAATGCTCTGAAAGCCAGTACTTTTTATTACTGGACAGTAATAGCCAATAGTGCGAGTGGGTCAACCAAAGCGAGTAACAGTTGTCAGTTCGTAACAGACGGCACATTTACAGCAATTAGTTCCACAGGAGCCTTTCCGGCGGGTTCAGGTACAGAGGTAAAAAACAATGCACTTATCGCTAATGGAACGTATAGTTGTCAGGCAAGTGACGGAACTTGTGCCTCGGGCGATAACCTAATATGTAATCCTAAATTTCTAACCTACACAACAGGCACAAATACTTTTACCCCTGATTGGTACACATTATCAGGAACTAACTATAGCATGACTGGCTTGGTTATGATGTATAAGGGTGTTTTGCTTTCTTCAGTTGGAGTACCACCACCTCCTAGCGGTACAAAATACTCAGGCTTAATAGGTGCTACGACCCCTATAAAATTTATTTGGAATGGCATACCATCTTCATCTAATGTACCCACACAGATGGTAGTTGCCCAACCAATTGTTATTACAAATTCAGGTACTGTCTCAGTCAATTATCAAGTTTCATTTTATGGTAGAGGGTCAGGCGCAGGAGTTCAGCTTTGGGCAGCTTTTGGACAAGTATTAGCACCAACACCAAGTGATGATCCAAAGAACAACAATCCTTTTGGTCAAGCGGTTAGTGTATCAGACCCACTGTCATTAACTGCAGATACTTGGAGTCTTTTTACGATAAATTTGTCTATTCCTGCAGGGTTTACATCGTCGACTTTCTATATAACGGGTCGTAATGTCTACACAACACCAGCATACGTGACAGATCTAAGGGTTTGTAAATTATAAAATTAGAAAAGATATGAAAAGGGGTGTCTTTGTAATAGCGCTTATTTTACAAGTAACAATCAGTAGCTATGCACAAGTGTATATAAAAGGCCTCAAGGAGGTAGTATTAGGTGGATATAATGGGCATAATACTCAAACTTTTGATACAGCAAGTGTATCGGATATAAACAATGAAATTGCTCTTAAATACCCGACTGGGTATAGAGGTTTAGGTTGGATAAAATATCAACAGCAAGGTCAACCCCAAGAGATTCCCCTATTACTACAAGGAGATAGTTTATATGTGAGTATAGAACAAAATAGAATCTCCTTTACTAAAAACAGTCCAACCAGTTTTTATAATTTTTATAAACAGGTTAGTGGCTTGTATAATGAGCAAGAACAAAGCTTAGTAAAACTGAAAGAGTTTTATGCGGATAGTAGTAGTTTCAAAAAATCGGTATTATCCGAACTAGGCAAATTGCAGGTAGAAAAAAATAAATTTTATGCTACTATGGAAACTTACCCTGACATGGCTCGCACTTATTTACGAGCAGAAACAGCGTTAGAATCCACAAACGCCCTGTTGCAAGTACAAAGCCCCCCTTCTCAGGAGCAACTAAGAGTTGCTCAAAAAGAGATGGAAAAGAGTATTGACTTGCAAACAGATATTCTTATGCATTGGGGTATCATACATAGATTTTTTTATAGCTACTATAGCCTGTCGAATGTTTTACCAGGGGGGCACCAGCACTCAACTGATTTTATAGTTAGCCGGTTATCAAATAGCCCATTCCGAAACGAATATATTGAGGAAATTATAACTGTTCTGCAAAATATTTCAGGGAGGCCAGATATAGCAGAATATTTTAGTCAAAAAGCCTTGGCCACCATAGAAGAATGCGATGATTTTCAGGAAAATGGTGATGGTATTTCAGGAAGAATAAAACGCCAAATGCAACAACTAAGCATTATGCGTATAGGAAGCCCTGCGCCTGACCAACTGCTGGATAATGGCAAATTTATAAGTGATATAAATAGCAAATATAAGCTTATTGTTTTTTGGGGTAGCTGGTGTGACCATTGTAAGCAAGAAATCCCCCAGCTAAAAGCATATTATTCCCAATTAAAGAAACAGGATGTAGAAGTGGTAGCTATGGGAATGGAGGATAACGCAGATATACATAAGCTTATAGCAAGTACCAATCCTTGGATTAGCCATTACGTAGGACGAAACTGGAAAGCACCAACCACAGAAAGTTATTATGTATACGGCACACCTACGTTTTTCTTGGTTGATGAAGCCATGAATATAGTAGCAAAGCCCAAGAGTGTAGAGGAGTTGAAAAAATGGTTGGAGGTACATCAATGAAGAATATAACACAAATTTATATATAATAATCTTTAGTTATAGACAAATAAACGCATTTATAAACATGGAAAGATTCTTTTTACTAATAACATTTTTTCTGCTCTCTGTAACAAGCTTTGCGCAATTCAGTGGGGGGAGCTCAGTAGTATTACAAGCTGCTTCTGGGGGTACTAATTATCAGTGGTATAAAGATGGGGCTGCCATTTCTGGCGCAACATCAAACACGTATACAACCAGTACTCCGGGAACATACTACGCAGCATTTAACAACGGAACCTGTAATACACAAACACCGCAATCGGTTGTTGTTAGCTCAGGCACAAGCGTAACGCTTAATGCAAGTAATACCTCTGGTACATCATATCAATGGAATAATGCAACAAGCGGTACAGCTACACCTATAGGCGGAGCCACATCGGCTTCTTACTCCACATCTACGGGTGGTATTTACAATGTTAGTATTGTTACAAGTTCTTGTACTGTACAATCAAACAATTACTACCTATATGTATTAGGGGCAACAAGTAGTTGTGCAGCAGGAACTACACCGCCAAGCGTGAATTAAGTTCTTATCAAAACAAGGGTTTTAATTGTGCCGAAAAACTCAGCGAAGAATAGCAAATAGGCATTAAATCTTAGCTGGTTAAGTTAATAAACCGATTTTAAAATGAATAAATATTTATACAAATATCGAAGAGTACTTTGGGGGATACTTTTACTATTTTGTTATAGTTGGAGTACTTTCGGGCAGGTAATTGTAGATTCCTGTCCTTCAGGTACTGCAAGCCTTGTAACACATAGCTCTGGAACTCCTCCAAGCGGGACAACGGTTACATGGCATACAGGAAGTACCGCAACCTCGGCTAATAAAGTACTCAATCCGGCCTCCGTAGGTCCGGGTACTTATTACGCTGCATATTTTGATGCAACTAATAATTGTTATAGTCCGACATCTCAACCTGTGTATGTAGCAGTATGTGCACAAAATGCTTGTTCGGCTACAACGGTTGATTTAACAACGCATAGCACAAGTACAGCTCCGAACGGAACAACTATTACTTGGCACACAGGTACACCAGCTACCGCATCCAATAAAGTATCAAATCCATCATCAGTAGGAGCAGGAACATATTATGCTGCATATTTTGATGCGACTAATAACTGTTATAGTCCAACATCAACCCCTGTGAAAGTTACGATTAATAATTGTAATACTACAGACACAGACGGAGATGGGATAGCAGATAGCATAGATTTGGACGATGACAACGATGGTATTTTAGACACTGTAGAGATTTCAGCGAGTTGTACGGGTATAACAGGGTCAACCACGTCGAATTCGGATTGTGATGGTGACGGGGTACCGAATTCGTTGGATTTAGATTCTGATAATGATGGGATCAATGATGTAATAGAGGCACATGGAACAGACACGAACGGAGATGGTATGGCTGATGGTGCTGTAAATTCGGCAGGTATTGCTTCTACGGCAGGGAATGGATTGACCCCACCTAATACGGATGGTACAGGCGGTTCAGACCCCTATGACTTAGATAGTGATAATGATGGGACAAGTGATTTGGCAGAAGGGGGCATATCGAGTTCACTGGATGCTAATGGAGATGGGAGAGTGGATTGTGTCAGTAATTGTGATCCGGATGGAGATGGGATATTAACTCCGGTAGATGGATTACCCAATACCAGAGGAGATGCTACAGACACAGACGGAGATGGGATAGCAGATAGCATAGATTTGGACGATGACAACGATGGTATTTTAGACACTGTAGAGATTTCAGCGAGTTGTACGGGTATAACAGGGTCAACCACGTCGAATTCGGATTGTGATGGTGACGGGGTACCGAATTCGTTGGATTTAGATTCTGATAATGATGGGATCAATGATGTAATAGAGGCACATGGAACAGACACGAACGGAGATGGTATGGCTGATGGTGCTGTAAATTCGGCAGGTATTGCTTCTACGGCAGGGAATGGATTGACCCCACCTAATACGGATGGTACAGGCGGTTCAGACCCCTATGACTTAGATAGTGATAATGATGGGACAAGTGATTTGGCAGAAGGGGGCATATCGAGTTCACTGGATGCTAATGGAGATGGGAGAGTGGATTGTGTCAGTAATTGTGATCCGGATGGAGATGGGATATTAACTCCGGTAGATGGATTACCCAATACCAGAGGAGATGCTACAGCAAATGCAAAATTGGGTGTAAAAGTATTACTTCAAGGAGCTTTATTTGGAACGACTGGTACAATCATGAGAGACGATTTAAGAGCAACAGGAGTAATTCCTAATACGCAGCCATATACCAACTTGGGAGCAACATATCCTCGGCTAAATCATACAGGTAATGAAGTAGTGGGAGCAGGCGTATTAAATGTAACGGGTAATGATGCGATTGTTGATTGGGTTTTGGTAGAGTTGAGAGATGCCACTAATCCGACAGTAATTATGGTTACAAAAGCTGCATTAGTACAACGAGATGGTGATGTTGTGGAGGCAATAGACGGTGTTTCTCCATTGTCTTTCATAGGAGAAGCAGGTAAAAGTTATTATGTAGCAATCAAACATCGTAATCACTTAGGTGTAATGACTGCAAATGCAATATCGATGACTTCAACAGTTACTACTATTGATTTCACAACTATGAGCTCAACACAATTATATAACAGTGCTTCATATGACGGATATGAACAAGTAGACGTAAATGGCAAGAAGGCACTATGGGCAGGAAATGCAAATGCAAATACTAAAGTCAAATATACTGGCAGTGGTAACGACCAGAGTCTCATATTAAATCAAGTTTTGACATATCCGGCCAATTCTGCACAAACATATAATTATGATTTGGCTACACCAGTGTATTCATTAGGAGATATTAATATGGATGCAAAAGTAAAATATAGAGGCTCTGGTAACGATGCTAATTTTATTTTAAACAACGTAATAAATCTATATGTAGGGCTTAACATAGCCAAAGCGTATAATTATGACTTGTTTTTAGAGCAAATTCCATGACCTAATACTGTATTAATTAAGTTGTAAAAAATCAGTTATTCAGATAAAAACTTTAAAAAAGATGAAAAAGAATATATTGTTTATTGTATTAATAATGATTGGTTTAACAAGTTTTGGGCAGTCAAATGTTCAGCTTACCGTGAAATGGAATTCAACAAATAGCCAATATGAAGTTTATGCAAAACCAAGTTTTACACAAAGTAACTTTAACTTGGGAGCATCACAAATTTCAATAGTTGTACCCAGTTCCGTGGCAGACTCAAAACTAACTGTCACACCAATAGCAGGAGGAACTTGGTCAGAAGAAGGAGTACCAGTATATGCTCCGGCTGCTCAACCTGCAAATGATTTCCATCCAATTACTAGTGCAGGTGCGGGTATCAATTTTACAAGTGGGGTAGAGACCTTATTATTTACTTTCACTTTACCCGGAGGTACATGCGCTGATGGAGTAAGATTATTTATTAATAATACAGACCCATCGTCATCCGCAGCAGGTATGAGTGGAAGTGATTTTAAAAATTCGTTAGAAGCCGGAGCAGGAGTAGAATATTATCAATCAAATTATAATAATACAGGTACCCAGTGTAATCCATGTAACATTACAGCACCGGAGTTATCAAAACCCTAAAATACAGTTAAGAATTGCAATCTGTTTGTTATAGTTAATGGCAATAGAGGGCAGCCTCATAAATATTAATTTGATGATAATTAATTATAAAATATTGAAGTTCTGGTTGCCAGTTTTAATGATAATGACTTTATCATTAAGGCTTTATGCACAAGCAGTAGCTCCAGATACGGATGGGGATGGCGTGACTGATGACAAGGATTTGTGTCCTAACACAGCCTTGGGCACCACAGTAAACGCCTATGGATGTCCTGTAAGTCTTACAAGTTGTGATTATAGCAGTAGT
>NZ_JBBAYI010000020.1:0-7967 GCF_037153985.1 Emticicia sp. 17c
CGGTTTTAGACACGGATGGGGATGGCGTGACTGATGACAAGGATTTGTGTCCTAACACAGCCTCTGGCACCACAGTAAACGCCTATGGATGTCCTGTAAGTCTTACAAGTTGTGATTATAGCAGTAGTAGTTTCAGTGTGAGTCTTGTAGGGGCTGCCCCAACAGAGACCAGATACTTACTGGTGAATTCACAAAGTGGTTTAATAGAGCAGATAGCGACAAGTCCAAGTTTTAGTGGATTAACAGGAAGCAACACATACATGGTGTTGGCATACAGTTACACTGGAACCCCGACGGGCTTAACAGTTGGAGGTCAGCTAAGTAGTTTAACAGCAAGTTGTCAGGATTTTTCTAACGCATTAATGGTGAAGGTTTGTGTACCAGTAGTTGGTAATAATTGTGATTATACAACCTCAAGTATTACACTCAATATTGTTGGAACTGCGCCTGCTAACGGAGTAACAAAGTATGTTTTGGTTAATACTTCTGGAATTATCGTAAAAATTTCAGATACTCCAACATTTACAGGCTTATCAGGTGTAAATGATTATTATGCTTATGCTATTTCCTATACGGGAACCATTTCAAATCTTTCTATCGGAAATAATTTATCAACAGTTAATGGCTCTTGTTTTGACTGGTCAAACCCTGTTCCATTAAAAGTCTGTGTATGTAAATCGGTGTGTTTACCGGTTTTAACAACAAAAATTAAATAGTGTCATTACTAAATGAACAAAAAATGAAAAAACTTTATTTTTCCATAGTTTTTTGTGCCATATCAATCTTAGTTGATGCACAGAAAAAACTCGATTTAACGCTAAAATATGACTCCATATTTGAAAGATATGAAGTATACGTGAAACCTAATTTTTCGCAGGAAAAATTTGTTTGGGGGCCTTCTCAAATTTCTGTTGTATTACCTTCTAATGTATCAATAGATAAGATAAATGTAAAAAATGTAGATGGAGGCACCTGGGAAGATAATTCGGTAGTCCAGTCGCCAGAAGCTAACTCTGAACGGTCATTTCATGGTTTTTCGACCAATGGAGATAAAGTGAACTTAGTAGAAAACTATGAGACAATATTATTTTACTTTTCATTACCTAAAAATATTAATCCAAAAGAAGTAAGACTTTTTGAAAATGAAAGTGATCCTCAATCATCTGATAAAGGTATGATGGGCGGAGATTTTAAAAATTCTATTATTGATATAGCGGGTAACGATTGGTTTAGTAAAGTATATACTTACTCGATTATAGAAACAAAGGAGATAGTAGATGAGAAATATACTGACTTCGAGCCTATAATATATCCAAATGTGATTACAGATAATAAATTTCAGGTGCAGTTTAAGGGTATTGTAGAAGATACAGATATCATGATGATACTCTTTAATAATAAGGGTAACGAGTTATTCAGAAAAAAAGACAGAAAGAGTATTCTTGAGAAACAAACATTCATTCTACCAGAATCAGCAAGAAACCAATCTCTTATATTGAAAGTAGTAACCGACAAAGGTACAGCTAGCAAAAGAATCTTATCTGAAAATTAATAGAGAGCGTGTACTTCAATAATGCTGGAGTAAGTATAAACTTATTCTAGTGCATTGCTTTTGTCGTTCCCAGGGAAAATAAAGCTTTTAGATGTTGTATAGAATTAAATTTGTTGAAATGAAAGCAACTTTTACAGACCGATTTTTTTTCGTTTTATATGTATTCGTATTCTGTAATGTCTTTGGGGCTTTGGCTAATATTTCCAATAATACCAAAAAGAATTACATAAGTGCAAATTATACGGATTTATCACTTACTAAGGTTTCAAATAAATCAATTGCACAAATTGGAGAACAGGTAACTTTTGTGTTGACGCTTACCAATGAAACACAAGCTCCTGCGACAGGTATTAGTGTAAAAGACTATATACCTAATAATATTATTATAAATAGTATTACTCCATCTACGGGTACTTATACACAAACACTAAGCGAAGTTACTTGGAATGTGGGTTCTCTCGCCGCTTCAACAAATGCAACATTAACTATTGTAACAACTGTTCTTTCTTCAGGAAGTTACTATAATAAAGCTGAAATATTTAGTACTGCAGAAATAGATTTAGATAGTACCCCCAATAATGACAATTTGTTAGAGGATGATATAGCAATAGCTTGTGTATCTGTACCATTTAAATATTGCCCATCTGATTTAATAGAAATTGATGCATCAGCTCCTTTGGGGTATACTGGTTACCAATGGCTAAAAAATGGAGCTCCTATTTTAGGGGCAACTCAGCCATCTTATAAAATAACAGATATTGGAACTTACACTTATACAATTAGTAGTATTCAAAATAATATTAGTTGCCCAGCTACATTGTGTTGCCCTATAATTGTTGAACGTTATCCAACAATTACGATTAACCCGACTGTTACTAATATTAGTTGTAATGGGTTAAGTGATGGTGTAATAAATGTGGCTGTAACTGGTACTGGAGGCCCTTGGCAATACAGCCTAAATAATGGCGCTTTTCAAGGAAGTAATATTTTTTCAAACTTACCTTCCGGAAGCTATACAATTTCGGTAATAGATGTTTCAAATAACTGCATTTCAAGTGTTTCTGCTACTATCACACAACCTCAAAAAATTGCTTTATCGCCAGTTTTAACTTGTGATGCATCAACTGGTTTAGGAAATGTAACTTTATCAGCAACAGGTGGGAGTAATTCGTATACATACAACATCAATAACGGAGTCTTTACTTCGTCAAATATATTTTCAAATCTTACAAATGGTTCGTATACCTTTTTAGCTAAAGATGCAAATGGTTGCACCGGAAGTGCCAATATACAAGTTAGTTGTAATCAGGCTAATGATTTGGCATTGGCATGTAATACTGTTGCAAATGGAAACCAAATTGGCTCACCAGTATCATTTAATATAAATTTGTTAAATGAAGGTGCAACAAACATTACAGGCATTAAAGTTAAGGTACAAGTACCATCTTTTGCTCTTTCAGGGTTAACATTTATAGCCCCTGCCGGAACAACGTATGACTCTAATACGGGTATTTGGGATATTCCTTCTTTATCAAGTACTACATCTTCAATTACTTTACAAATAAAAGGAACCTTAAATCAAGCTGGAGTAATAAGCGTTCCTGCTGAGATTATTCAAATGAATGGTCTCGATATTGACAGCACTCCAAATAATGGTATTATCGTCGAAGATGATATAACAATGAGTTGTTGTATAAGTGTTCCTTATAAATATTGTAAAGACGACCCAATAGAAATTCAAGCTACTGCTCTTTCAGGATTAAGCAATTATCAATGGTATAAGGATGGCATAGCGATTGCTGGGGCAACTCAACAAGTTTATACCATAACTCAAATAGGTAGCTACACATATTCGGCTATTGATACTAATAATGGAAATTGCCAATACGGGCTTTGTTGCCCGATAACAGTAGAACTTTATCCTGAATTTACAATCTCTGCTGTTGCAACCTATGACTGTGCGGGTGCAACAATAACTGTATCAACTAATGGAGGAACGGGTCCATTTGTATACTCATTAAATAATGGGGCATTTCAAAGTTTACCTTCATTTACCAATATACCGCAGGGTGTTTATACTATTAATGTAAAAGACTTAAATGGATGTGCCTCAACAACACAGATTGTTATTAATAAGGTAGTTCCAGAAATATTGTTACTTACAGCCGACAAAACGAGTTTATGTACAGGGGAGGTAGCGACTTTAACGGCCTCTAATTGCAGTGGTACCTTAAGCTGGCGTAAAGATGGCCAGTTGGTAAATTATCCAAATCCAGCAGTAGTGGCTCAATCAGGTGTTTATACTGCTACTTGTACGACTAGTTGTGGAACCAGTGCAGCAAGTGTGACTATTACGGTAGGGAGTTTTCCGAATACGCCAAGCATTACAGCGGACAAGACGAGCTTATGTGCTGGCGAATCGGCAACTTTAACAGCCTCTAATTGCACTGGTACAGTAAATTGGTTGTTGAATGGAAATTTGATAAGTAATGCCAATCCTACACTTGTGACCCAAGCCGGCATTTACACCGCTACTTGTACGACTAGTTGTGGCACGAGTGTAGCATCCAACAGCATTCAAATCAGCATAGGGAGTATACCAAACGCGCCAAGTATAACAGCCGATAAGACGAGCCTATGCGCAGGCGAGTCAGCTACATTGACGGCAGTTAATTGTAGTGGTACAGTAAATTGGTTATTGAATGGAAATTTATTGACCAGTGCTAATCCTACGTTTGTAACCCAAGCAGGTATTTACACGGCAACCTGTACGACTAATTGTGGCACGAGTGTAGCTTCTAACAGTATTCAAATCAGCACGGGCGGTATTCCAAATGCGCCAACGATTACAGCTGACAAAACGAGTCTTTGTGTTGGCGAGTCAGCAACTTTAACGGCAGCGAATTGCAGTGGAACAGTAAGATGGTTATTGAATGGAAATTTATTGACCAGTGCTAATCCTACATTTGTAAACCAAGCGGGTATTTATACGGCAACCTGTACGACTAATTGTGGCACAAGTGTAGCATCCAACAGTATTCAAATCAGCACGGGCGGTATACCGAATGCACCAAGCATTACGGCCGACAAGACGAGCTTGTGTGCTGGGGAGTCAGCTACTTTGACAGCAGCCAATTGTAGTGGTACAGTAAGATGGTTATTGAATGGAAATTTGATAAGCAATGCTAATCCTACATTTGTGACCCAAGCCGGTATTTATACGGCAACCTGTACGACTAATTGTGGCACAAGTGTAGCTTCTAACAGCATTCAAATCAGCACAGGTGGCGTTCCGAATGCACCGACTATTACGGCCGACAAGACGAGCTTATGTGCTGGGGAATCAGCTACTTTAACAGCGGCCAATTGTAGTGGTACAGTGAAATGGTTATTGAATGGAAATTTCTTGACCAGTGCTAATCCTACATTTGTAAATCAGACAGGTGTTTACACGGCAACTTGTACAACTAATTGTGGTACAAGTCTGGCTTCTAGCAGTATTCAAATCAGCACGGGCGGCATTCCGAATGCACCAGCCATTACAACCGACAAAACGAGCTTATGTGCTGGTGAGTCAGCTACCTTAACGGCAACTAATTGTAGTGGAACGGTAAGATGGTTATTAAATGGAAACTTGGTAAGTAATGCCAATCCTACATTTGTGACCCAAGCGGGTATTTATACGGCAACCTGTACGACTAATTGTGGTACAAGTGTTGCTTCTAACAGCATTCAAATCAGCACAGGCGGGATACCAAATGCTCCAATTATTACAGCCGACAAGACGAGCTTGTGTGCTGGCGAATCAGCTACCTTAACGGCAGCTAATTGTAGTGGGACAGTAAGTTGGCGTAAGGATGGTCAGTCAGTGACTTATTCAAATCCGGCGGTGGTGACCCAATCAGGCGTTTATACCGCTACTTGTACAACCAGTTGTGGCACGAGTGTGGCATCCAACAGTATTCAAATTACAACAGGTGGTATACCGAATGCACCGACAATTACAGCCGACAAGACGAGCTTGTGTGCTGGGGAATCGGCAACTTTAACAGCAGCTAATTGCAGTGGGACAGTGAATTGGTTATTAAATGGAATTTTGATAAGTAATGCCAATCCTACATTAGTAACCCAAGCAGGTATTTACACGGCAACTTGTACGACCAGTTGTGGAACAAGTGTGGCCAGCAGTTCAGTAACTATTACAACTGGAGGACTTCCAAATGCGCCAACAATTACAGCCAATAAGACGAGCTTATGTGCTGGCGAATCAGCTACTTTAACAGCAGCTAATTGCAGTGGGACAGTGAATTGGTTATTAAATGGAATTTTGATAAGCAATGCCAATCCTACATTAGTAACTCAGGCAGGTATTTATACAGCCACTTGTACGACTAACTGTGGCACGAGTGTAGCATCTAACAG
The DNA here is from genome assembly GCF_037153985.1 of Emticicia sp. 17c. NCBI lineage: Bacteria > Pseudomonadati > Bacteroidota > Cytophagia > Cytophagales > Leadbetterellaceae > Emticicia > Emticicia sp. 17c. The sequence goes on from NZ_JBBAYI010000020.1 coordinate 5,975, forward strand.
TATTCAAATCAGTACCGGTGGTATACCAAATGCACCAAGCATTACGACCGACAAGACGAGCTTGTGTGCCGGAGAGTCGGCTACCTTGACGGCGGCGAATTGTAGTGGAACTTTAAGCTGGCGTAAGGATGGTCAGTCAGTGACTTACCCAAATCCAGCGGTGGTGACCCAATCAGGTATTTATACGGCTACTTGTACGACAAATTGTGGCATAAGTGTGGCTTCTAACAGTATTCAAATCACAACAGGAGGTATACCAAATGCACCGACAATTACAGCGGACAAGACGAGCTTGTGTGCCGGAGAATCGGCGACTTTAACAGCAGCCAATTGCAGTGGTACAGTGAATTGGTTATTAAATGGAAGTTTGATAAGTAATGCCAATCCTACATTTGTAACCCAAGCCGGTATTTATACAGCCACTTGTACGACGAGTTGTGGTACGAGCGTGGCCTCTAATAATATTCAAATCAGCATAGGTAGTATACCAAATGCACCGACGATTACAGCGGATAAGACGAGCTTGTGTGCTGGGGAATCGGCAACTTTGACGGCGACCAATTGCAGTGGTACCTTAAGCTGGCGTAAGGATGGTCAGTCAGTGAACTATTCAAATCCAGCGGTAGTGACGCAATCAGGTGTTTATACAGCTACCTGTACGACAAATTGTGGCACAAGCATAGCTAGCAATTCGGTGACTATTACAACAGGTAACCTTCCAAATGCGCCAACAATTACAGCCGACAAGACCAGCTTGTGTGCCGGAGATTTTGCTACTTTGACAGCAGCCAATTGTAGTGGTACTTTAAGTTGGCGTAAGGATGGTCAGTCAGTGAACTATTCAAATCCAGCGGTAGTGACCCAGTCAGGTGTTTATACGGCTACTTGTACGACTAATTGTGGGACAAGTGTAGCTAGCAATTCAGTGACCATTACAACAGGTAACCTTCCAAATGCGCCGACTATTACAGCCGACAAGACGAGCTTGTGTGCTGGAGATTTTGCCACCTTGACGGCAGCGAATTGTAGTGGTACTTTAAGCTGGCGTAAGGATGGTCAGTCAGTGAACTATTCAAATCCGGCGATAGTGACCCAATCAGGTATTTATACGGCCACTTGTACGACAAGTTGTGGGACAAGCGTAGCTAGCAATTCAGTGACTATTACAACAGGTAACCTTCCAAATGCGCCGACTATTACAGCCGACAAGACCAGCTTGTGTGCTGGAGATTTTGCTACCTTGACGGCAGCGAATTGTAGTGGTACTTTAAGTTGGCGTAAGGATGGTCAGTCAGTGAACTATTCAAATCCAGCGATAGTAACGCAATCAGGTATTTATACAGCCACTTGTACGACGAGTTGTGGGACAAGCGTAGCTAGCAATTCAGTGACCATTACAACAGGTAACCTTCCAAATGCGCCGACGCTTACAGCGGATAAAACGAGCTTGTGTGCCGGAGATTTTGCTACCTTGACGGCAGCGAATTGCAGTGGAACTTTAAGCTGGCGTAAGGATGGTCAGTCAGTGAACTATTCAAATCCAGCGATAGTAACGCAATCAGGTAGTTATACGGCCACCTGTACGACAAATTGTGGGACGAGTATAGCATCCAATAGCATTCAAATCAGTACTGGAGGTATACCAAATGCGCCGACGCTTACAGCGGATAAAACGAGTCTATGTGCCGGAGATTTTGCCACCTTGACGGCAGCGAATTGTAGTGGTACCTTAAGCTGGCGTAAGGATGGTCAGTCAGTGAACTATTCAAATCCAGCGGTGGTGACGCAATCAGGTGTTTATACAGCTACCTGTACGACAAATTGTGGGACGAGTGTGGCTTCTAACAGTATTCAAATCAGTATTGGAGGTATACCAAATGCGCCGACGCTTACAGCGGATAAAACGAGCTTGTGTGCCGGAGATTTTGCTACCTTGACGGCAGCGAATTGTAGTGGTACTTTAAGCTGGCGTAAGGATGGTCAGTCAGTGAAC
>NZ_JBBAYI010000021.1:0-41220 GCF_037153985.1 Emticicia sp. 17c
AAATAGGTGTTTCAAAAATGACCCTTTATAAGTATCTCAGATATAGAGGGGTAAGCATTGGTATTTACAACAAAGCCAACTAATTATTTAGTTTGAAAAGTTAATTTTTCGGCTAATTACTATAAGAACCTCTAATAGCTTGATAATCTCACGCTTAACACTAATATCTGCTCCCTAATATAGATATTCATACTGAATCGGATCGCCGACGCGACTGTTTCTTACAGTCTGTATACTTGTAATTCTGAACTTTATTCTTTTTAAAGCCATTTTACCCATGATGGAATTATATTTTGCACTAAAGCAATGGGGCAATCTAACTTTACGATTATTTGAGACATAATTCCAAAGTTCGCTCCCTTGTTTAATCTTTTCAACTCATCATACATTTGAGACTATAACCAAAATATTCTCCTCTAAAATAAAATATATTGCCAAAAATCATTACTATTGTAGTTTTTATTATTAAAACCTTAATGTAAATACTTAAGGATTATTTATCCCTAATTGTAAGATGTCAGAAGAACATAAAAGAGTTTTAGAGCAACAACTTTGGAATATCGCGAACGCTTTGAGAGGCAAAATGGATGCGGATGAATTTCGTGATTATATTCTTGGGTTTATATTTTATAAGTATCTGGCCGAAAAGATGGAAATCTATGCTAATTCCATTTTAGAGCAGGATAAAATTGAATTCCGAGAGATTGATGAAAATACGGAAGAAGGACAAAGCTATATTGAGGCAATAAAAGAAGAAGCTCTTGAGACTTTAGGGTATTTCTTAAAGCCATCTGAGTTGTTTAGTGAAATTGCTAAAAGAGGGGAAACGAATATTTTCATTCTTGAAGATCTTCAAAAGATATTGACCAATATTCAGTTGAGTACTATGGGGACTCAAAGTGAGGAAGATTTCGATAATCTTTTCGAAGATATGGATCTTAACAGCACTAAACTGGGTAAAACGCCTGAGGCAAGAAACGCTATTATTGCAAAGGTATTAGTGCATCTAGATGAGATTGACTTTAGATTGGAACACACCGAGTTAGATGTATTAGGAGATGCCTATGAGTACTTAATTGGGCAATTTGCTAGTGGGGCTGGTAAAAAAGCTGGCGAATTTTATACACCTCAGACAGTTTCTAAAATTCTGGCAAAAATTGTAACTACAGAAAAAAATAAGCTTAAGTCAGTTTATGACCCTACATGTGGTTCTGGCTCTTTATTGTTGCGTGTAGCCAGAGAAGTAAAAGATGTCAATAATTTCTACGGACAGGAGATGAATCGTACGACGTATAACCTTGCTCGTATGAACATGATATTACATGGGGTGCACTATAGAAAGTTTGATATAAAACAGGAAGATACTTTAGAGCATCCTCAGCACCTTGGACTGCAAGCGGAGGCTATTGTAGCGAATCCTCCCTTTTCGGCTGTTTGGAGTGCCAATCCCTTGTTTATGAGTGATGAACGTTTCAGTCAGTACGGAAAACTAGCCCCTGCGAGTAAAGCAGATTTTGCTTTTGTACAACATATGGTTTACCATCTGGCTGAAAATGGAATCATGGCTATCGTTTTACCTCATGGTGTTTTGTTTCGGGGTGCGGCAGAATTACAGATACGTAGATACCTGATTGAACAAAAAAATTACTTAGATGCTGTAATTGGCTTGCCTGCCAATATCTTCTATGGCACCAGTATTCCAACCTGTATTTTAGTATTTAAAAAGTGTCGGGAAACACCAGACGATATTCTATTTATTGATGCCAGTAAGGAGTTTGATAAAATGAAAAATCAAAATGTGTTACGGGAAGAACACATTGAAAAAATTGTTGGGACTTATCGAAATAGAAACGTTGTTGAAAAATACAGCTATCGTGCTTCCTTAAGCGAAATCGCAGAAAATGATTATAACCTCAATATTCCTCGCTATGTAGAATCTTTTGAGGAGGAAGAGGAAATAGATATACAAGCGGTTATGAGTGAGATTAAATCGCTAGAGGCTAAACGAGCGGATTTAGACCTTCAAATAAATGTTTATCTAAAGGAACTTGGACTTATTTTTTAATCCTTAATTAAAAAACTTTGGGATTTAATATTTCAAGAAAAAAGAATTTGATATTTTTGCTAATATGGCAAAAATATCAAAAAAAATCACTAATGTTCCTAATTTAAGATTCCCAGAGTTTGAGGGGGAATGGGAGGAGAAGAAGTTGGGGGAGGTTCTGGATATAGGAAGTGGTAGGGACTATAAACATTTGCAAAAAGGCGATATACCTGTTTTTGGGACAGGGGGGTATATAACATCGGTTAATGATTACCTTTTTGATGGAGAAAGTGTTTGTATTGGAAGAAAAGGGACTATTAATAAGCCATTTTATTATAATGGTAAGTTTTGGACAGTGGATACTCTTTTTTATACTCATTCCTATAAGCATATTCTGTCTAAATTTATTCTTTATATTTTTGAGAATATAAATTGGTTAAAATATAATGAAGCATCTGGAGTTCCAAGCCTCTCTAAAAGCACTATAGAACAAATCGCTTTTTTTCAGCCAAATATTTCAGAGCAAAAGAAAATATCCTCTTTTTTATCACTTATAGATGAGCGCATACAAACCCAAATCCAAATAATTGAAAAATTAGAAACCTTAATTAAAGGGATTTGTCAAAAAGTCATTTACTCTAAGATTCCTAATAAAAAATTAAAAGATTGTGTAAACTACCATTCATCTTCATTAACTGAAACAGATATATCAGATAAAAATGGAATCTATCCAGTTTATGGAGCAACAGGTCTTATTTCATACATTCCGTATTACTTAATAGATGAAGAAGCAATTATGATTATTAAAGATGGGGCTGGGGTTGGGAAAGTTCAGTATGGCAATGGTAAGTTTTCAGTCATAGGAACTTTAAACTATTTAACCGCTAAAGAGCAAGTATATCTACGATATATTTTTTATTGTTTAAAATTTTTTAATTTCGATAAATACAAAGTAGGCTCGGGAATTCCTCATATTTATTTTAAGGATTACGGTGAGACTATTATACCTTTTCCTACCTTGAAAGAACAGGAAAGAATAGCAAATTTTTTATTAACAATTGAGGAGAAAATAAATGTCGAGAGAATTTTGTTACAAGATTATGAGATACAGAAGAAGTATCTATTGCAAAAGTTATTTATATAAATAGAAATTGAAGAAGATACTGTTTTTGCTGTTGATATTTGTTTAATAAGCTCTTCTCTGTGTGTGTTTTCCCATAAATAGAAGAGAGACATTCGGATATAATAATTTGCTCTTGTAAACAAGGCAAAGAAATTCTTAATTTCAATAATTCAGTTTTAGACATATTATATCGTGTACTTCCTTGTGCTAACTTCATAATTTGAGTACGAAAAACGGAACTTCTAAAAAGATAACTTGCAAAAAGTGGATTTAGAATATCAAATGATAATGGCCTATAACCAAAACAGAAACTATTAAGATACATTTCATCAACTTTATCTAATAAGACTGATGCCATTCCAATTTCATTAGGTGTTTCAGATGATATTGTAAAAAATATGTCTCCATATTTTACTTTATTTTGATTTTCTTCTTTAGAAACATCAACCAAGGCGCAATTTTGAATTTGAATATTTGGAGAATCGAAAATTTGTTTATATTGGATATATAATTTCCCTGTTCCGAAATCTTCTTTATTCTTTCCAGTTAGCCCATTAAAGGTTTCCCCAATATCTCCTAAAGTCTTAATCTTCCAGTCAGAAAATTCATTTCCATTATTCTTGAACCTAACTTTTTTGGAAAGCAATTGCTCCCTTAGCCCTTTAATTAAGGAATTATTTTCTCATGTGAGTACGCTTGTTGATAAATTATTTAATCAAACCTTTAGATTTAATGAACCCCATACTAAATGGAAAGAATATTCATTTAGTAATTTATTTAATTTAAGTACTGAAAAGAACACAAATAATACTGTAACTAACATTTTATCAGCCTCTCAAGCTCATGGAATGATAAGTCGTGAAGATATAGATATTGATATAAAATTTGATAAGAACTCTACAAAAAACTATAAAATTGTAGAATCCGGAGACTATATTATCCACTTACGTTCGTTTCAAGGAGGTTTTGCATTTTCTGATAAAAAAGGTATATGTAGTCCGGCTTACACAATTTTACGACCTACCTTATCACTTATATATGGTTTTTTAAGAGAATACTTTACCTCAAAAATGTTTGTCAACTCCTTAAAAACAGTAACATACGGAATTAGAGATGGACGGTCAATCAATGTGGATGAATTCCTGAAAATGAAAATATTACTGCCTTCAAATCATGAGCAAATACAAATAATAAATATTATCTCCACTATTGATGATAAGATTAAAATGAATATAAGACTTCAAGAGTTGTTCTTAAGACAAAAACAGTATCTATTGGGCAATTTATTCATATAAACAGTTTAGATAGAAGGTATTTTTTCTGGTTTTCTAATTGTTGCAATTCAATAGTTTCAATTTTAATTTTTCTATTAAAAGAGGAAAGAAAATTTGCAATTTTGCATTGCTCTTCAAAACAAGGAATTGGTATATCCATTTGTTCTAAATCTTTAGAATAAATATGCTTAACTGTTGTACCAGAAACCAACTCTATTATTTTTCTCTTTGCGTTATTCAAAAAATATGATAAAAATATAGAGTTAATAGTATCTTTTGGACGTAGTATGTTTATATCTCCACCTAAAATAATATTCTCCTCTAAAACTGTACTAGCTGTTGCGAGACCTTGTGGTGTTACGTCTGAACTTGGCATCAGTATATCACCAGCTTGACTTCTAGTCCCTTCTTTATTGGTACGAGAGAAAATGTCATAAATTACTTCATTATATATAGTAAATAGTTCTCCATAATGAATACATTTTAAAACCCCACTTAAATCAATATCATTTTTTGAAAGATTACTTCCTTTGAGAAACTTTACTACATTTCCTAATTTTTCTAATTTCCAATTACAAAAATTGTCTCCGTAATCGTCTCTAAACCTCAGTTGCTGAGAAAAAAGCTTCCTGCTAATCGTACTCTTTAATAATTTCAACTCCTCAATTATTTGGTTTTGGGTTTGGATACGCTCGTCTAAAAGTGATAAAAATAAAGCTATTTTTTGTTGTTCTTGCAGAGTAGGAAAATGTAAACTTATAAATGTAAGAATATCTTGTCCGACATTATATCTTGTACTCCCTCCTGATTTTGTAGTAATGCTTTTTCTTGCAGCAGGCGTTTTTAGAAGCTTATTTAGAAAAATGGGTTCATAATCACTAATTTTCCGACCTCTAATTATAAATCCTCCGAATGTCGCAGTTTTTTCTTTATCAAGGTAAACATTAGCGGTTCCTACTTCTTCTCTTGTTTCTGAACTTCGTTGAAAAAGAATATCACCATATTTTACAGAATATTTATCAAAAGTAGTATCGTCAATATCTACTAATCCAATAATATTATCATAAGTAATGAAATCATTAGATAGAATATCTAAAACGTTTATAAACTTAATTCCCTTTCCATATTGTTCCTTTGAAGCGTTAAGTCCATTTTTAAATTCTAATAAATCTCCCAACTTCTTCTCCTCCCATTCCCCCTCAAACTCTGGGAATCTTAAATTAGGAACATAAAGTATTTAGCGTTTCAAATCCTATTAGTGTTGTTTTGCGATTCATAAATAAATTTTTTAAATCCAATTCTTATGAATGTACAAAAACAAATGTCAGAAGTGATTAGTCTGTGGAAAACAGACAAAAAACAGTATGTGAAAAAATCAAGTTTCTCAGCTTATGTGCTATTAATTGAAAATCATTTATTACCTGTTTTTGGTGATAAAGGTCAAATTGAAGAAGTAGATGTGCAAGCGTTTGTGTTTCAGAAATTAGAGAGTGGGTTGAGTCAGAAGACGATAAAGGATATTCTGATTGTTTTGAAAATGATTCTCAAATTCGGAGCTAAAAACAAGTGGCTGGAGTATAAACCCTTCGACATTCAATACCCAACCGAGCGGGAGAAGCATAGTATAGAAGTACTTAGTCGCTCTGACCAAAAAAAGATAATGAAATATATTAATGAACACTTTACCTTCCGGAATTTAGGTGTCTACATTTGTTTAAGTGCAGGTATGCGAATTGGTGAGGTATGTGCGCTTACCTGGGAGGATATTGATACTGAGAACGGAATTATTAGCGTAAAGCGAACCATTCAGAGAATTTATACAGTTGAAGATGGGCATCGCAAAACCGAACTTATTCTAGATACCCCTAAAACAAAGAACTCTATTCGTGATATTCCGATGAGCAAAGATTTACTACGAATGCTTAAGCCTTTCAAAAAAATAGTGAACAACAGTTTTTTTGTATTAACCAACGACGCCAAACCTACTGAGCCAAGAACCTACCGGAGTTATTATAAAAATATGATGAAGGAACTAGGTATGCCTGAACTAAAATTTCATGGGCTTAGGCATAGTTTCGCTACCAGGTGTATTGAAAGTAATTGCGACTACAAAACAGTAAGTGTTTTGTTGGGACACTCCAATATCAGCACTACTTTAAATCTCTATGTTCATCCGAATCTTGAACAGAAAAAGAAAGCGATTGAACAAATGTTTAAGGGATTGCGATAAGTTTTAGCTTATGAATTAGGAGTAATGAATTAGAGTTATTTAATTTGTTGAATTTGTGATTCGGTACGTGGCTAAAGTAACCTAAACTCCTAATTCATAACTACTGTGAGTAAACAATCAGAACAAGTATTAGAGGAACAACTTATTGCTCAATTACAAAAACTGGGCTATCGTTATGTTCTTATAACTGATGAAAAAGGATTACTAAATAACCTGAAGACTCAGCTAGAAAAGCATAACAATATAGAGCTCAGCATTACTGAATTTGAGAAGGTACTGAATATATTGAATAAAGGGTCAGTATTTGAGAAGGCAAAAACACTACGGGAAAAACAGCATATTCTACGAGATAATGGAGACAATCTTTATTTTGAACTATTAAATGTAGACCATTGGTGCCAGAATGAATATCAGGTTACTCATCAGATAAAGCAGGAAGGGAAATATGAAAACCGCTATGACGTGACTCTACTTATTAATGGTTTACCCCTGGTACAGATTGAGTTGAAGCGAAGGGGATTGGAGATGAAAGAAGCGTTTAATCAAATCAATCGTTATCAAAAGCATAGTTTTGGTGCCGGGAATGGTTTATTTCATTTTATTCAGTTGTTTGTCATCAGTAATGGAGTTAATACTAAGTATTTCAGCAATTTCGGTATACATACACAAGAATTCTTGCAGACATTTCAATGGACAGACGAAAATAATAAACCACTAAATAATATTCTTACTGAATTCACGGATGTTTTTTTAGAACCCTGTCATGTTAGTAAAATTATCTGCAAGTATATAGTATTGAACGAAACAGACAAGAGGCTGATGGTACTACGCCCGTACCAATATTTTGCGGTTGAAAAAATCATTAAAAAAGTTACTGAAAATGAGATTCTGAATGGTTATTCAGTAGAGAAGAATGGTTATATCTGGCATACGACAGGTAGCGGTAAAACACTTACCAGTTTTAAAACCAGCCAGATATTGTCCAGAATTCCTGCTATCAAGAAAGTAGTTTTTGTAGTAGATAGGAAAGATTTGGACTATCAGACTAATCAGGAATACGACAAATTCAGCAAAGGATGTGTGAGTTCTGCAACCGATACAGATGACCTTATTCGAAAATTCAATGACCCTAACATAAGAATCATTGTTACCACTATTCAGAAACTTAATAATGCTATTATGGGGCGAAATATCTCCAGAATGAATGCCATTCAGCAACAAAGAATGGTTTTTATTTTTGATGAATGTCATCGGTCACAATTTGGTGATACTCATCAGCACATAGTCAGTTACTTTACTAATATTCAATTGTTTGGATTTACTGGTACCCCTATTTTAGCCGAGAATGCCAATGGAGAAAAAACAACCGTAAGTTTGTTTGGTAAGTGCTTGCATAAATACGTGATTACTGATGCTATCAGAGATGAAAATGTATTGAGATTCTCAGTTGAATATATCAGGACTTTTAAGCAGAAGGAAAATATTATAGACTTACAGGTAGAGCAAATTAATGAAACAGAAGTGTTTGAGGCCCCTGAACGTAAAAATGCGATTGTAGATTATATCATCAAATATCATGACCAGAAAACACAGAACAAAAACTTCTGTGCTATGATGTGTGTGCAGGATATTGATGCTGTGATTCAATATTATGAAATTTTTAAGGCTAAGAAATTAAGAGGTGAACACAAGCTGAAAGTAGTAACTATTTTCAGTTTTATGCAGAATGAAGAGGAGATGGATAATCAGGTTGCGATGTATGGGAATGTGAGTTTGGCAGCCGAACCTCAGTTACAATATGGCTATAAACCACATCGCCGGGAGCTTTTAGATGCCTATATTCATGATTTTAATATATTATTTGGTACTTCGCATAGCACTAAAGACAGTCAAAGCTTTTATAACTATTATAATGATGTTGCCAAAAGAGCAAAATACAAGGAGGCAGATATTCTATTGGTTGCCAATATGTTTCTGACTGGATTTGACAGTAAGTACGTAAATACGTTGTATGTAGATAAGAATTTACAATATCATGGACTGATACAGGCTTTTAGTCGTACAAACCGGACATTCGATAAAAATAAGACACAGGGAAATATTGTTTGTTTCCGCAATTTGAAAGATAAGACAGATGAAGCCATAGCTTTATTTAGTAATAAAGAAGCGATTGATGAAATCATTGTAGAGCCATACGAAAAATATGTAGAGGAATTTAATGAAGGTGTTCAGCGATTAATGGAAATTGCGCCACAAGTTAATTCAGTTGATAGCTTATATACAGAAGATGAACAAATGCAATTTATTATAGCCTTTAGAACATTAATAAGGCTGCATAAGAAAATGAGTCATTACAGTGAGTTTCAATGGGACGATTTAGTTATTGAAGAACAACTTTTTGCCGATTATACAAGTAAATATCTGGACATAAAGGAGAGAATCCCACTAATACCTAATGAAGATAAGATTTCTATTTTGAATGATATTGATTTTGAATTAGAGCTGATAAGAAGAGATATGATTAATGTAACTTACATTCTTCAATTGCTCATAAAGTTAAAATCTAAACACAATCCAAATGATAAAGAAGGCATAGAAAAGGAAATCTTTAATCTTTTAAATACTGAAGTTTCTTTAAGGAGTAAAAGAGAATTGATAGAAAAGTTTATTCAGGAGAATCTACCCTTTATTGAAGATACGGATGCTATTCCAGATGAGTTCGAAAAATTCTGGAACAAAGAACAGGAAAAAGCATTTATTGAATTAGTAAAAGAAGAAAATCTGTCTAAAGAGAAAGCGGAAAAGGTAGTTGAAAATTATCTTTTCTCTGAAAGAGAACCATTGCGTGATGAATTATTAGAATTGATAGAGGGAGAAAAGCCCTCTGTTTTGCAACGAAAAAAAACAGGAGACAGAATCTGGAATAAGCTATTGAACTTTGTTGATATGTTTGTTAGAGGGGTTGCTGGTAGTTAAAACAATAGGATTTTATATATTTTAGGCGTTCTTTGACTTTTTGAGCAATATGAATACGAGCATTGTCTAATACGAGACTGTAAATTAAACTGTGTCAAGGTAAAATTTAGCTAAAATGTTATTTTTACTTTAAACACAGTTTTTTTATGGAAGAGAAAGAAGAATTCGACTTTGAAGAGTTTAAAAAGCAAGCAATTGCAGGTATGTATGCTGGGAAGCCCTTTAGTGGTGAGAAGGGCATTTTTACACCTCTAATGACTCGGATCACCGAAGCGACATTTTTTAGAGGCAGCTTTAGCTGGGAGTTAGAAAATCACTTGGCAGAATCAAAAGCAAAGGGAATAGCTAATCGTAAAAATGGGGAGGCTATTAAGCAGGTAAAGAGTTTATCTGGAGAGTTTGAACTGTAAAATAGTAGAGACCGTTCAGGGACTTTTGAGCCTATGATTTTACCTAAGAGACAGGTAATAATTACAGAAGAACTTGAAACTAAAGTTATAGGTTTATATGGTTTAGGCATGTCTACCAGAGATATATCTTCTCATATCAAGGAGCTATATCAAATGGATATTTCAGCCACACAATTGTCGAGTATTACAGACAAAGACTAGGTGTCCCCATAATTCCTGCCATGCAAGAATGGCGTAGCAGACCCTTGGAGAACATCTATCCTATTGTTTTATGGACTGTATCCATTATAAAGTTAAAGAGAACGGTAGAGTAGTTTCACGAGCCATATACAACATTTTAGGAATAAACTTAGAGGGAAAAAAGGACTTAATAGGTATGTATGTGGTTGAAACAGAAGGACTAGGCGTCCCCGAGCCAAGTTCTGGCTTTCGGTTCTGACGGATTTAAAAAGAAGGGGTGTAGAGGATATTTTAATTGCTTGTATTGATGGACTAAAAGGCTTTCCAGAAGCTATTGCTACAATATACCCGCAAACCCAAATACAGCTATGTATAGTCCACCAAATACGCAATACTTTAAAAGATGTTCCTGAGAAAGATAAAAAGTCTTTTATAGCTGATCTTAAACTTGTTTATACCGCTGTAAACAAAGAAGAAGGTTTCAGACAATTAGAGACATTAGAAGCTAAATGGGGAAAGAAATACATTATTTGTGAAAAGCAAGTTCTTCTAAAACAGCCGCTTGGGTGGGTTCGAGCAAAGCATCTAAAAGACGTAAAACAACCATTGGCAAGATAACATCACGGTATTTTCCACGGACATAAACATCACGGAGGCAATCATCAGCAATCGACCATATAAAAGAGACTAATTTGTTGTGTACTGCAGTATTCATGTATTGTTTTTGGAGAGAAATAATGGGTAAATAGCGTAATAATTTTAGTTAAAAAGTAGCGAGCATTATCAATTGAGAAATGAATTTATTTCTTCATTTCCGAAATGATTCTTTTCAACTCTTTATTTTCATTGACATAATGCTGCAATTGTCCTTTCAGATAAGCTACCTGAGAGAGTAAAGCATCAACGGTACGTTCTTCCTCATTCCACGGAGCAGCTTCATTGAGGTTCTTTGCTTGATTGGCATATCCCCTACATGTTGAGCTACAATATTTAGCAGTCGAACGATTAGCGAAATATACAGTACCACAGTACAAACAAGTTTTCTCGAAAACTTTTGCGTTATATTTGAATTGACTTCTATCTAATGTTGGCATAGATTATAAATAATTAGATACTGTAAAGGTAGATGATTGAATTTTAAAACACAACATTATAATGTGATAAATGCGTTATAAAGCCAGTTTTTAAGATTTTCAACTATCATACTTAGGTCTAATTGGATACTACAGAGTTTCTTAGAATTTGAAATTCTTTTACAAATTTGGATTCCATCCATTCTAAAAAAAATGCTCCGAAACTTCCGCCCAACTTGAAATTATGAATCAGTTCTTCTTTACTTCCAATAGCCATTCCAGCTATATTTGTTTGATAATGATTAAAGGCTAATTCTACAATAAATGGACAATTCTCTTGTTGTCTGAGTTGCTTGAATTCTTCTAAAAACTGGGTGTTTAATGTTGGATTTATATCAAAAAGTGATTCTATTAACTTTAATTTTTCTACTTCGAACTGTTCTTTTTGAATCTGAATTTGTTGTTCTTTATCGGCTTGTTTTTGTTTTTGAAGTTGTTCTTCCTTTATCTTTTGCTTACGTGATGCTTCTATCTCCTTCTGTTCTTCTATTGGGTCAAAAATATTGGGTTGAGCCATCATAGATTGTATAAATCCCATTGGGTTGATGATTTTCTGGCCAACATGAATTAAGTTCTTTACTAATATTATTCGAGACTTAACGTAATCCTCTGGATAAATTTTGAGCCATTTCTGAACGGTTTTCAGGTTCGCCCCTTTCATATCTCTAACCATCGAGAATACTTCTCGTTCAATCAAATTAGTAATATTCAAATCTTCTACTTGCTGATTTTCTTCGGGCTTATTATTGGTTCTTAACTCTACAACACCACTATTTTTAAATATAAAAAAAATTAATTCTGTTACTTGTTTACCCAGCTTAATTTCTTCAAAAGTAAATCTAATATCTGTACTTTCTTGTAGGTCTTCTTGAGCCTTTTGAATAACCCTTTGTTTGAAATTAGCGTATAGCGGATACTTATCTGAAATATCAAGCATTTCTTTTAATTCCTGAACACTAAACCTTCTCTTACCAATTTTTTCGTATTGCTTCAACAATTCATAAATTCTGACAGAAAAAGAACTTTGAATATTTAAAACATTACGAATATCATACATTAAATATTGATTTTGTAATTGCAACAAAAAGGGTTTCATTTTGGGATGAAACGATATATCAATGTAATTGCCATCTTTTACAAAACTATCTACCCCTACTGCTATGTGTGTCAGAAACTCTTTTAGCCCTTCTGGTGTATCTCTTATTATTTTGATTTCCTTTTTTGTTAAGCCCTTTGCTCCATCTTTGAGCATCTGGTATGAGTTTTTATGAGATAAACCGAAATCTTTTACTACATCTTTTAAAAAAATTCTATATTCTTTAAAATCCTCATCATCAGCTTTTATCATAGTAAGCATTTTGGTAAATACTCGTGTTTCCCAAATATCAAACCGATAACGCCCCTCGACTAAATCGTTGGATTTCTTAATGAGTTTAACTGTTTTAGTCTCGTCAGTCTTTTTCTTCTTCATCGTGTAAAAATAATTTCAAATATAACACATATTTTTATATTGTTATATTTAGCCCCATTTTTGTTATACTATCCCCATTTTTGATATATTAAACCCCATAAATGTTATATATATCCCCATTTTCGTTATAACAGTCCCCAAAAGTGTTATACTACACCCCATTTTTGCTATATTTATACTAATAATCAACTGATTATTAGATAGTTACAGATGCTGAAATATTTTAAAATGTAATATTAAAATAAATAAAAATACATCAAACATTTAGTAATGATGATGAAAGAGATAAAATTTACTAAAAACAAATAAAAAATATCAATAAAATCCTCTATTGATATTTTCCTATCAATAGCCATTTTAAATTATAAAGTCACCCATTCCCCAAAAATGTTATATCAACTAAATATAACGTTTCCGGGGAAATTCAATTTAAGAAGTTTTTATATAGTCTTTAATCATATTATTAGACGTTTCAAATAGAAAATGGAGGTTATTGGTCATATATTTTTTAGGCATAACAATACCTCATTTTTGTTATAGATATTTTTATAACGGATTTGGGGAATATAAATAAGGCTAAAAATATGCTAAACGAGAAAGGATTTTAGTTGAATTATCATTTCAGCCTGTAAATCTACCTTTTTTTGATATATGAAAATTTACGATGTATCACTCACCCACATTATTTCGTCAAAATTATGGTAAGATTAGTGATTTTTGTCATTTTAAAGATTCTACTCCCCATTTTTGTTATAGATGATAAAAAGTTTATATCTGTTCTAATGAATTTAGAATAATTCTCCCCTCCCATTTTTAATGATAAAATATAGTACTTATAGTCAAATATAACTATAACAAAAATGGGGACATACCTGTATGCTTCTTTTAAAAAAACTTACGAGAATATATAATGCTTTCCAATAAGTGAAACGTTTTCACTTATTGGATTTTATTTTTACTTATTGTGTAAATAATATGATAAACTTACAAAAGTGAAACGTTTTCACTTTTGGGATTTACTTATATATTGATTTTTATATAAATATTTTATCAATATATGTTTTTTTATATATTTGTACGTCATAAACCTGATAATTAACATGATAAGTATCGAAATTGTACGAAAATTTCTAAACTCTAAACCATCTATTAATCGAACTCAGTTAGAAAAAGAAGCGGGTATACCCAACACAACCATCTATAAGGCACTTGAGGGAGTACAGCCATTCTCGGCGAAACATCTTGAAAAATTAGAAGCCGTTATGAGGAATTATGGATATTCTGAACAGATGTTTTCAAAGGCAAGAAGCATTTCATTAATTAATCATAAAGGTGGAGTAGGGAAGACCACCACCACAATTAATTTAGGAAAAGCACTCACGCTACTTGGCTATAAAGTTTTGTTAGTAGATATGGATTCTCAAGGAAATCTTTCACAGTGCTTTGGGATTCATAATCCAGAGAAACAAGTAATAGAATCATTGATTTCAAAAGAAACACTTCCTATTATCGAAATAGAAGAAAATCTTCATCTTTCTCCATCCGATATTAAGATGGCAACTTATGAAATTAAGCTAATTACAGAAGTTGGGGCTGAAATGCGTTTAGCTCGGAAGATTCAAGCATTTACCGACCAATATGATTTTATCCTTTTCGATTGTCCGCCATCCTTAGGCGTCATGACCATTTCGGCATTAAATGCTTCAGCAGAGTGCATTATTCCAATCCAACCAGAAAGTTCAGCGTTTAATGGTGTTAGAAATTTGATAGAAAAAATTGATAATGTAAAAGAATATACAAATCTAACTTTGAAGGTAAGAGGTTTTTTGTTTACCATGGTTCATCCTAATCAAACTATTCACCAAGTCGTGATGGAAAATGTATCAGAAACCTATCCATCAATACCGATTTTTAAAAGCATGATTGAGAGTCAAACTGTATTAAAACAAAGCCAATACCTCAATGAAGATATTTTTAAGTTTGATGGAAAATCAAAGGCAGCAAAGCAATATTTAGAATTAGCGAGAGAAGTAGCATCTATTGAAAAATAATTACTGAAATGACATCAAAAAAAGAACTTTTTAAGAAAAAAGCCCAAGAACTCACGGCAATTCATAATTCACCTAAACCAACAGTTCTTGGAGCCTTTAATGATATTGAAAGAGTTAAATCAAATATCCAGATATTACCCGAATTACAGGCATTTATACGTCCACTAACAAACGAACAGTTTTCTCAATTAGAACAAAATATCTTAACTCATGGATGCCAAGATGCTCTGATTTTATGGGAAACTTCAGATTATGAATTAGGTAGGGGAGAATCAGAACTATCGGTTTATGTGTTAGTGGATGGTCATAACCGTTATCGAATTTGTAAACAGAATACGATTGATTTTAAAATCATGCTCAAAACATTTGATGGAATAGACGCCGTGAAGGATTACATGATTGATTTACAAATTGGGCGTCGAAATCTGACCTTAGAAGAAGAATCGTATTACAGAGGATTAAAATATAATGCACAGAAAGGAAAACGTGGGATAGCATTACAATTAGCTCAGGAGGGTAGGGGAGAAGAGGTAGTAAACATAGCAGAAAATTTAGCAGAACAATTTAATGTAACTTCAAGAACAATCAAAAATGATGGAAAATATGCAGAAGGTTTAAATAAATTATCTTCAGAATTAAGAAATGACGTTTTACAAGGAAAAGGTAAAATCAGTAAGAAAGAAATTCAAGAATTAGCCAATGCTAATGTTCCTGATAATTCGGTTCACAACCTTGAAAATTTGATGACTAAAACCACTAAAGATGATTCTGCAAATGTTGATAGAAAAGAAAAGCTATTGATTGAGATAAAAAAACTAAGTGAGAATCTAAAAACAAAGAAGAATTGTGAATTATTGGCTGAAAAAGCTCTTTCACTTAAAGAACTTTTATAGAATGACTTTATTAATAATTGTCTTTTACCATTGAGCCAATATATTAGTTTTGTTGCTGTTAGAGTCTTTCCAAGGGTATGTTCTTAAATGTATGATGGCATTTGGTTGAAATAGAAAATGAATATTTTCATCAAAAACCATTGAATAGTTAGCTTCTTTGAAAACTTGCGGGGCCGCCCGTGCGGTAGTGCGACGATGAAATCTAGCGATTTTAGAGCGAATAGGAGTATTGACCCCTTCAATATTCTTTGTAAATTTTTTACCAATTAAATGTTTGCAATAAGGTAAAACTTCTTTGAATGCTTCAAATCTATCAGTGCAATAAAACCCGATCTCAATATGAAGGTTTTTAATCTGTACCATTAAACTTTGTAACTGCTTTTGATTTCGTTTACCCATTGTTACCGCTAAAATTTCTTTTGTTTCGGGTGCATAAGCATAGAATATCCAAACTTTTTTGCACTTTTTGCTTGCAAAAGAAAACATTTCATCAATTTCGATACGCTCATAATACTTTTGCCGAGGGGAAATCTGTACTTTTTTTTCCTTCTGAAAGTATAAGATTTAAGGTGGTTTGAGGGCTTATGCCATACACCTTATAACAGTCTCGAATACCACTACTATGAAGTAAAGAACTCTTTACCTGGGATTTTATCAATGGATTTGCTCCTTGATATAAATATTCCCACCGCATCGGCGGTCCGATGAAATTGTTTACTACAGCTATGGCATAAAAAATTTTGCCTCCCTGTGGTTTTGATGCCATTTTTAACGACTTTTGTAGAATGGAATGAGAGCAGTTTACTTTGATATTTACTAGACACATTTACCAAAGTTACGCCTCATTGCTTCTCTTCTCAAAACTCATCATACATTTCAGCACATTACCGTAGGGCTATTCCTTGAATCGCAAGAACGAATCATAGCACAAATAAACGTTTCGGAGCATGAAACTCAATTGAAGAACAAAATAATGCTGGCTTTTGCAGGAGAATTTACTACTAACGCCCTACTACCCGATGGCGTAGGTATTGGTAAATCACCATCGAGGGGTTTTGGCACAATTAAAAAATCAACTAACCATGATGATACTACAAGATTTACGAAATATTATTCAAGAAGCCAAACAACGAGCCATTCGGTCGGTTGATTTTGAGCGTGTTTTAATGTATTGGCAGATTGGTAAACGTATTTTGGAAGAAGAACAAGGCGGACAACAGCGTGCCGAATACGGTAAATATTTATTAAAAACTTTATCGGAAGAACTTGAACCTGAATTTGGAAGTGGTTTTTCGATTCGGCAGTTGGAACGTTATCGACAGTTTTATCGGATATACCCAATTGCGTCCACACTGCGGACGCAATTGAGTTGGACACATTATAAACTATTGATTAGCATTAATAATGATGATAAAAGGCTATATTATTTTGAAGAATCTTCAAAAAACAACTGGTCGTCTCGCCAACTCGAAAGGCAGATAAATAGCCAACTTTATGAAAGGCTTTTGTTGAGCAATGATAAAACGAGTGTTTTAGAAGTGGCCAAACAAGAGAAACTACCACAATCGCCCCAAGAAATCATCAAAGACCCAATGGTTTTAGAATTTTTAGACCTAAAACCACAAGCCAGTTATTACGAAAAAGACCTTGAAAATGCTATCATCACGCATCTACAAGATTTTTTGCTCGAGCTAGGGAATGGGTTTTCGTTTGTTGCTCGACAAAAGAGAATTCATTTAGATGGGGATGATTTTTTTGTGGATTTGGTGTTTTATAATCGCTTATTACAATGCTTTGTAATCATTGAAATAAAAACAGAAAAACTAAGTCATCAACACATAGGGCAACTCCAAATGTATGTCAATTATTATGATAGAATTGAGAAATTGCCACATGAAAACTCAACTATTGGAATCTTGCTTTGTGCTGACAAAAATGATTCGGTAGTTAAATTTACATTACCAAGTGATAATAAAACAATTTTGGCAAGCCAATACCAGCTTTACCTACCTTCAGAAAACCAACTTTTAGAAGAAGTAAAAAAGGAGATAGAGGAGTTTCAAGAAAAGAAGAAAAAACTGTGAAAGTAGTACAATTTGACATTCACATAAATACTTTCGACACAAATTTGGTTAAAATAAAGGATGCAAATTTTCTTGAATACATACGGCATTTATCTACACATCAAAGATGATATGTTTGAGATTAGAGTTCCTATAAAAGACAGCGAACCCATCAAAAAACACATTGCAGCTCATAAGGTTACTTCGTTTGTGATGACAACCTCGGCTGCATTAAACACTGATACGATTCAATTGGCACTCAAAAATAACATTGATAGTATCTTCACCCATGCCAACGGGCATCCGATGGATAGGGTTTGGCACAGCAAATTGGGTAGTACAACCAGAATTCGTAAACGCCAGTTAGAAGCCAGTTTGAATAAATGGGCGTTTAATTAGACAATGATTTTGGTCTTCGGTAAAGATTGGTTGATAAGAAAATGAATTTTAGACATAGCAGTTATTAACCCCTATTCTCAAAAGTTGCAAGAGCTAAGCTATAAAATTCGAATGAGTTCGTATGAAGCCTTCACAACAAGAAATGAATTTTTATTTTCGGTTTAGAAAAGTAATGAGCCTTGTGAGCTTTGGGGTTGCTAAATGATTCTATTCAAAACGGCATCAGTAGCGGCAATGATTCAGTCAAGTGTTTCAGAACTCGTTGCGATTCGTTCGTTTAGGATTCACCGGAATTTTCAAAAAACAAATAAAGACACTGCTGTACAGTCTTCAAACAAATAAGCCGAGTGCCCCTCCCTTTTCCTTAATAGACCTATTTCTTCGCTAATCGGAAATTGCATTGGCAAACTTCTCCCATTGCCTTATGTTTGCAGCCATATCATTCAAACACCGATGAGCATAACAGCTTTCTTGTTTACAGGGCAGCATGAGTTTTATCCCCCTCTCCTTGATAAACGCTGGGGAGAACTCTCCCGCTTAAACCTGAACATCGGCTCGTTCCACACCCATACACATGAAGAAAATATTCTTTATCCTTTTGCTAACTTTTGAGAGCCATATAAAAGGGAAGCCTAGATTAATTCATTTATCAGAATTTCCAATGAGAAGCCAATTTAAAATACTGAGTGATTTACTAAAAATTGTGCAAAAACATAGATTACAATTACCAACAAAACCAAATCCAGCCTTTTATAGACAGGATTTTTAACTGACTCCCTTTTTTAAACCAATTATCAAGGAAAACCTAATAAAAAAGACTTACTAAAATCGGTGACTATGCCATTCCATAAATAACCCTTGTGGGTCTCTGTCAGCACGAATGGCTTGTAGTTTGTGAAAGTTGTCATCACTCAAAAATTTGTCACTCCGCTTGTGCAATCCTTCGTCTGCCAGCTGGATACCCGATGAATAGTGTTGCATTCTACGCACCATATCTGATGCCCAATTGGTATAGTGAGGTGTATCTTCTTGGTTTTTCCAACAGCTATACAATGCCATATAAATATTATCCTCTTTGCTATATGCCATGTCAGTATCAAGTGGATCGGGATACCAGTTGAGCCACAAAAAATGTGAAGGGGCAGGGGGCAACGTTTCGGCAATTTCTTTAATATATGGCAGTAGCTCGTCAATACTGGCGTGTGTCCACATGTTGTCTACGCCATAATTGTAATTGGCAGGATAATGCTCCATGGTAGCTTTGTAAAAAACATTAATGCCTGGGTTGAAAGCAGGAGTACGAATTAAGGCTTTTTGCTTGATAGGGCTATTTTCCATAAACTGCTTGGCTTCTTCAAACTCATCTCTTGTATTGGCAAAAATAGGGGCAAAAGCCTCTATACCCGGCCCAAGTAGGTTCATCATATTTCGGTTCATCATCATCTGAAACTCTACTGTTTTTGGCACAGATGGTCCTACCTCATACGCCCAATAATACACATCTTCGAGGTATTTGATAGAAAAATCGTGAGCAATAATTGCCTGATATTTAGGCAAAGTATAGAGTTGTAAATAAAACCTTACAACTACCCCAAAAAAGCCAGCTCCAGCCCCTCTAGCCGCCCAATACAAATCGGTGTTTTGTGTGGCATTGGCATGAACCAACTCACCACTTGCCGTAACAATATCTAAACCCAAAACGCTTTTGCAGGCAATGCCCAGTTTACGTCCATTCCAGCCATAACCCCCTTGTAATAGATAACCACCTATACACACACCTTCGCAATGCCCCGTAGGAAAAAATAAATCGTTTTTATATAAAACTTTCATCAAATCCGCCCCACCCAAGCCTGGTTCGGCGGTGGCCGTCATAGCTTCTACGTTTAAGGTGTAATGCTTGAAATTTTGCATCGAAATTACAATTACATCATTTCGCATAGCATTGGCACTAAAACTTCTCCCGCCTGAAAGCACTGTTACTCGTTTGCCCACTTTGTTGGCATATCGTATAATAGCAATAACGTCTTCAACCGTTTTGGGCTCGGCAATTATATCAGGTACACGCCCAAAATGCTGCTTGTTGTACAGCAAACCAAACATAATTTTTTCAAAATCACTTTCGTCTTTTGAATGTGTTAAACCACTGATTATTAATTGATTTTCGTCAAAAAACTCTTTATAAAGTTGTGGTAAAAATGTTGCCAAATGGCTCATTTCTTCTGAACAATGTTTTAATAAATCATGCCCAAAATTTTGGGGTAAAGACTTGATGGTTTTCAAAAAGGCAGTTACAGCTTCGGCTATTTTTCCTTCTTTTCTGAGCGAAACGTATTTACCACCTACCCAAAAACGAGAACGCATTTCGGCACCATTGGTAGTCTTTCTGACCTGATGAATTAGATAACCATAATTTACCGGTAAGGTAGGATGCCCCAATTCGGCACAGATATATACCACCTTTTCTTTTTGATTGAGAGCAGCGTTTGAAAACCCAAATGCTAAGGGTGACTTAAACTGAATGGAGGCATTGAGCAAATTTTCGCCAATGTATTCTTTGATTATTGAGTTTCGACCAATATAGCCATTGTCGCTGCGTCCGTCTTCCCACTTAGCCGACAAATGAGCCGCAGGATGCCAAAGTTTATAGCGGCTATCTTGCGAACCATGCCATCCAAACCACCAATTCCACATTTTGGGTGATATATTTGGCATAGGGGTTTTTACAGCTACCATCGTACTACCATCAGTATCTACACAAAACCCTGTTTCTACATCCATGTAGCCTTCAGATTCAAGTGCAGTCATGTGCTCTATATCGAGCATACTACCCCATACTAAAGGCTTGTTTAATGCTTCCATTACCTCTGCCGACAATGGGGCGAATGAGGTGATATAAAATTTTGAGAAAAGTTCTTTTTTATCTTCGTCAGAATATCCCACAAATGCTTTTTTCATAGTTTAATATGTTTTTTGCAAAGTTCTGACTTTAATTCTATATTCTTATTTGAATTAATTCAAGAAATAAAACGCTGTTTCGATTTCAATTTACTGAGCCATTCGGCCGAAATACCCATCAGTTCGGCAATATATTTTGAAGGAACTTTCTGAACTACTACAGCAAATTCTCTGAGAATATATTGATAAAGTTCATCGGGTTTTGAAGAAATAATTTTAAGTTTTAGGTCATTTTCTTCAATTAAAGCCCTAGTCAGTAGGTTATCGTATAGGGTTTTAAATTTATCGTCTAAATTTAAAATTTTATCAAGTTCTGTTTTTGGAATTGCCAAAACCGTTGATTTAGCAATAGCTTTCAGTTCGCATTGGGTTTTCGTTTGCGAAAAATAGCTATCTATACACGCCATAACGGGGTGAAGTTCATTGAGGTAAAAATTTATAGTGCGTTTTACTTCGCCATCACCACTAACAAACCGACATACAAAGCCACCAGCAAGGACATAGTAAAGGTGCGTGTTTATTTGCCCAGCCTTTAAGAGCAGTTGATTAGGCTTTAGGGTAATGGACTTAATATGCTGTATAAGTTGCAACAAAATTTCCTCATTAATTCCTGAATTTTGTAAATTCTCGAGAAGTTTTGTAGTTGAGTTAAACGAAAACTGCATCACTGAAATATTTATAAGTATCAATAAATAAAAAATTGATACAGATGTCAAAACTTAATTGGAGAGTAATATATGGCCATCAAAACAGAAAGAGACTAACAAATTCTATTTGACTTGTAACTCATGTCCATTGTCTCTCTAGGCCATATGTATTCTAAGCAGAAGCCTGATTATACTTTGGGAAAATTTGTAAAGTTCTGAGTCTTATAGCAGTATATTGATAGATTTTTTCAATTTTCCAGTTGGGTCTTTAAATGATAAAAACTTAATATATAGCTGAATACGATGCCCAAGAATCTGTTTTTATATTTTTAAATAGGATAATTAACTTTTTACACTGTTTTGTAGATATTTTAGTTAAATAGCATTTCGCTGTTTCGATTCTTTTAAGAAAATAGTAGCCTGTTCCTTTTGAAACATTTATATATGATAGCGACTTAAATAATACTTAATACGCTTTTGGCCTAAATGAAACACGGGGTACTACACTTTACATATTTGTAAAATTTATGCAAATAAGAGTATCTATTTAATGGGACATTCTCACAAAAAGTAGGGCTTGATAACATGTCTTCGTTAGCCCTACTTTTGATAGATATGAATATAAAATATTTCTAAAAATGGACATTGACTTACAGATTGAGATTTTCTCAATTATAAGTTATTTGTGGAAAGATTTTGAACCTCTATCTAGTCAATAGTTCAGTTACACTTCCTTTATGTATCATAGTTTCCCTTTATAAAGCTCGTCCTGCCATTTTTTTAGTTCTTCCCATTTCCCATCACGAGCCATAGCTGCTTGAGCTGCCCAAGTGGTTGGATCATGAATCTGGAACCTACTTCCTGCCTTATTTAAAATTTCTTTTAATTGAATCACTGATGTATTTGCCAATTGAGAGAAAGTATAGATACCCACTTTATTAAGTAATTCTTCGATTTTGGGACCGATCCCTTCCACGATTTTGAGGTCATCAACGAATTGATTTGATAAAGTGCCTAGACCAGTTGTTATGTTTGTTGCCTTAAGATAAGCCTTCAATTCACTCTTTAATGTCTTTATTTCATCTTCCAGATCTGCATTATAGTTCTCTAAATTGTTAATCTTTTTATTCATAAACCACCATAATAATAATGCTAATAATAGTATGGGCAAGAACCAAAAAAAGAATATATCCCAAGGGAAATTATTGAATAGACATTTTAGATTTTCCATTATATAAAAAGTATTTAATTGATTAAACATAAAAAAGTGTTCGGCTATAGCTTACTCTTTTAGCCTTATGGTTGCACGACGATTTTTAGACTTACCTTCATTGGTATCATTAGAAGCTATAGGTTCCTTTTCACCTCTTCCTTCTGTAATCATCTGATTAGAATTGACACCATCAGTTGCTAGTAAACCTTTTACTTTGTTTGCTCGTATCTTAGAAAGTCTCAGGTTTAACTCATCAGAGCCATCACTATCGGTATACCCAGTAATCAATAATTGCTTTTGGGGGTACCTGCTTAAATATTTTTTTGCAGTCAAGAGGAATGTATCTACTTCCGGAGTATGTAAAATACTTACTTGACCTGATAGAAAATAGACATCAATGGGTTTAAAAAGAATCTGTTCTTCTTGTGTCAATTTTACGGTATCAGCAGATTTACTTGCTAGGATATTAGTACTATCAATTACGGTAGAGGATGCTAATGAAACCTCCGGGCTAATGTAACAATAGGGCTTTCGGTAACAATTCCAAAACCAGCTATATGCCAAAGACCATAAGTAGTAAAATAAGGAATCTGTTCATTTTTATTGTTAGGGTTTTAGGTAAATATTAAATTTTATAACTTTTGACTGAAAATGTAAAAAAGGTAACTTAGCTTAAGACGTTATTTTGGTTGTGATTCTAGAATTATGATAGTTTATGACCCATTTTAAGGCAGATGGTATCATTGAATATTTTATCATAAAATATAAATAAGATTATACCCTGTAATGCTGATAACTTTTGTGTATTGGCTTTCCTTGTAAATTCCATTATTGTATGATTTTCAGAGGGTTACATCTTTAAGAAAGTATAATTTGTTTTTGATTTTTCTTCTGCTAATAATTTTTTCTTACAGATAGGCATGCGCAATTACTCGATTTTGAGGATGCGGTACATAGTTTACTTTTGCTTTCCACCTTTTTGTGAGTTTTTTGTAACGAAAATTACGTCTAGTCGAGATCCTCCCCTTTACTCTTTTCTTTAATAGACCAATTACTTTACTAAACGGAAATAGCATTGGCAAACTTCCCTTATTGCATTATGTTTGTAGCCACATAATTTGTACTGGTTATATAGAAATGTTAAAATTTCTAATTATAAAATCATTGTATTTTTCTTAGAGAGGTCGATTTATTTTTTTCTATTTTGATGAGAACTTTTGATATTAAGTTTTAGAGAAAAGATACAGTGTTTTTTCAAAAAGAGCAGTGATAATTATTCTAAAAAGTTTAAGTAAAATGTAAGTTTAGCTACCGCACAAATGGTATCATATTAACTTTTTATTATAAAATGTATGAATTACAAAAATCTCTTATTTGTAGCACTAATATGTGCCTTGATGTCTTGTAGTAAAGATGGTGGTACTACAACACCTACCAATAATGGTACAGTAATTAATGTAGACGCAACAAAATTCCTAACATCATCTGGAAACGTAACTATTTCAACCGAAACAAGAACGCTATCAAATGGTACGTCTGCTCTTTGCTACAAAATTGTCACAAAAAGTACACCAACTGACCATATCCAAGGTCCTTGGTGTCCTACAAACATTTCAGATGATGCCTCCAAAGGGGGCATTTGGATAGAGAATGGGAATGTATATGATGTAGATGGTGCATTTATTAAAAATTTAGCTACTTTTTACAATAACACAACTTGGCAAATGTATAATAAAACAACTGGTGAAATAACAAAAACATTGACCCAAGCTGATTGTCAGGCTGCTGCAAATCCAAATGTTGGTGTTCAATATAAAAACTACTGTGTTGAATGTCTGCCTTCCTATGTTTCTTCGGTAACAAAAACTATTTATATACCTATAACTCCGGTAAAATTGTCTTCTCCTGTAAGTTTTGGTGCAGGCCCAGGTTCTTCAGGACCAACAATAAGAGGCATTGCTTTCAATGGTGTTGTGTTTGATGCCCCAGCTCCTGTAAGTGCTATTTTAGGAGCATATACATTGGCACCTTTTGATGATGCAGGTGGACATATTAATATTGGTGCAGGTTATCACTATCATGCAGCAACAGGAAAATCTACAAAAATTCATCAATTAGACGGGCATGCTGCTATGATTGGGTATGCCTTAGATGGTTTTGGAATATATGAAAGATTAAGTGCTTCTGGAACGGAATATACCGACCTTGATGCAAGTCGTGGCCATTATGACGCTACAAGAGGATACCATTATCATGTCGACAAAGCCGGTTCTAATAATTTTATCAACAGTTTAGCAGGAGCGTATGCTCAATAATTAATGAACTTTAAATTAATACTAACTATAATAGGAATGATATTATTTAAGCCATTCTTATTTGCTCATAGCCCAGACCTTTCAAGCCTAATGATTTATGAACAAAAAGGGAAAAACTTTATTGTAATTAAAAGTTCATTAGCTGCATTTGAAGGAGAGGTAATTTATCGTTATGGTAAAGATGCCTATAAAACCCCACAAGAGTTTAAGATGTTAGCAATTAAGCATTTCAGCAAAAGCTGTTTTGTTGTCATTAACAATGATACCATTAAACTTACTAATCCACAAATTCAATTAGGTCATGAAACAACGCTTTTTGCTGAATTGGAAAATGTGCCTCAAAAAATCACAGCTTATCATATTAAAAATATCCTTTTTAAGGATATGCCAAACAATCAATGTGAACTGATTTTGAGTCATAAAGGCTTGCCACAGAAACAATTTATATTAAATAATGAAAATAAGCATGAAGTAAAGTTTCGTATAGAAAAAAATAACTGGTTAATTGAAGAAAATACAAATTCAATGTTTGAAATAAATAAGTTCATTTTAGATGGAAGTATTTTATTTATCATATTCACAGCAATAGTATTTATAAAGAGAAAAATACCCACTAACAATCCGTTTGACAAAAGCAGGGCAGTCGGAAGCAACTGAGCATTTGTACTTCTATCAACACTAATTTTGGCTGATGGTTTCCAAACCCCTGACTTCGCCAAGCTAAGAGTCATTAAAGGTCACGCAATAAAATAATTTATAATCAATATTAATTAAAAATGAAAAGAACCACTAAAAAAAGACAGACATTTGCCAAACCCAGAATGTATTTAAAAATTATGGTGGCTTTTTTGACAATTCTTTTAATTTCTTGTAATACACGGTCGAACAAAACTCAAACAGCTACTTCTCAGGTAAGTATTGACAGTATTCCTTCCGTAATTGCAAGAAATGATTCTTTGGATGCGGTAGTCAAATCAATAATTGAAGTTTCGGCTAATGATTTTTATAAGAACCAACAACCTTTGCCAACACAATTTAAGAATGTTCAAATCAAATACAGTATAAAGCCAAATAAAGAGATACTTTATATTTTATGCGGACTTTTTACGACTATAGATAAAGAGAAAAATAACGAATGGACACATTTTACCACTATCAAGAATAGTGACTATGAGCAGTGGATAGGACCAAATGGATTAACATATTGTGAAAATTCAAAAGAGATACCTTACAAAAAATTCGATTTATCCATTGAGTTAAAGAAGAAATTAAACTCTTTATAGAAAATTGGGAAATAGTCATAAAAAAAATAATAGCCGAGCCGCTAACACGCGTTTCCCCAACATAAACCCCTAAGACCATTAGTGGCTGTCTTACTCGAAAGTGTTCAAAACCTAAATTTAGAATTCTGTTGAACATTTGTGCTTAAATGAGTATTTGTACTTCGAAATTCTAACCTTCACCAAGCCGAAAACTGTTCTTTGCCATTTTAGAACAACAGACCGAAAAATTAATAATATGCAGAGACGAAAGTTTATTAAAGATAATCTAACAGGTTTGCCCATATTACTTTTGACACCATCTCTATTAGCAAGTTCTTGTAATAAAGAAGATGACCACGAACCCAATGAAAAAACTGTTATTGTTATTGGTGCAGGTATATCAGGTTTGGCAGCAGCCAAAAAATTGAAAGAAAATGGTTTTAATGTTACTGTTCTTGAAGCCCAAGATAAAATTGGCGGACGACTACGAACCAATCGAACCTTAGGAGTAGCTTTTGATGAAGGTGCAAGTTGGATTCACGGTACTAGTGGTAATCCTATAACAACCTTAGCTCAACAAGCAGGTATGAGTACTGCTTTTACCGATGATGAAAGTTTGGTTTGCTACGACATTACTGGCGTTTTAAGAAATAATGCTGTTTTCAATGATGCAGAAACTGAATTTGAAATTATTTTAAACAGTCTAAAAAATAGTGGTGGTGCCTCTCAGAGTTTTGAAACAGTTTTTAATCGTTTATACCCAACAAAAGTAAACGACCGCCTATGGAAGTTCTTACTTTCAACATACATTACATTTGACTTAGGCGACTTGGACAAAGTTTCTTCAACTTTGTATGAAGAAGGAGAAGAGTTTTCTGGTGAAGAACGAATTTCTACTAATGGCTATGACACTATTCCAAACTATTTGGCAAGTGGCTTAAATATTCAATTAAACCAACGAGTTTCAAAAATTGACTATATAGATATAAAAGTAAAAATTACTCATAATGGCAATGTAACAGAAGCTGATTATGTTATAGTAACAGTTCCCTTGGGTGTATTAAAATCAGGAAAAATTCAGTTTGTCCCAAATTTACCAATAGCCAAACAAACTGCCATTCAAAAAGTAGGGATGAATTGTGTAAATAAATTTTTACTTACTTGGAATACTGCTTTTTGGGACAATAAACAATACATATACTATACACCTGAAATTAAAGATAAATTTAACTATTTTGTGAATGTAAAAAAGTTTCACCCAAATGTAAATGCTTTGATGACTTTTGCTTATGCAAATTATGCAAGGCAAACTGAAGCAATGACTGATGCACAAATTATAGGCGAAATAATGTTGCATTTAAGAGATATTTATGGGAACAGCATTCCAAATCCTACAAATATGTTAAGAACCCAATGGCAAACTAATGAAAATTCATTTGGTTCTTATTCTTTTACACAAGTTGGAACAGAAATGCAACATTTTGACGACTTGGCAGAAGAAGTATATGGCAAATTATTCTTTGCAGGAGAGCATACACATATTGACTATTTTTCAACAGCACACGGAGCATATTTAAGTGGAATTAGAGAAGCAGATAAAATAATTGCTTTATGAAATATTTATCGCCTATATTAGCTTTTAAGCGTGGGGTGGTCCTCAAATGGCGGACACCTTAGTTTGTAAGTTATTTAATTGATTTTGATTGTACTGCTGTTCAAATATTTCTGGGCTTTGGTAATTTAAAGCCGAATGCCTACGTTGCCGGTTGTAATAGACCTCAATATAGTCAAAAAGTTCGGTTTTAGCATCTTCCAATGATTCAAAGCTACCATTTTCAATTAACTCACGCTTAATGGTTGCCCAAATAGACTCTGCGTGAGCGTTCTCATAGGCAGCCTTTACACCTGCCATACTTTGTATAAACAGATGCTTGTCAATAATTTGCCTAAATTTGAGTCCAAAATACTGCCCCCCTCTATCAGAATGAACTATTAACCCTGTTGTTGGTTTATAGCGTTTTATAGCACTATTGAGGGCTATAATAATGAGCTCTTGTGTCATTGAGGTGTCTATTGCCCAGCCTACAATTCTTCGGGTATAAAGGTCTGTCCAAACTGCCAAATATGCCCATTTACCACCTTTGAGTGGTATATATGTAATGTCGGAAACCCATGTTTGATTAGGTCTATGAGCCTCAAAACCGATACCCAGCAAGTTAGGACAAGCCACCAATCCATGCTTACTGTTAGTTGTTTTAGGAACAAAAGATAGTGGCTGAATGGCCTTCAAACCTTGCTCCCTAAGCAATTTACGCACACCATGACGGCCAACTTTATAGCCCATACCTTTCATCTGTGCCTGTAGTCTTCTCGAACCATAACGACTATGGTTCTGAAAAACCTGCCGTAATTCATCGCTTAAACCACTTTCCACAGGCTGTTGATGGCTCTGACCTTTGATGTAGATATAATAGCTACTTTTGCTGATATGGAGTACATTACACATAATTCTAACAGGATAGTTTTGTTGCTCTTGCTTAACAAATTCATACTTGTCCACTATCCCGACTTGGTAAAAATGGCTGTGGTTTTTTTTAAGATGTCTCGCTCCATTTCAACCTGCTTTAGCTGATTCCTGAGTTGAAAAACCTCTTTTTCCAGGTCGCTAATTTTTCGCTTGTCGTCAGTGCCTAATTTACCCTGCCACTGATAAATGACACTCTCTCTAATGCCCAATTCGATGGCTACTTTCGGCACACTTTGACCCCCTCGTACTTTTTGAAGTACCTGCTCCTTGAATGATTGGTCATACTTTTGACCCCGTTTGTTATTTACTTGATTTGGCATAATTTTGTAAAAGTACACTTTTCAAGTGTCCGTCGAATCAAGACCACCCCAACCATTCCTTGTTCGACAAGCCACTTTTCAAAGATGGGTTCATCCATCAAGGGTTGCCATTTACGAAAATTTAAGTGTTTGATTATTTCTTGTAAATGCTCTGTGCGTGTTTTTTCTCGTTTGCCATAGTCTTCTATATTGATTTCTATTGGAAACTTTGTTTTTAACTCAAAGCCCATAAAATTTAGTAGTTGCGTGCTAACATTTATTTGCCAAGAAATAGGTAAGTACCCGAAGTAACGAACAATACCAATTTGTAAAGCAATGGCTAAACGATTAACATATCCATGATACTTGTCAAGAAAATCTAAATCACTTTTTGTTAGATGAAAATATTGCCTGAGAACATTTTCTTCTAAAACCGCAGGTAATTCTTGATATTTGGTTCTTTCTTGGCTAGTTAAAAACGTGATAGGCATGGGAAATAAAAGGAGAGATTAGTTAACTATTTTTTGAGTACCGATTAATCAATATAAATTAAAATATTTTATTAAATGGCACTATTTTTTTAATTTTGGGGCTAAAGTCAAAGATTAGATAGAAGATCATTTTAGAAGGAAATTAAGTAAATAATTAAATGGAGATTTACTGGTTTTTTACAAAATTGTCTCATTTCCTTTCTTATATAAAATGATAATATCTAAAAAGTACGACATCAAAAATCAAATGTATTATTTGAATAATACTAAAATAATGTGAATCAAGGGTTAATGATGAATAAAATTAAAGCTGAAGCAATTCTTCCAAAGCAGTGCGTCCACAAAGCCTTTTCAGAACGGACTTTAGCTGCATTCTGAATATCAGTTTTGTTTATCAACCAGACTAGCCGTCCGCTTTAAAGAAAGATTCAATAGGTTGCCTGACAGCACTGATATACTTAGAGATTAAATTATCTTCAGCAGATTTTGTTCTTTGACCTTTTTTACGTTTTACTGGTGTTAAAACCGCTGAGTTGTTTTTTTTGATTAACTGGTTTAATGATTCTGATGCATAGGCTCTATCGCCAATGACATATTGGTTATTTAATTGACAAATTATAGGCTTAACAGCTGTTAAATCATGTACATTGGCCGCTGTAATACGAATTATACTTGGTTTAGGTATTTGCTCAAACCTATCTTTTCCTAGGCAATGTAGCTTAATTCCATGATAGTATTGTGATTTAGCATCGCAATATCCTTTACTGGCTAACATAGGTGCTACTTTAGCTCTATCAGGATACTTAGCTAACATAATTGGTAAGGAATCAATTAAACAGACATTTGCATAACAATCTGAATAATCAATCTGGCTAACCAAATAATTAATAATAACTTCAAAATGCCAGTATAATTCGTTTATCCGAAAATTATAGGCTTGATAAGATGGTAAATCAGGAAACCAGTCTAACCAATGATTAACAATATAATTATAGCTTGAACGATTCGTAAATTCACCTTGCAAGGTGCAGAAAAGATAAATAGTTATCGCTTCGGCATCCGTAAATCGAGGACTATAATTATTACTTTGCCGTTGGTAGTGCAAGCAACTTTTTGTAGTATAGCACTCGCAAACAAGGCAGTATATTTGAATTAATTGTAACTGTAGCATTTTGCAATTTAACAAAATGCTCCTTGTTTGCTTTTTATAGTTTCAACTCTTGATTCACATTATAAATAATCAAAGTTCAAATCTAAAGGGCGGTCCGTAAACCTTTCGTATATTTTAGAGTTAGCTGTCACCCTAAACCAGCGACAGTGCTAAATTAAACAGACGAAAAAATGAACAGACAATCCAACGCTTCGGCAAAACCAAAAGAGCTACTAACCAACGCACAATGCCAACGCTTTGCAGCACATTTGCTTTTGCCCCAACCGCACAAAATTACATTCGACATTCTTAACTAATTCAGAGAAATATATGTCAGGAACGAAGAAAGAAAGCCATTGGATTCCCTTAGCCGACCTTATGACGGTTCTAATGGTAATTTTTCTATTTATGTCTATTTCTTATATGGCATTAATGGAAAAGCGACAGAAGGAACAAAATCAAATATTTAAGGACTATGAAGAATCAAAAGTTGCTTTATACAACGAATTGAACGAAGCTTTTAAAAAGGATTTTGCAAAATGGAATTTAAAACTTGACAATGACTTATCAATAAAATTTACAAACCCACAAGTTTTGTTCGATGAAGGGAAATCAGATGTTACTCCTACTTTCCAAAATATTTTAAGAGAGTTTCTGCCTAAGTATTTAAGGGTTGTTTTACAAGATAAATACAAAGACAAAATTGCAGAAATCCGTATTGAAGGACACACAAACACTAAGCCCATTAACAAAACAAGCGACCCCTACATTGACAATATGGAGTTGTCCCAAAACAGAGCAAGAAATGTTTTAGGTTTTCTTAGACAACAAGATTGTTTTATAAATCTTGAAACAAATAAAAAAGATAGGTTACAATATTGGCTGACAGCCAATGGTCTTTCATATGGACGAACCGTAGATAAAGATTTTAAAATTGCATTTGGTAGCAACCAACCAATTGACAATAACAAATCTAGACGAGTTGAATTTAGAATTGTAACAACTAGCGAAGCCATTATTAACGAAGCACTTAAAAACATTGAAAAGAAATGAACATAGTTGAAATATTTATTGCAATAGCATTGTTTTCATATCTAATTTATGGATTCTATGTACTCAATATTGCGAAGAAAAACTACAGTGAAGTAAACCTAAACGACTTGGAATTAATTCCTTCAATGTTTACTACGATAGGTATTTTAGGAACATTTGGCGGTATTGCTTATGGCTTATGGTTCTTTAATCCTGAAGATATTGAAAAAAGTATTCCTACATTATTGCAAGGATTAAAAACAGCATTTCTTGCATCTATAGTTGGAATAGCACTTTCAATTATCTTCTCAAAGATAATATCGTTTGTAAAAAACAAAAATGAAAAAGGAGTTTTAAGCGATGAAACAAAAGCCATAAATAAACTAATCGAAGCAATTGAAGAATTAAGAAATGATTTCTACACTATTGATGAAAACGGAAACACCATTAAACCCGGAAATGTTTTCCGGGATATTTATAAAGAATCTCAAAAGCAATCAACATCCTTACAAACATTTTCTTCTGATTTAGCTTTAACGATTTCAGCAGGTTTTGAGCAAATTTTGAATAACCCAACAGAAGGTGTGGTAGCTGAATTAAAATTGGTAAAAGCCGAAATTGAGAGTTTAGGCAACAAACTCAAAGACCCAGCAACCGATATGACCCAAAATATTGTAAAAGAATTGCAGGAATCAATGGGTAAAATGATTGAAGAATTTAAAACTTCAATGAGCGGAGAAACTAAAAATGAAATGGAACGATTGGCGGGGTTACTTGGTCAAGCAGGTGGGTCATTAACAGACTTCCCTTTGAAATTGCAAAACATGACCGATAACCTCAATGAAAACTTTAGAGGATTACAAGAAGTTGTGCAACAAATTTCTAAGCAAACACTTTCTCAATCCGAAGAATCTACCAACCAAATGAAAATGCAGATTGAAGATATGATTAAGATATTGAGAGAGCAAGTCGGAGGGTTACAAACTGGACAACAAACATTGTTAACCGAACAATCTAAAAACCTACAAGTTTCTGAAAATCTTTTGAGTGCTTTCAATACAAGTATTGAAAAAATGAACGGACTATCCACGGAAGTAAACGGTAGCATTTCAAAACTTAATCAAGCTCAATCAGAACTGGAAAAGGTTATTTCAACTTTCAGAAATGTTTCCCAGGAAATAAACGCATCATCAAGCAAATTTGGGGAATCGCAAAACGAGTTTTCAAAGCACACAAACCAGTTCTTACAAAACAATTCCAACACAATTATTGAAATTCAAAAATCTTTAGAAACAGCAAAAACTGTTTCTGCCGATTACGCACAGAAATTTGAAATTATAGAAAAAGGATTACAAGACATTTTTGGAAAAATAACAACTGGGTTAAAAGATTATCAAGCTACTGTAGGAGGAAGCCTTGAAACTTATTTAGGTAAATACACCGATGCTTTGACCAAGACAGCGGAATCACTTGCAGGAGCATCGTCAAAACAAGAAGATATTTTAGAAGAACTAACAGAACAACTTAGCAAGTTGAACGGAAGAAGAAACTAATATGCCAACGATACAAGACATATTACAATTTCATTTTTCACCGACTGCATTTCAGCAGTCGGCACAAAAGATTATTCCAATTACACTTACATCTTTGAATGAACATAGAATTGACAAACTTCAAAAAATATCAGAAGAAGTTGGGGCAAATTCTTTTTCGTTTTCAGGAAACAATCTTATTCCACAAGTTTTTAGAAAATTCAAAAATTCTATCATTAGTAAAGATACAAGTTTTGAACGAAGAGAATTAAGAACGCTTACCTATTCCTTGAATCATTCAGAACAAAGTTTAACTTCCATTTTCATCAATGAAAATGAGCTGAAATATGCTTTGACTTTATTAGAATCAAACTGGCGTGATTCATTTTTGGTTGGTTTGATAGATTGCTTTTTGAAGAATTGGGAAACAAGATATCCGAAATCATTAGAGCAATTGGAGCATTTTATCAGTCAAAAATTAGACAATTATTCAGGTAATCGAAGTGCCTTAGCTTCATTCAAAAATAACAAAAGATTTTTCAACTCAAAAAATGGAGATTTGATTTTAGGCGACACCATAGCAAAACTTAACAAGCCAATTCAAGAAGCTACAAAAATATTAGGTGTTCCTGAATCGTGGTTTGATTATGCCTACTTCTCTAAAGTTATTGTAACTTATTACGAAAGGAACAAAAATAATATATCAAATGAGATTGAAAATTTGAATCAAGTCTTACTAAAACATAATAGTTCAACTACAAATAAAAGATTAATCAGCAAAATAATTATTCAAGCCAATAAGCCTGAATTTTCTAACCTACAAGACAGTATAAAAAAGATCGCTTTTACTCAAATAGGCGATCCAAGCAATGTTTCAAATTGGAATGCTTTTGAAAATGCAACTGAAATTGAACGAAGAGAAATCATTGAAGCAAGAAATATTCTAGACGAATGGATTGCTAAACAGTTTATTGATATTTTCTTTAGAGTTTGTATCAATGATGAAAGAAGAAAACGTTTTTGGCTTAACGTTGCATCAAAAAACAGAGTTTCTTTTAAAGTTTACGGACCAACTCAAACTAAAAATATTCTCAAGAGAGACAATAGAATTGTAGAATATTTAGAAGGACGATTTCAAGTCGTTTCAAGCAACAGAGATGTGTCAGCATTTATCCTTTACATTGGAGACTATATGCTCATTGAATTTAGTGATGCTGGTTATGCCTTTTATGCTTACAAATTGAGTGGAAATAATAAACCAAATTTAAATTATCGTTTGGAAAGTGTAGATGAATTAAGAAATGGCTCAATGCCAATGCTTGTTTATCGTTCTGGATACAGTATAAATGATACCAATAGAGAAGGTCGCTTAACTCATAATGACGGAGATTTAAGATGGGAACAAGTTTTTGAATATTGGTTTAAAAATATAGCAGGAATAAATGTTTAAATATAAACAAGACAACAACAAATTTTCTTTCTACTTCCTAAATGAATCTGAGAGCAATATCTCTGTTTCTAAATGGGAAAAACTGCAATCAGAATATCTATCTCAACTTGCAATTCTTAACGAATTACACGATAACGGATTAGCGAATTACACGGAAAACTCTTGTGAAATTGATAGTATTGATATTTTAAGGTTAAATGATATTGATAAGCAAATATTGGATTTGCCTAAAGGTTATCCGTATGAGATTTTTGTAGAATCAGACGGAATTTTAACACATAATTCTTTCAAGTTCAAATATGGATTTTATGACTTTGCACCTAACGGAACAAGATTAAAGACAATTCGAAATGGAGCAATTTTACAAGTAGAAGAAAACGAGTATCTACTTTCCGAAAACCAATATTTGCTATGTCAAGCTATTGACGAATTCAACTACTTATCCGATAGCGAGAAAGGAAATTTTACTAATCTTAAAAAATTATCAGAATTAAAATCACTTTCAAAAGATAGTGGATTGACCTTAGAGCAATTTTTAAACAATCAAGAATTATATGTTCCTGAAAAAATCAAATTGGACGTTGATTTCAATAACGGCATTTTTGAAATCATACCATCAGTTGAAATTGATAACGCAATAGGCTTTACCAATACTTTTGATAAGTTGCCAATGGTTCGTGATGTTTATCCCGTTTCATCAAACAATGGAGAAACAACAAGAGTAGTTATTTCAGAAAATCAGAAAGCTGAACTTCGAAAAATAAAAACTCATAGGAAAATTTCAGACCGAGAAGCAATTCAGGAAATTATTGAGCACCCAGAATTGTTTTTTGATGATGATGTAATTGATTTTACTGTTTTTTACAGCGACAGAGTAAAAGAAATTGGCGTTTATAGTCCAAAGTTCTACTCTTTTGCAAGTCCATATAAATCACAATGGATTCCGGGAATTGTAATAAAAGATAAAGTTCACGGAGAAAAGAAAATTTATTTCAAAACGCCTGAAAAACTAAATGACTTCATTGAGCAAAAGGAAAAAGCTATAAAAGAAAAAAAGCAAACTGTTGAATGGGAAAACGCTGAAATTCCAATAGAAGATGCTGAAAAATTTATCAAGACTGCAAAAAAGCAATTTGAAAATCCAAATAAACCAATAAAACAAGAGAAGCAAACAGATCACGAAGTTCTGATTATCAAAGAAAATGCAGAACTAACCGAGTTTTCAAACGGAAATGAGTTGCCCGAAAATTTGAAACATAGCTTCTATGAAATACCAAATTTGAATAATGGCATTAGCTTAAAAGAACATCAAAAAGAAGGTGTTTCTTGGCTACAATCTTTGTTCAAAGGAAACTTTGTAGGTGGATTGCTTGCTGATGATATGGGTTTAGGTAAAACATTGCAACTTTTGTATTTCATAGAATGGCACAGCCAAAGTTGTGATGAAAACAAACCTTACTTGATTGTTGCTCCCGTTAGTTTGCTTGAAAATTGGGAAAACGAATATGAGAAATTTTTTAGTCCAAAGAATTTACCATTGTGTAAACTGTATGGTGGTGTATCATTAACAAAAGAAAATAAACCAATTCAAAACCAACAAGATGCAAAACGGCTACAATTCAAACAAATTATTTTAACTAATTATGAAACACTCAGGTCGTACCAAATCAGTTTAGGTTTGGTTGATTTTGCAATAATTGCATTGGACGAAGCACAAAAAATAAAAACACCAGGAACGCTTATAACCAATGCAAGTAAAGCACTAAAAGCCGATTTTAAAATTGCAATGACAGGAACACCAGTAGAAAACACCTTGGTTGATATTTGGTGTTTAATGGACTTTGCAGTTCCGGGACTTTTAGGCAATGCCAAAGATTTTGCGAAAGAATATCAAAAACCTTTGAGTGATGAGAATACAGATATAAAAGCATTAACGGAACAACTTCGCAACAACATTGGAGTATTTATCAAAAGAAGATTAAAAAGTGATGTAGCAAAAGATTTGCCTAAAAAATACGATGATCAAAATTCAAGAATCAAAAAAGTAATGCCGACCGTTCAATTAGACCGATACAAGCAGGAAATTGAAATGGCAAATGATTCAGAATTGGAAGGGGTAGAAAAAAGAAATCAAAAATTGAAATCACTTTGGGCAGTTAGAGACATTTCAGACCATCCGTATTTATTGGAAAATCAAATTTTGAAGTTTTCTAGTGATGAACTTATAAATAGTTCGTCTAAACTGCAGACTACCGTTGGGATTTTAGCAGATATAAAATCCAAAAATGAAAAAGTAATTGTCTTTGCTGACAGGCGAGAAACTCAAAAGATGTTGCAGAAAGTTGTTTACGATACTTTTGGAATTTTCACGAGTATTATAAACGGAGATACACCGACTACAAAACAACTTGAAGGGAAATCCAAACTAAGCCGACAACAAACCATTGACCGTTTTCAAGAAGAAGAAGGATTCAATGTAATTATTATGTCGCCCATTGCAGCAGGTGTTGGCTTGAATGTAACAAAAGCCAATCATATAGTTCATTACACACGGCATTGGAATCCTGCAAAAGAAGAACAAGCCACAGACAGGGCTTATAGAATTGGACAACAAAAAGATGTTTTTGTGTATTATCCAATGGCAATATTTCCAGAAGAAATGAAAGACGAAGAAGGTAATAGAATGAAATCTTTTGATGAAATTCTTGACACCTTATTGAATAACAAAAAGTCTTTGGCAAGTAATACTTTGTTTCCAACAGAACAAGCTGAAATCACACCTGATGAACTATTTGGAAATATTTTTGGAACAAAAACCGAAAGTAAACCGAAGGGTCAAACTCTTACTGACATAGACCGTTTGAACCCCAACTTGTTTGAAGCAACAATTGGAGCATTATATAAAAAACAAGGTTTTGAAGTATATCTAACACCGTATTACAATGACAAGGGAGTTGATGTTGTGGTTTTAAAGAACGGAGAAAATTATCTTATTCAAGCTAAACAGACAAAATCCTTAGTTGGAAATGAAGTAATACAAGAAATTTGCACAGCAAAAAAATATTACGAGGACAGATTTAAAGAACAATTCAAACTGCTGACAATAACCAATAATGATTACAGTTCATCAGCAACAATTTTAGCAAAGTCTAACGACATAACATTACTAAACCGTGGACATCTTGAAAATTTAGTAACTGAAAATAACATAACAATACAAGACATTAACAAAATCGAATCGCAACGAATGACAAGAATATAGCCAACGCTTTTGGTAGCACATTTGCATTTTTAGCCAACACACAAATCCACAAAAAATGCAAAAGAGCTACCAAGCCAACGCACCAAGACACGATAAAATGAACAGACAAACAATACACGAACAAGAAGAGGTTCTTCATCCAAAACGAGAAAAAATTCACTTTTCAAACTAAGCAATTAGTTGTGAAGGTTCAATAGATTCGCTACAGTTAAACCTACTTTATATTTCTTAGAATTATTATATTTTCATAGTAATTACCGATTCTTTTAAAGAAGAAATACTTTGTTTTCTCCTTGGAATTTATATCAAAATAGAAAAATTGAATCAAGATAGCTAAGAAAAATACAATAAATTTATAATTCAAAATTGTAGCGTTTCTATAGAACCACCACAAATTAGTTAATTTTTGAATTTCGTAAAGGTCTAAGCCCGTTGGTTTCGACTTCAAATTCAACCTCAAAAGTATATTTACCTGTGTCAACCAAAAGTTTGTCTTTGTTTTTTCATACTGAACTTGTTTAACATTATGTGGATATAAAAATTAAGATGCTCATCAAACAGTACTTTTGTTTTGCGAACCAAAATATCTGTTACCCGATCAGGTTGAACGCATTACAGAATATTCTTTGGTCATCTCTCGAAAATAAGATGATTTTTGAAAGATTATCAGATAGTTATAAAAATCACCTAAACTTTTCTTTTGGAAATTGTCGCAAATTATGATGAAAATTTTGATAATGCGTTTAACCTGTATAATTTTAGACAACTTCTATATTATGTTTTAATTTTTCAATAGTTTTTTTATAAATTTTAACCGTTTTTACGTTACCTAACAGTCTAAAATCTTCAGGCAAAAAATCTTTTATGCCCAATTTATCAAGTGAAATAACCTGTGCATTAACGTATGTTAAATTCATCAAAAAGTATAGCAATATTGGCAGAATATATTTCATTTTTTCTAAATATTCATTATAATCTTTTCAAGACCCTATCAGGAATTCGGTCTTCGCTTCTATTATTTTGCATCTGTTTCTGATAAATTTTATACATCTCCTTAGCTCTTACAAAATCTTTCGCTGCCCAATACGCATCACCCAAATTTAGGTAGGCAACAGTTCGGAATTTGTCAAAACCAATTACAATATTTAAAAGATAGATAGCCTCTTTATTCATATTGATTTCTTCTAAGTAGAAGCCTAAATTGTTAAAAAATTCAATTGAGTCTGGAGTTCTCTGATATAAGCAGAGTAAATATTCTATCTCTGACTCAGTAAAAGTATTTTTAAAGAAAGAATAGTTTTTTCTTTGATATTCCTCTTTTATTTTTTTGTTATAAACTAAAACTGGTAAGTAGGAGAGTGTCTGTGTTGAATCAAGATTGATTTTATGTAATGAGAAAAAATCAATAACTTTATTTGGTCTTCTCCATGAAATGATTGTAGGATTAGGTTCAAAACCTACTTCCTCTATATCTTTTTGAAAATGAGTTTTATTCTCAATCACTCGGACAAAGGCTAAAGACCATCTATTGAGACGAAAATCATTTTTATATATAAATTGCAATTCACTATAATACCAACCGCCTATGGTGTAAGTATATACAAGATTAAAAAAGGTATTTTTGACAGTATCAACACTTGAAAATGGAATTGTAGGATAAAAGCCACGTAAAGTATATTGGTTTTTTGCTTTATTTTTACTAAAAAATATCTCATTTTCTTTTTTTACTGAATCAATTTTTTTTTCGTTCTTATAAGCTATGACAAACTTTTTTTTAAACTTCTCTTCATTGAGTATTTTATTAGACAATGAAATACCGTCAAATCTATTATTATTAATAAAATTAATTTTTTCCATGTATTGGGCTTTAACTTCTCCAAACATAAACATAACAAAAACAAGCGTTGCCATGACTTTCATATTTAATTGGTTTCTTCTAAAATAATGTTCCATTTTTTTATATATATTTTTTCTTTATTAGTCATTTTATTTTCAGGTTTTGCTAAAATAGCATTTACTTTGTCAATATCCCATAATTCTTTGGCCCTTAAGTAACCTTTTAGTGCCTCATTTGTGTCTTTTTTTGCACCTAATGGGTTATACATTTTAGGGGTACTATCGTGCCAAATTCCCCATTTAAAAGCAGCATCTGCATTGTTATATATCCTACTCCTTTCAAAAGGAAAACTTAAGAGTTCAGAATTTTTTTTATTTAAGCATACAGAAGCATCTAATCCAGACATAGCATCCGTGAATCTATCGTTTCTATCATCAATATTATTATAGGCACCATTAACTTTATAAGAAATATACAATAAGTCGTTATCATCAGCTATTGGATTTAAATTTGTTTCACTCCAAAACCAGCCTGCTGAATAAACACTATGTGGCAATTTTTCCATTTTTTCTTTGTTTTCTTGTGTAGAGGTAACATCTTCATTGGCAAAAAGACCAAACTTAGTGTAATTATCTTTACCTGTAATCTGAATTAATCCTCTGCCTGGAAATCCGCCATAAGAATCATTACTTTTTCCACTTTCTCGATTATAACGAAAACTTCCAGATTCGTGTAGAAGAGTACCTAAAAAATGAGCTTTTCTCAAAACAGTATTTATTTCATTAGCAAGCATAGTCTGGTTAAGAGGTTCTAAATATTTTATTCTATTGGCTTTGCTGGCATGTGGAGCTATTGTTTTTAATTGTTCAAGCGTCAAATCTTTAGCCATATCACAATTAGCTTCTCCTCCAAGATATTGCTTCAAGTCCTTAAACTCATCAGGTTTCGTATCAGCAATACTTATATAATTAGTAGATGATAGCTCAACACCATAAATAATA
>NZ_JBBAYI010000022.1:0-40238 GCF_037153985.1 Emticicia sp. 17c
AACTGGTACTTCGCTTAGCCAAAGCCCAACTTCAAACACTACTTATTATGCTAGCTGTAAAAATGGCTCCTGCGAAAGTAGTCGAGTGGCTACTTCGCAGGTAACGGTGACTACCCAACCTAATAGTCCGACTAGCGTTAATGTTAATAATACCACTATTTGTTCGGGAACTGCCGTTTCGCTGACTGCTACTTGCAGCACAGGTACACTGACTTGGTATAACCAAAGTTCAGGAGGAACAGCCATTGGAACTGGTACTTCGCTCAGCCAAAGTCCAACTGTGAACACAACTTACTATGCTAGTTGTAAAAACGGTTCCTGCGAAAGTAGTAGAGTGGCTACTTCGCAGGTAACGGTGACTACCCAGCCTAATAGCCCGACCAGTGTTAATGTTGATAATACTACTATCTGTTCGGGAACTGCCGTTTCGCTGACTGCTACTTGCAGCACAGGTACTCTGACTTGGTATAACCAAAGTTCGGTTGGAACAGCCATTGGAACTGGTACTTCGCTCAGCCAAAGTCCGACTGTGAACACAACTTATTATGCAAGCTGTAAAAATGGCTCTTGTGAAAGTAGTCGAGTGGCTACTTCGCAGGTAACGGTAACTACCCAGCCTAATAGTCCGACCAGTGTTAATGTCGATAATGCAACTATCTGTTCGGGTAGCTCTGTCTCGCTGACTGCTTCGTGTAGTTCAGGTACACTAACTTGGTATAACCAAAGTTCAGGTGGAACAGCCATTGGAACTGGGACTTCGCTTAGCCAAAGCCCAACTGCGAACACTACTTATTATGCAAGCTGTAAAAACGGCTCTTGTGAAAGTAGCCGAGTGGCTACTTCTCAGGTAACGGTGACTACCCAACCAAATAGCCCGACTAGCGTTAATGTTGATAATACCACTATCTGTTCGGGTAGCTCTGTTTCGCTGAATGCTACTTGCAGCACAGGTACACTGACTTGGTATAACCAAAGTTCGGGAGGAACAGCCATTGGCACTGGCACTTCGCTTAGCCAAAGCCCGACTTCAAATACTACTTATTATGCAAGCTGTAAAAATGGCTCCTGTGAAAGTAGTCGAGTGGCTACCTCCCAAGTAACAGTAACTACCCAACCAAATAGCCCGACTAGTATCAATGTTGATAATACGACTATCTGTTCGGGTAGCTCTGTTTCGCTGACTGCTTCATGTAGTTCAGGTACACTGACTTGGTATAACCAAAGTTCGGGCGGAACAGCCATTGGAACTGGTACTTCGCTTAGCCAAAGCCCGACTGTGAACACTACTTATTATGCTAGCTGTAAAAACGGCTCCTGTGAAAGTAGCCGAGTGGCGACTTCGCAGGTAACGGTGACTACCCAACCTAATAGCCCGACTAGCGTTAATGTTGATAATACCACTATTTGTTCGGGTAGCTCTGTCTCGCTGACTGCTTCGTGTAGTTCAGGCACTCTGACTTGGTATAACCAAAGTTCAGGTGGAACAGCCATTGGAACTGGGACTTCGCTCAGCCAAAGCCCAACTGTGAACACAACTTATTATGCTAGCTGTAAAAACGGCTCCTGCGAAAGCAGTAGAGTGGCTACTTCGCAGGTAACGGTGACTACCCAGCCTAATAGCCCGACCAGCGTTAAT
Source organism: Emticicia sp. 17c (assembly GCF_037153985.1). Lineage (NCBI taxonomy): Bacteria > Pseudomonadati > Bacteroidota > Cytophagia > Cytophagales > Leadbetterellaceae > Emticicia > Emticicia sp. 17c. Next base: position 1,637 of record NZ_JBBAYI010000022.1, read on the forward strand.
GTTGATAATACCACTATCTGTTCAGGTAGCTCTGTTTCGCTGACTGCTTCATGTAGTTCAGGTACTCTGACTTGGTATAACCAAAGTTCGGGCGGAACAGCCATTGGCACTGGGACTTCGCTCAGCCAAAGCCCAACTGTGAATACTACTTATTATGCTAGCTGTAAAAATGGTTCCTGTGAAAGTAGTAGAGTGGCTACTTCGCAGGTAACGGTAACTACCCAACCTAATAGTCCGACCAGCGTTAATGTCGATAATGCAACTATCTGTTCGGGAACTGCCGTTTCGTTGACTGCTACTTGCAGCACAGGTACACTAACTTGGTATAACCAAAGTTCAGGTGGAACAGCCATTGGAACTGGGACTTCGCTCAGCCAAAGTCCGACTGTGAACACAACTTATTATGCTAGTTGTAAAAATGGTTCCTGCGAAAGCAGTCGAGTGGCCACTTCTCAGGTAACGGTGACTACTTTACCGTCTGCCCCTACAATTAACGCACCTAGTACTTTAGTAGTTTGTTCACCAAATACATTAACCTTAACTGCAAGTGGTTGTGAAGGTACTGTTATGTGGTCTAACAGTTCTACGGGAACAAGTCTGACCTTATCAGCCGTAGGAACCTATACTATTTCGGCTACTTGCACTCTAAATGGTTGCGTAAGCAATGTCAGTACTCCTGTGAGCGGCTTAGAGATATTATCGCCTGTTACTCCGCAAGCCTCTAATACAGGTCCATACAAGATTGGGCAGACAATACAGCTGAATGCATTGGGCGGGACCAGCTATCAGTGGGAAGGACCTAATGGATTTACAAGTAATACAGCTTCTCCAATCATTGACAATGCTTTACCAATCAACGCAGGTACTTATACTGTCACCGTAAGTAATGGTATATGCTCGGCTACTGCTACTACCAGCGTTATGGTCGATGGCATAGACCCTTGTACACAGGTTGTAGCATACCAATATGTGAAAGCGGGTAATCCTTACCAACCTATGTTTACTTTGACCAATGGCATGGTTATCCAGCAGATTCCTGAACAAGTTTCAATTATGGCCGTACCTGTTTGTCCTACTATTCAGGTTGGTAGCGTAGACATGACCATTGTTGGTCCTGAAATTAACTGGACAATCCTGCAAAATGTGGAACCTTATGCCATTTTTGATAACCTAGCACAAAGTTTTAATGGGCGTAACTTTATACCCGGTACGTATACAATGACGGTAACAGGTTATCTGGAAGATAACCGTGTGGGAGGAATTGTGTATGGCCCCGTAGTAACAACGTTCACAGTGGTGGGTAGTATGGCTACTATTTCGGCTCCAATTGTGCCAAACAATGCCCTTTGCGCAGGTAGTACCATTGATGTAAGTTTTACTACTACCGGCAATTTCGATCTGAGTAATACGTTCAATATTCAACTTTCAGATGTTAACGGCAGTTTCACCAATCCAGTTATTATCGGAACCACCAATAGTGCCGGAACAGTTAGTTGCCAGATACCACAAAACCTTTCTGACACAGGGCAGTATCTGATTAGAGTAGCCTCATCGAATCAGGTAGTGGCTGGCAACCCAACCATGAGCTTCTTAACTATTACGGCTGCTGCCAGAAGTCTGACAAATGAAATCAGCACAGGAACGGTTACAGAAAAAGCCTCACAGCAAATAAGTGCCGAAAATAAAATTACTTCTCCGGCCAGTGTAACCTATCAGGCAGGGAAGTCCATTATACTTAATCCTGGTTTTGAAGCCAAAGAAGGCAGTGTTTTCAAAGCACAAATACAAGGCTGTGCCAATTAGTATATACGATAAATAATTATGACAAGAACAGACGATGCACTAATTGCATCGTCTGTTTTGTTATTAAAACCCTATTTTACTAGGCTTTCGAGTAAAAGCCTGATATTTGCTGTAACTACTTTGGCATCGTCTCTATGAATAAAATGCCCGCTGTTAGAAAGATAAATGAGCGACCCTCCTTTACGAGACGAATAAATGAATTTCCGCCATCGTTCCATATTTACCAGTGTTCTTACCTGAAAAAAAGCCTCTTGGTCAAAATCTTTGCTTCTTAGTTCGGGCGGCACTTCAAATTTCCCTGCCATAAAAAAGTAAACAGGCACATCAGGCAAAGGTAAAGCCTTTACTTCGGCGAAATCTGTTCTTCTTAAAGCCCCGAGTACTTGTGCTTCGCTCCACGGCCCATAGTACATCGAGTCTACTTGTGTGGGTGGTAACTGAGGCTTATACAGCCTATTGTATAACATTTCATCGATTTTTTTCTCAGGTATACTCAGTTTCCTGAAAATATTATTCCAGTCTTCTTTTGTTTCAGTAAAATCTGCGGGGTCTATTAATACCAAGCCAGCTATTTCATCAGGGTAGAACCCTGCAAATGCCCTAGCATATAAACCTCCCATTGAGTGCCCTACAATAACATAAGGCGGTGCTATATTTAATACCTCAAGAATAGCCTTCAAGTTGCCAGAAGTGCGCGCAACGGTCGGCATCTGAAAAATCTTGTCTGACTTTTCTACTCCTGCCCTATCGTAAGCCAATACAGGAGCCAGTTTTGCTAAATCGTCCAGAACCGTATCCCAGTTTCCCAGACCTACGCCCATACCATTTTCAAAGATAATAACCGGTTTTTTGGGGTCTCTATTTTCAAGACCCTTCGTAAAAACATGGAAATTTGTACCATTAGCTTTTACCATTTTTTCCTGTGCAAAAGCAAAAGACACCAGTAGCGTAAGCAAAGCCGTTTTCAGAAGTTTCATTTGTATGTAAGTTTAAGTTTGTTCAAAAATTTATGAACTATTCCTATTATTATTTACTATTTCGTTTGGTTTATTTTTCTAAAAATCGGCAAAAAATTATTATTCTTATTAGTCTTGCTTTACTTTTGTAAAGTATATAAGTTACACAATCATACAGACACACACCATTATTCATCAACGTATTACCATGCGATTTTTCAAACTTTTACTTTTCTTTCACTTTTTCGTTATTAGTTCTGCATTTGCACATCTGGGCACTATTGTAGGGCGCGTAACCGACAGCCAAACCAAACAACCAGTCAGAGGAGCTAGTATTCTGTTATCAGGGCTTGGCCGCGGTACTACTACTGACGAAGCGGGCTATTTCCAGTTGAATAACCTTGCCCCTGCACCTTATAAAATTGAAGTATCATTTATGGGGTATACCCCACAGGTACAGCAAGTTATGGTAAAAGCCGACGAAGTAACTGCGGTTAATTTCTTGTTGACTCATGCCGATTTCTCGCTCGATGAAGTAAAAGTATCAGCCAGCAATCCGCAACACCAGCAGTTGATTTCCAGCATGGATATTAAACTTCGCCCCATTAATAATTCACAGGAAGTTTTAAGAATTATTCCGGGGCTTGTAATAGGGCAACACGCAGGTGGAGGCAAAGCCGAACAGATTTTCCTGCGTGGATTTGACATTGACCACGGCACTGATATTCGCCTGACTGTTGACGGAATGCCTATTAACATGGTCTCTCATGCACACGGACAAGGCTATGCCGATGCGCATTTTATTATTCCTGAATTAATTGAGGGTGTCGATTTCAAGAAAGGTTTATACGATGCCGACAAAGGAAATTTCAGCACAGCAGGCTGGGCAAATTTCAAAACCAAAACTGTGTTAGAACAAACATTCCTGAAAGCCGAAGGCGGACAGTTTAATACGTATCGGCTTGTGGGGGCAGCCAATATACTTGGGCAAAAGGCAATAGCTAATAACCAGAATGCTTATGTGGCTGGCGAATATGGGTATTCAGACTCATATTTTGAAGCACCTCAGCATTTTAAACGCCTGAATTTATTAGGCAAATACCACGGGCATCTAAGCAAAAATACCAGTCTGACTTTCACAAGTTCGACTTTCTGGAGCAAATGGAACGCTTCGGGGCAAATTCCTGACCGCGCTGTGGATGCAGGTCTGATAGGGTTCTTTGGCGCAATAGACCCCAACGAAGGCGGACAAACAAGCAGAACAAACCTGAATGCTGAGTTTTTGACGCTGACTAAACATAACCATGTCTGGAAAAACCAGCTTTTCTTTTCAAATTACAATTTTGAGCTATTTTCAAACTTTACTTTTTTTCTGCAAGACCCTATTAATGGTGACCAGATTAAACAGAAAGAAGGCCGTAACCTCTGGGGGTATAACAGTAATTATTCTATTGCGCATGGCATTGGTAATAAACAGGCTACCCTAAATATTGGTATTAATTACCGCCACGATTTAACACAGAACTCGGAACTTTCGCATACGAAAAATCGCACAGAAGTATTAGAAAGAATTAAATATGGCGATGTGAACGAGGCTAATCTGGGAGCTTATATTGACGAAAGCATACAATTAAGCACTAGGCTTTCGGCTACGATAGGCCTACGTTTCGACTATTTCAATAACCAATATACTGACCACCTTCAGAACAACCAGCTAAGCCATGCTAAAGCATCTATTGTATCGCCCAAGCTGAACCTGTATTATACCCAGAATAAAAACTTACAATTTTACCTGAACGCCGGAAAGGGCTTCCACTCGAACGACACCCGTGTGGTAGTAGAACGCAACGGCCTAGAGATTTTACCTGCTGCTTATGGTACTGATCTGGGTACTATCTGGAAACCTTTCTCCAAGATGGTTATTAATGCTGCTTACTGGTATTTATGGCTGAATCAGGAGTTTGTGTATGTTGGCGATGCAGGCGTTGTTGAACCTTCGGGGAAATCGGTCAGAACAGGTCTTGATGTATCTTTAAGATATCAGCTTACGAAATCTCTGTTTTTTGATGCAGATGCCAACTGGGCTAAACCTCGTGCCGTGGGTGAAGCTGAAGGACAAAACTTTTTGCCGCTGGCAGTTAAGTTTACCAGTATTGGTGGGTTAACGCTCAAAAACAAAAACGGCTTTAGTGGTAGTATCAGATACCGCTATGTGGGCGACCGCCCGGCTAACGAAGATAACAGTATTGTAGCAAAAGGTTATTTTGTAAGCGATGCCCTATTTAGTTATTCTAAAAATATGTTTACGCTGGGTTTATCGGTACAGAATATTTTTAACACCAAATGGAAAGAAACTCAGTTTGCTACTGAAAGCCGTTTAAAGACCGAGACTTTGCCTGTGGAAGAAATACATTTTACACCCGGTACACCATTTAATGCACGTTTATTTTTACAACTAACGTTCAGGTAGCCAATAAAACATAAGAGTGGTGAAACACATAATTAGCTTTAGCTATTGCAGCTACTCAATGAGTATTTGCCTGATTTGTGTTTCATCACTCTTGTGTATACGTGGCAATTACTGCCCACTTATTGAACTACAAACTGTTAGGGTCTCTGTCCCTTTCACGGTTTCTGTCCATATCTTCGTCAATCTCTGTACCTTCTGAGCGGTCGGCATCAGTATTTCTGTTAACACCTTCACGGTCTCTGTTATCCGACTGCTGGCCTGAACTCCAGTTATCTGACTGCCCTTGCTGGCCTGTATTTGTATTTGATTGTTGGCCTTGCTGGCTGCTGTTTCTGTCGCCTTGTTGCTGGCCTGACTCTCTGTTACCAGATTGCTGACCTTGTTGGCCCTGATTCCAGTTTTCTTGGCCTTGCTGACCTCTATTCGTATTTGATTGTTGGCCTTGCTGGCTGCTGTTTCTGTCGCCTTGTTGCTGGCCTTGATTCCGGTTTTCTTGTCCTTGCTGGCCTTTGTCCATGTTACTCGACTGTTGCCCTTGTTGGCTAGAATGCCTGTCGCCTTGTTGTTGGCCTGTTTGTTGGCCTTGATTCCAGTTTTCTTGTCCTTGCTGACCTTTGTTTGTACTTGATTGTTGGCCTTGTTGACTCGCGTTTCTATTTCCTGATTGTTCGGTCGACGTGTTTTTTTCGTCTTCTCTAGGCTTATTTTGTGTAGTTGCCATAATTTTAGAAATTTTTGAAGTTAATAAACAATACAAGAAAAATACATTTTCTCATATTATTTCTTCAAAAAATTCTATGCCAGCCCTCCATATAGGCTCTTTAGGCGTTTACTGTTTTTTATTGTGGCAAAGAATACTCAACTCAGAAAAAGATGAGTAAAGAATTAAGCAACGTATAGTTTGCACACGTTCAATTGGCGTATTTTACGGCATTAAATGAGTGGCTCTGTTTTTTTAATATTACTTATTAAATAAAACAATTCATCCATTTTTTAACTTATATATACAATTCCATACACAATATATATACTTTATCCATGCATTATTTTGTTGGCTGTTCGGGTTTTTCCAATAAAGATTGGAAAGGCTATTTTTACCCTGAGGAACTTAGCTCCGAAAACTATCTGAAATTTTATGCAGAGCATTTTAACTCAGTAGAGATTAATACAACTTTTTATCGGAGACCAACCATCAAAACACTTGATAACTGGTATAATCAAAGCCCTGAGGGCTTTCTCTTTTTTATTAAAATTCCTCAGTCAATCACACATATTAATCTTCTTAAAAACACAAGGCAGGAAATAACCGATTTCTGTAAGCATATTCAGCATGGCTTAAAAGAAAAACTGGCTGGTTTTCTGTTTCAGTTTCCACCTTCTTTTAGTTGTAATAACGATAACCTGAAAAACATACTCGACGACCTTAACCCTAAGGTTACAAATGTGGTAGAATTTCGGGATAAAAGCTGGTGGAACGATACTGTTTATGAAGTATTGAAAGAGCAGCAAATCATTTTTAGTGGGGTGAGTATTCCTAAGAATATTCCTGATACGCTTATTATTAACAACCCTGATACCGTTTATTACAGGTTACATGGCAGACCTATCCTTTTCAAATCGGAGTACAGCGAAGAAGAAATCCGTTCTTTAGCCGATGCAATTAAAGCTAGTAAAAAAAATGCCTTTATTTTTTTTAATAATACATGGGGTATTTCTGCCATTAAAAACGCCTTGTATCTGAAAAAACTTCTGTTGGGTAACTAAATACGGGCAACGCTGCGAGCTTTTGTTTTAATTTTGAAGAATTATAAACAGAATAGCCATTTATTCGTTATTTTTAGAACAAAAAAAGTTCTGATGCGGGTTTTAATTGCCGACGACCACGAGATTTTTTTAGATAGCCTTTCGTTACTGGTTGCAACGTTTCCTGATGTTGAGGTAGTGGGAAGCTGTAAAAATGCTACTGAAGTTATTGGTTTTGCCCAAAACAATGAGATAGACTTGCTCATTACCGATTACAGAATGCCCCAAATGACAGGCGTTGAATTAACCATATTTCTTCGGCAGCATTACCCTGAAATCAGGGTTTTAATGTTGTCGGTATCAGAAGAAGCTGAGATGATTCGTGAATCTTTTCAGGCAGGTGTATGGGGTTACATGATGAAGCGTGCCGGCAAAGCAGAACTTCTGAAAGCCTTACAAAGCATTGCCAACGGCCAGAAATACTTTAGCGAGTCGGTTGTTTTTGAGTTAATGCGTTTGGGCCTGACAGATAACATTCCGAAAGAAGAAGTTTCGAATGAGTTTAACCAACTTACAGAAAGAGAAATTGACATTATACGGCTGATTTCCAATGAGTTGTCGTCAAACGAAATTGCCGAAAAACTATTTATTGCTCCTAAAACGGTAGAAATACACCGACATAATATTTTGAAAAAATTAAATGTTAAAAATACCGTCGGCATTATTAAATATGCCATCAAAAATGGATTAATAAGCTAATCAATACCTTTGGTTTTATTAAACCGGAATTACTATCAGTACTTCTGTACCCCCTTCGTTGTGTATTCTTACATGGCCTCTTAAAGACTGAATACGTGAATGGATGTTCTTCAAGCCTAAACTATCTAGGTTAATTTGGTGGCTATCAAATCCTTTTCCATTGTCTTTTACCGATATTGTGAGGTATCCTTCTGTTTCAATAATAGCAATAACTGCATTTTTAGCCTGTGCATGTTTGAGTACATTATTGACCAATTCGAGAATAATACTATAAATTTCATAGCTGATTCTAGGCGAAAAACTTACCTGATTTATCTGAATCTGGGCATCAAATTGCGTTTTACCGATTAGATTTAATTTCTTAATCAGGTTTTCGACAGCAGCAATTAACCCATGCTTTTCTAGCTCGTCGGGCAACAGGTTATGCGAAACCAACCGTACATCGGCATAAACTTCATCTATAAATCGTAGTGTAGAGTCATAATTAGCCCGTTCTTTTGGTGTAAAATATTCGTTTTCAAGCAATTCTACACGCATTTTTACACCCAGAATTTTATTCGAAATATTATCGTGCAATTCAGAAGCCATACGTTTGCGTTCCATTGTTTGCCCCTGTAACAAAGCCTCCTGAATATCCTGATTTTTCTTACGGAGTTTCCGGTTTACAAAAAACACATAAATCACAACACATAAGCCAAGCAAACCTCCAATTAAAAGAAAATTTCGGGTTTGAGTAAGCTGCTGGTTTTCAAGACTTTGTATCTGGTTTTTTTGTTTCTCATCTTCATATTTTAATTGCCATTCCAGATACTGCCCCAGAGCCTCCTTATGTTCAATATGCTGTTCATACAACTGCATTTTTTCAAAGTATGCCAATGCTTCCTGCGGTTTGCCCAGATTTTTATAAGATTCATAAAAAATCTTGTTCAAGGCATAATCGAAGATAGTCAGTTTCATACTCTTTAAGGCTTCCTCACCAACTTTTGCCTCTTTTATGGCATTTTCGTAATCCTTTTTTTCAAGATAATAATTACCCAACGACAAGCCATTGCTGGTTAAGAGGTACTTATCCATCCCATCTTTTCTTGGTTGCCTTGCAATTACTTTTATCTGGTTTATTATCCTAAACCCTTCCTCTTGTTTTCCTAAAAACATCAGGCAAAGACCCTGATACCATTTACCTGCAAAGTACTGATAAAAGTACTTGTCGGGGTCATTTTTTGTAGTTACCCACGACTCAATGGCGTATTGCATTGCCGTATGGTAATCTTTGTGCCTTAAGTAATATTGCATCAGGCTCAAGTCCATGTTGGCAATCTGCATTGGGTTACCCTGTTTCTTCATTAACATTAAGCCATCTAACAGGTAGCTCAAATATTTCTTTTCGGTTTGAGTATCAACAATAGGTTTGTTGTAAAAGTAATTAGTGATAATTACCGATAGATTCCCAAAAGCAATAAGATACATTTTTTCGTTCTGAAAACGCCTGAAGTACTTGATAGCCAACTCCATTTCTTTAAAAGCGAGTGAAGTATAGCCTTGAAGATGATAATTCCGGCTAATTGCCAGATGGCTGTAAGCATTACTCTGTCGCCAGCTGGAAGTCTTGCTAAAACGCTTCAGAGAATCTGTCCAGACTTGCCGAAGTTCTGGCTCAGCTAACGAAATCATACTACAAATGCTATATAGCGAGACCGTCAGCGAGGAATCCCGCTTGACTGAAACGGGCTGTGTTATGAGTTGTCTTAAAACTGTTTGCAGGCTATCATTTTTTGGGGTTTGCCCCCAAAACTTTACCGGAAACATCAAAAGCAGTATGAGTATGGGTTTTCTCATTCCTAAAAAAATATTAGCCTAATGTAGGGATATTTTATGACTTTAATCGAATTTCTGGTTAAAATACAGGTTTCCACTTATTATATATAAGGGTTTTTACTTATGTAAAATACAGATTTCCACCGATTTACTAAGGTTGTTTTTTGAGAGAATTTTGTATGACTAATTACGACGCCCATGAAAAAAACATTTATTACTTCCATACTACTGCTATTTGTTTATATTGTTTCTGGCCAGACTCTAAAATGGGTAAAACAAGCCGGCTCCTACGCAAGAGTGAATGATGGCAATGCCATTGCAACCGATGCCGCAGGCAATATTTATGTTACGGGGCGTTTTCAGGGTGTAACCAACTTTGGTGGTACAACGCTTACCCCTGCTGCAATAGATATTTTTGTAGCCAAATACAACAGTGCGGGTACACTGCAATGGGTAAAACAGGCAGGTGGTTCGGGTGCTTTTAATTACGGATATGGTATAGCTGTTGACGGCTCTGGAAATGTATATGTAACAGGATACATTGCGGCAGCCACAGATTTTGATGGCACAACCGTAACACCTGTGGGGTATAACGATGTATTTGTAGCTAAATATAACAGTAGCGGTAGTTTTCAATGGGTTACAAATGCAGGTGCTGCTGGTAAATATGCTATCGGGCATGGCATTGCCGTTGATGCCGTCGGGAATGCTGTTATTACAGGCGAATTTCAGGGTGTAACCAATTTTGGAGGAATAACCCTGACCGCTATTGGTAGCAAGGATATATTTATAGCCAGCTACAATAGCGCAGGAGTACTTCTTTGGGTGAAACAAGGCGGGGTTTCTAATCGCTCGGATATTGGTACTGGTATTGCCGCAGATAAACTGGGAAACATATTCGTAACCGGAGAACTTTATAATAATACTATGCTGGCAGGTACAAGCATCGGTACAGTAGGCGACCCTGATATGTTTATTGCTAATTTTAACACAAGTGGTGTGTTGCAATGGGTTCGGCACGCGGGTTATCCGTCAATACATAATGGCGGCCTAACTACCAGTTACCCCGTTAGAGGTGTAGCCATTGCCACAGATGGCTCAGGTAGTTTGTTTGTTACTGGTACTTTTGACGGCGCACCTGACTTTGGTGGAACGGTGTTGTCGCAGGGGGTAGGCAGAGACATCTTCACGGCCAAATATAGTAGCACCGGCGATTTAATTTGGGTAAGGCAAATAGGCAAACTCAATAAATTTAATTTTACCTATGCTATTGCGGCAGATACTGACGGCAATTGTTATGTTACGGGTTCATTTCAGTTATCGGCTGATTTTGGCGGAACTACCTATAACGCTATCGGGAAGCAGGATGCTTACGTTTGTAAATATAACAACATTGGCAATCTAGAATGGGTAAGGCAGGCTGGCTCAACAAATAAATTCAATAATGGGCAAGGCGTTGCTACCGATGCCTCGGGCAATGTATGCGTTATTGGCTATTTTTCAGGGCCGACCGATTTTGGCGGAACAACCCTTAACATGATTGGTAATCAGGATGTGTTTATATGGGTTATACAGCAAAACAACTGCCTTAACTCACTCACGCCCACGGGAACCATCACAACTAATCAGAAAGCAGCGGCAACAGTGATTACTAATAGTACAAATGTTATTCCTGATGCCTCAAATGTTATTTATCAAGGCGGAAACTTTGTTATGCTTAATGCAGGGTTTTCAGCAGTGAATGGCAGCGTTTTTACAGCACGGATTGCGGGTAATTGTCAATAATTTTCAAGTTACAATATTGCCTGAGCATCTATCAAATTCTTCCTATTCATTCTCATTGGTTTAGGTTCATCCTTACCCTTTCGGCTGATATAATAGCCGTTATTAATCTATCTGCCCTATACCTGTCTTGGGGCATACAAACCTCAAGCCCATAAAGCTCGATTTCTTGATACCACAAAGGTTCAAATCTATCTGCATTTACTTTATTTTATTTATATCCTACACTTTTGATGGATTTATTATTTTTTACAATTAATTATTGTTTTACAATAATTAATTGTAATTTTGAAGCAAGTAATTATTCCTTAGCAGCATTGCATTTACTGTTAGGGGTAGTTGCTTATTTTATTGCAACAATTTTTCAGCAGGGCTTAAAACTTCAACATGAACAGGATTTATTTATCTGAATAACCTCATTTTTCGATATGATTAAATAGCAACCAATCAACATTTTAGCAAATTTATTCATGAACGCTCCCTAAATGAGAGCATGGAATTGTATTGTTTAAAAATCAATAAAATTATGAACTGGCTATCACTTAAAAACATTAACAAAACTTACGGCAATGGTATTAAAGCCATTGATGATGTAACCCTCAATATCTGCAATGGTATGTTTGGTTTATTAGGCCCAAATGGTGCCGGAAAATCGTCGCTCATGAAAACCATTGCAGGCTTGCAAAGCCCCGACAGCGGCAGTATTACCCTTAATGAGACCGACATTGTGGAAAATACCGACTTTATAAAAAAACAGTTGGGTTTTCTGCCGCAGGATTTTGGCGTTTATCCGAAAATATCGGCCTATAATTTACTGAATCATCTGGCGGCACTGAAAGGGGTTTCTGACAAAACCATGCGTAAGGAGCAAATAATGGCCTTGCTTGATAAAGTGAATCTGTACCAACACCGGAACAAAGAAGTTTATACTTTTTCGGGTGGAATGCGGCAAAGATTTGGTATTGCTCAGGCACTTCTGGGGAGTCCACAGGTAATTATTGTAGATGAACCCACGGCAGGGCTTGACCCCGAAGAACGCAATCGTTTCAATAATCTGCTCAGCGAAATAGGCGAAGACATCATCATTATTCTATCGACACATCTGGTAGAAGATGTTAAAAACCTTTGTACGAGTATGGCTGTAATGTATAAGGGAAAACTAATAGTACACGGAAAACCCTCTCAGTTTGTGGATGCAATTGAGGGGTCAATCTGGAAGAAAACCATAGACAAACAGGCACGCGATGCTTACGAGCAAGAGTTTAATGTTATTTCTACCCAACTAACAGAGGGGAAGTTGAGCATTCATGTATATGCACCAGAAAAGCCCGACGGCCAGTTTGAAATGCTGGCTCCTACACTGGAAGATTATTATTTTTTCATCATGAATCAACAAAAACAAGCCACCTCATGAACACTACTGCACAACTAAAGCACCTCCTTGTTTTTGAGTTACTGTTTTTTTTCAGAAAATTCTGGATTTACCTCATTTTACTGGGTTTTCTGGGTATGGGCTTTGTGGGAGGGTCTGTGCTATCGGCTTTTTCTACCGAAAATATTTACCGAAACTCGCCGTTTGCTATTACTTATATTGTGGGGTATTTATCACTAATATGTGTTTTTCTGACAAGTATATTGGCCGCACAAGTTTTATTCCGTGAGCAGGAACATCATTTTTCAATGGTGTTATACGCTACTCCGCTGAAAAAAATCAACTTTTTTCTGAGCAGATTCATGGTTATCTTCGGCATCACGGTTTTAGCCATGTTTTTATTAATTATGGGGTTTATGATTGGCCAAAAAATGTCGCGGTTCGATGCCAGCGAATTTGAGCCTTTCCATATCAGTTATTATTTACAACCCTTTGTTCTGCTTATTATACCCAATATCTTTTTTTGCTCGGCTGTGGTATGCAGTGTAGGGCTATTGAGCAAACATAAACTATTGGTATATGTTTCGGCTTTGTTTATTTTTATTGGCTATCAGGTAACGCTCATTTTTTCAGGTTCTCCGTTAATTGCCGGAGCAATGCCTCCTACCGAAGAATCTATGCGGCTAGCTGCTTATCTCGACCCTTTCGGTTTATCTGCCTTTTTGCATCAAACCCTGCAATGGTCTGCCATACAGCGCAATATTCAACTAACGGCCCTCACAGGTAGTATGCTCGTTAATAGGGTAATTTATATGGCTTTTTCAGTCATAGGTCTTCTGGTATCGTATTGTTTTTTCAGATTTTCGGTCGATGAGAAAAGTAAAAAAGTAAAAGAAAAACCTCTTGCCAAAACCAATTCAGGTATCTATCGGGCCATTATTCCTAAACCGTTCAGCTTGTTGCATAACTGGCAGTCAATGTGTAGTATCATAAAAATAGATTTAACTTTTGTTGTCAGGAGCATCTCATTTTTACTGATTCTTATCGGAATCATTTTTTTTGTTTCGATGGAAATGTATGGCGAAGTAGAACAAGGCATCCGTATCCCTGAATTGTATGTCAGCACCAGTTTAATGGTTAATACCATTCTGGAAACATTCCCTGTTTTGTGTAGCCTCGTAGTGTTGTTTTACAGCAACGAGTTACTATGGCGTAGCCGTATCTCAAATTTTCATCTGATAGAAAACACCACCCCTCACCGCCTGCCTGTCCGGTTGTTTGCCCATTGGCTTTCAATGGGGTTTATCGTTCTGCTATTACTGGCAGGTGTAATTATGACAGGTATTGTGTTTCAGCTTGTTTATGAATATCGACATATCGAATGGACAACGTATCTATATTTAAGTTATCTTGTAGGTTTACCATTGCTGCTAACTTCGGGCGTTATTATTATCATTCAGTCAATCATTAAAAACCGATATGCAGGGCTGATTGTAGCTAATGTTTTTGTTTTGCTAACCACTACAAGGCTCGGTATTCCTTTACATATTAAACACCCGCTGCTACGCATAGGTGCCGCTTTTAGTGGGGAACACAGTGCCATGAATGGCTTCGGAGCCTATACTTATTCATTTAACTGGCGAATGCTTTTCGGTAGCTGTACAGTACTTTTGTTGATGATTATGGCAATACAAGTGCAAAAACACAGTAAAAAAGTATTCAATTCACCTACTATTGTAGGGTTGGTGGTATTACTCACAGGAGCGGGGGCTTCTGGCTATTATATCAGTAATCGTATCGAACTATCAGATACTGAGGCTACTTTACAATGGCAGGAAAATTATGAAAAAAAATACCGCTTATTTGAAAACTTACCTCAGCCAACCATAAAGGCTATCCAGACCAGTATCGATTTATTTCCTGAAATTAATGCTTATTCGGTAAAGGCTACCTATACATTAAAAAATCAGACAAAACAGCCAATTGAAAAACTTCTGTTTTATATTAAACCCGAAATTACACTCAAAAGTCTGCAAGTGGATAGAAAGCAAGCTGTAATAACAGACAAAGAATCGGGACATTACTGGGTCAATCTGGAACAACCTCTACAACCTGACGACAGCCTGATAGCTAATTTTGAGTTTGGTTACGTCTGGAATAATTTTAACAGACTAGCCTCATTTAATGCGATTGTCGAAAACGGGGCATTCATGCGTATCAGTAATTATTTTCCACAGCTGGGTTACCAGCCCAATAACGAAATAAACGATGCTGCTGAACGCAAAAAACGTAAGTTAGGTGCGGCAACATCATTAAAGCTACTGGAAGCACCAAGAGAAACAAATGCGCAACGTATTAACTTGGATATGCTAGTTTCTACCACTGCCAGCCAGTCAGCCATTGGTGTAGGTGAACTCGTTAAGCAATGGACGCACAACAACCGGAATTACTTTCATTATAAAACAAACACTCCTATTCGTTTCAGGTTCGGGGTATCATCGGCCCGATATGCTATTCAGAAAACAACTCATAGAGGCATTGAAATTGAGGTATACTACCACCCTGCTCATCCTGAAAATGTAGACGGGCTAATACTTAATGCAAAAAACACCTTAGACTACTGCGAAGCAAATTTCGGCACATATCCGTTCAAGACTATCCGTTTTGCCGAAATATCTTCTTTTACCAAAGGCTTTGCAGCTACCGCCTACCCTGCTACCATATTTATGCCCGAAAACATGATTTTTCATGCCAATATCAGAGCCGATAACCAGCAGGATGTAATTAATGAACTGGCTGCGCACGAGCTTTCGCACGAGTGGTGGGGTACGAATCAATTTATCACCGACCGAAGAGAAGGAAGTGATATGCTAAGTGAAACCTTTGCCATGTATACCGAACTAATGCTGACAAAGAAAATGTATGGCCCGAAAAGGGTTCTTGAAAATGTTAAAATGCACCGTAATATTTACCTGAACGACAGGGGGTTTAGCAGCGAACAAGCCTTATATAAAAGTGATGAAGCAAATGTTTATCTGTTCTACTCGAAAGGGTTGGTAGTAATGTATCAGCTAAGTGAACTCATTGGTGAGGAAAAAGTGAATACCGCTCTAAGGAACCTATATCATAGATACGCCAATAGTAATGTTCTACCTGTTTCGACCGATTTTCTGGAAGAATTATACAGCCTTACCGATGCGTCTGTACATACAGTTATTGATGAACTCTTCAAGAAAATTATTATTTATCAACCTGCCGCGCAGAGAATCAGAACACAGCGGATGGGTAATAAATATAAAACCAGTTTTGATATTACTGTACAGAAACTTGAAGAAGATGGCAACGGTAAGCAGACACCACAAGTTTATAACGGCACTATTGAAATAGGTTTTTATGGCAAAGACAACAAAGAACAGATAAAAGTCTTCTCTGTAAGCCATAATAAGGCGAGCGTCAGCGTGAGTCATACTGAAAGACCACTGAAAATGGTTTTAGACCCACATGAAAAACTAATAAAATCAGACGATGGCACCAGTTATTCATTAAAATAAGATTTTTGTTTCCTCAATATAGTTATGGGGAAACATTTTTTTACTTACGCTTATATTAAAAACGAAGTAAATTTTAATACTTTGTTTGCACGTGCCGTAATCGACCAGCGTGTGAGTGGTAGCGTATAGCAAACGATGAAGCAAATCCTGAAACATTCTATATTATACATAGCTATGGAATGTCGTTACTTCTGGGAAACACCAACAATCAGAATTTTAATGAAGCCTTTAAAGCATATACCCTCAATGTGGATGGACAAAGAGTTAGTATCGGTTGAGTAATTAATCATCTGCTTTTACATCTTACAAGTATACTTTTTCTAGTTACTCTGTTAGTCACTAATATTTTGTTTATCACACTCTTCAATTCCGGCAGTACCTCTCTGCCAAACCATTGGTTTTTGGCTTGCCAGATGTTGTTTCTTGGCGAGGGGTGAGGTAGAGGAAAAAACTTAGGCAGGTACTCCTGATAATGACGCACAGTTTCAGTAAGGGTATTTTTGACGCTTGCGCCTAAGTAGTAATTCTGTGCGTATTGGCCTACTAATAGCATCACTTCTATATGTGGCATTTTGTCTAATAATTGGCGGTGCCATAGCGGGGCACATTCGGGGCGAGGGGGTAGATCTCCGCTTTTGCCTGTGCCGGGGTAGCAGAAACCCATTGGTATTACTGCAAAGAGGTCTGTATTATAAAAAGTGACTTTATCTACACCTAACCATGACCGTAGATTATCTCCGCTTTTGTCATTCCACGGGATACCGGAATTATGCACGATTCTCCCCGGTGCCTGCCCGACAATCACAATCTTACTTTGGGTACTTGCCTCCACCACCGGATTCACACCTGCTGTCAGATGCTGTTCACATATTTTGCAGTTTTTTATTTGGGAGAGGAGGGTTTGCATGGTTTTCAATCGCTACTTTTTGTTGATTTCTGGCAATATAATCATAATTCAGGTTATTTATTTGTTCACTGTACTCTGCCGGAAGGATAATGCGTTTAATAACTTTATCTAACCTGAGTTTCCGACTAAATAAGTAAAGATTTAGCAAGATTTTGCCCTTTATTGAACTACCAAAAGCTAATAGTTCAAACACTTTCGACGGAACAACTAACTTCTGACATTCTAATAATATGTAATAGCGACTTGTACCTAGATGTTTTTTGTATTGCAAAAAAAGGTCTGCGGTGTAAAAGCCATTCAGTAAATCTGTCTGTAAATGGGCTTTACGCGAGAGCTTCCAGCTTGTGTAATTATCAGGTAACTCTTTTAAACCCATTCTTAATCCTACCTCCTGAAAAACCCTAAAAATCTCTTCTTTTTCCTGAATACTGAGTTTTTTTTCAAGCAATTCATAGGCAACAACCGAGTAGTCGATTAGCATATACAGTACGTCGCGATATGCCCAGTCAGGAATACGCGCGCCACGGCTCTGCTCAACTCCCTGATGGATACTACTTATTTTATCAATGGTGGCAAGTGCTTGCGCTCGTTTGGCAAAAACAATCATTTGCGCGTAGCGAACTGTCGAAAAAAGCCGACCTAAAGGGTCAGATGGTATCTTTCCGGTAAAATATAGCCAGTCAACGGCTTTATTCAGGGCAAACTCTGCGGCTGAACCAGCAAATATGAATAAAATCACATCTGAATTTCCCCATATTTTTCTTACGATTGAGTGCTTGTCAACAAAATTATCCATAATTAGCTTAATTTTTAATTATTAACCCCTCTTCATAGGCTCTTGTGGTATTTGCTCAACCAATAGAATTGTCAGAAAACCAAGTGTATAGGCTAGTATATCATACCATGCAAAACTATTTCCCAACGCAATGGCTAACACACGATATTTCTCCCAACCCATGTAATGCACAAAATGAAAATACTGCAAGGTTTCAATCAGGTAACAAAATAGCAGTACCGCTAATGCAGCCTTAAGGAAATGGGCATTCCAAAAAGTAAATACAAAGCAATAAACAAGAAACACCACCAGATAATCGCCTACAAAGGGTCTGACGAAAGAATCGTGTACGTAAATGGCAATCAATACTTCTATGACGAAGAAAACAATAGCCAGCAATCCGTATCTAGGTCTGAATGTAATCATTCTTAATATTAAAAAGTACTTTTAATTACAAAGTTAGTATTTATGTGCGAATTACAAGAGCTTTACCTTGATTTTTTTCAAGCAAGTTTATCTATTTATTTGAAAGGGGGGTTAATGAACGTTTGAGTGGAAACAGGATGAGACAATATTAAATAAAAAAATTGCCCAGCCAACATATAGGTGTCTGAACTATCGGTTTTTTATTGAATACGCAAATAATTCGACTGGGCAATAAATTATAAGTTCGTATTAGGCAGTTTTTCTATTTCAATTAACCAGTTATAAATAATACCCCACTGTGCGCTTATTTATTTTATGGAACACTCGCAAGAATACAAAAAATTAATAAAAAATAAAATCATCTTACTATTTATTTTACGGAATGAAAAATAAAAAAATAATAGTAATAACTATTTCAATTACTTTATTTCCCTTCTGCCCACCAATTCCACAAATTTTTTAATATTTTTACCAAAAAACACTTCCAATAAAACATCTATTACATGAAATCTATCTTTACCCTTAAGTCAGTCTTTGTGGGTGCTTGTATCGGTTGCAGTGCAGTAGCGGGTGTCTTCGCCTCCAAAGGTGTGGCTTATACTCATCTACTGAATGTACTCCAAGATACTACCAAACAAACTAAAGACACTACCAAGTATATACGTTACAAAGATTTACCGCTCAAAGCTACGCGTAAATTCAAATCTACTACTACCGAAGGCACGTGGCTTTCGGTTGATGTAAGCCCAGATGGCAAAACTATTGCTTTTGACATGATGGGCGATTTGTTCACGATTTCGTTTACAGGTGGCAAGGCTACCAACGTTACAAAGGGCATGGCTTTCGACACCCATCCACGTTTTAGTCCAGATGGCAAAAAGCTATTGTTTATCTCTGACCGCACAGGCTCCGACAACATCTGGTACATTGATTTTGATAAAAAAGATACTGTACAGGTAACAAAAGACCGCGACCAAAATTATACTTCTGCCGATTGGACACCCGACGGCAAATATATTGTTTTCTCGAAAGGCCGTATGAACGTACAACTCTGGATGGTTCACCACAACGGTGGCGGAGGTGTACAACTTATCGACCAGCCCGAACGCCTTAAAACCATCGATGCAGCAGTGGGGCATGATGGCCGCTATATTTATTATTCGCAACGCACAGGCGCGTGGAATTACAACGCCATGATGCCTCAATACCAGATTGGCGTTTATGACCGCGACAACGCCAAACGTACTACTATTACCTCAAGGTATGGCTCTGCCTTTACTCCTACCCTATCGGACGATGGCAAATGGTTGGTCTATGGCTCGCGCTATGAAGATAAAACAGGGTTGGTATTGAGGAATCTGTCTACTGGCGACGAAAAATGGCTCGCCTACCCTATTCAACGTGACGATCAGGAATCTATTGCTACCATGGGTGTATTGCCTGCTATGGCATTTACGCCTGATAATCAGTCGGTTATTGCCTCTTATGGAGGTAAAATTTACAAAATCGGTATCAACGGCGACAAGCCAGTATCTATCCCTTTCAGCGTTGATATGGAAATAGAAATGGGGCCGCAGTTAGAATTCAAATATCCGATTTCAGACACCAGTCATGCACTCATTACCCAGATTCGTGACGCGGTGGCTTCACCCGACGGTAAAAAACTGGCTTTTACAGCCCTGAACCGACTGTATGTGGCCGACTACCCGAACGGAACCCCTCGCCAGCTTACTACTAACGATTTTACCGAAGCTCAACCGGCGTGGTCGAACGATGGCAAGAGCCTTGTATTTACTACTTGGACACCCGAGGGAGGAAATTTATACAAAATAAACGTAGAAGGAACACCAAATTTGCAGAAACTTACGCAAAGCCCAGCTTTGTATGCGCAACCTGCATGGAGCCCTAAAAATGACCGCATTGTGTTTGTCCGCAGTCCGCTGCAAGCCTATAAATCATCTATTGGCCCGGTGGCAAGCAGTGCAGAAGATGACCTCTGCTGGATAGATGCGAATGGCGGAGCCGTAACAGTTATTGATAAAGCCCGAGACCGCTCGACTCCACACTTTGTGAGTAGCATAACTGACCGTGTTTTTCTGAGTGGCCCTGACGGAACGTTGCTGTCTGTCAAGTGGGATGGCACTGATGAAAAAACACACGTAAAAGTAACGGGTATTACCACTTATGGCATGAGCATTGAAAGCGAAGAGTTTGTGCATAACTGTATGCTGTCAGAGAAAGCTGCGCAGGCTATGGAGGTAAACAGACCCTCGACGGCTTCACAGCTAATCATGGCTCCTGATGGCGAACAGGCATTGGCACAAATTAATAACGAGATTTATACCCTTGATGTACCTAAAACAGGCAAAACCGTTAATATTTCGGTTTCAGACCCAAGCTCGGCACAGTTTCCGGCTAAAAAGTTGACTGAGTTAGGCGGAGAGTTTCCGTCATGGTCGAGCGACTCTAAAAAAGTACACTGGTCGCTGGGGCGTTATCATGTCGTATATGATTTGGAAAAAGCCAAATCGTTCGATGACAGCGTGAAAGTAGCCAAAAAAGCCGAAGAAAAACGCAAGGCAGATTCACTGAACAAAGCAAAATCAGACAGCATCAAAATAAAAACAGACAGTGTAAAAATAGATGCTAAAAAAGTAGCTGCAAAAAAAGAAGACCCTAAATACAAACCACAGGAAACCGAGATAAAAATCTATTTCAGCCGCGACATACCTGTGGGAGCAGTGTTGTTAAAAGGGGCTCGCGTAATTACGATGAAAGGCAACGAAATCATAGAAAATGCCGACATACTCATTGAAAACAATCGAATTAAGGAAATAGGTAAAAGCGGAACGCTCAAAAATACAGCTAAAGCCAAAGTAATAGATGTTAAGGGCAAAACCATTATGCCGGGCTTTGTAGATACGCACGCACACATGTGGCCGCAATGGGGTATCCAGAAGAATCAGGTCTGGATTTACGCCGCCAATCTGGCTTATGGCGTAACCACAACCCGTGACCCTCAGACAGCCACTACCGACGTATTTACTTATGGCGACATGGTGGAATCTGGCAAAATTGCAGGCCCAAGAATTTATTCAACAGGGCCGGGCGTAGGTTATTGGTCTTACAACATCAAAGACTCAACCGGAGCCATTAATGCCTTGAAACAATATAGTAAGTATTACAACTCAAAATACATTAAAATGTATCTGACAGGAAATCGCCAGAGCCGCCAATGGATTATTAAAGCCGCTCGCGACCAGCAGTTGATGCCTACTACCGAAGGAGGGTTGAACTACAAACTAAATATGACTAACTTGCTTGATGGGTATCCGGGCCATGAACATGCTATTCCGGTATACCCCTTATATAACGATGTAGTCAAAAGCATTGCTTTCTCGCAAATGGCTGTTACACCTACCCTACTGGTATCGTACGGAGGGCCTTTTGCCGAGATTTATTATTTTGAAACTGAGAATCCGTATCATGATAAAAAAATGCAGTACTTCATGCCTTATGAAGAACTAGCCGAAAAAACGCGTCGGGTAAGTACTTGGTTCATGCCAGAAGAACACGTATTCCAGAAACACGCCAAATCGATGAAATCGTTGGTTGAAGGTGGGTCACTGGCAGGTATTGGTAGCCACGGAGAGTTTCAGGGGCTAGGATACCACTGGGAATTATGGTCGATGCAAAGTGGAGGCATGAAAAACCACGATGCCCTGCGGGTGGCTACAATTTTAGGAGCTAAAGCTCTAGGACTAGACCAAGATTTAGGAAGTATAGAGAAAGGTAAACTAGCCGATTTGTTAATCATGGATAAAAATCCGCTGGAAAACATTCGTAATTCCAATACACTAAAGATGGTTATAAAAAATGGCCGTATCTATGATGCGAATACGCTAGACGAAATATACCCTACCCAAAGAAAACTCGTTCGGACGGAATGGTCTTTCGAAAAACCTGCCAATAACACAGGATTAACCGATTAGTCTGAAAATAACTTTCATAAAAGCCTTTCTTCTTCCTGAGGAAAGGCTTTTATTTTTCAGTATTTATGTTTTATCCAAAATATTTTGAAAATTCCATATAGATAAAATATACTATTATTTCATTATATATAATATATTTTATTTATTCAGTATTTTCAAATAAATTAAACTAAAAAAGCCTCGTGCAGAGGCTAAAAAGCAATATATGATAGCTGGCAGGTTTTGTATGTATTGCCTATCTATATAATATAGCGAAAGAAACAGTATTTAAGTTTCAGCAATTCCTTACTGAAACCATTAAGTTGTTATTTCAGGTAATATAATTTGAGTAGATTGGCAGCATCAGCAGCGTTTTCAGCACAAGCATTGCAGAAAGTCCCCCTACCCGCAACAGGCCCTTCGTATAACCAATGGAACGTTTTGGCATATTTCCCGTCAAGGCTTGCTATGCGTAAGGTATTGTTTTTTCGGGGTACAACGTATAGCATAAGTTTATTAGGAAACAATACTTTAAATGCCTTTTCTCCATTCAGTAAATCAGTTCCCTGATACTCCAGCTTCATGCTTTTTATATCACCTTCCGGTGTTTTGTAAGAATAGTTAATGTCGCCAACCTGATTGGCATTTACCCAAAAAGCATAGGTTTCAAAATCTTTGGCATTAAAGTTTTTATAAGCAAAATTAGCAACACGCTGCCCGTAAGTTGAAACCGACAGCATGAAAAAACAAACAATAAGAATTCTGTGCATTTATATAATAAGTTTAGTAACACTATTATTGACTAAATAACTGTGCCAGCACTTACTGATATTGCTTTTGAAACTCAACTGATTCATTAACAAGCAAAGTATCTGTAATGTTGAAGAATATGATACCCGTTGATTACTGAACACGCATCTATGGTTAGATACCATCTAAAAACTAGCTCATGGTTTTGCGTCAGGTTTTCAGTACTTACCTTTTTATTTTATTTAGGTCTGGCATAAAAATAAGTAACACCGTTGTGTTTGTCGTCATAGGTAACAACGTCTTTATCATGATGAAACTGGAAATAACTCAATAAGCCAAAATCACCCGAACACATTGCTGTATGTGTAAGAATAGTGCCTGCAATGGTTAGCATCCAGCTTGAATTTACCACAAAAAGTATCAGAATCAAAATAGCAGTAATGACAATAAATGGTGCTAATGCCACAATCTCGAACTCTTTTTTATTTGCTACAAATTTATCAGCAAGGGCCATAAAATAGAATTTTTTAAGATTTGCATCATAAGAAGTATCTTTTGCACCTTGCGATTTATAGGCCAATACATGAATATACTCGTGCAATGGTACTAGCAAAAAAGCGATAGCCAACCCATAACTAAAATGACTAAAACGCCCCCCAATATCAATAGCTGATGTATCAATTTTTTTAAAAAACAAATAGCCCGTAAGCCCAAATGCAAGTAAATTACTTACATAATACAAAGCTGTATACTTTGTTTTTTTGTTAATATAGGTTCGCACAAAAGGCACTAAATCTTTATGCCCAAGCTGGTCGAGTAAAGTATAACCTTTCTGAGTTAGTTCTTCGGGTCTGATATCCATAGTAAAACCGACATTTTAAATAAATAATAGCATGAATCAACTCTTGAATCTTAGTAAATCTATGATTACCTGACCCAAGCAAAATTTAACTCAATGCTAAAATAGCACATAATTATCAGACATAGAATGGTGAAATGTATCATATTCTAAACTAAATAACGGAAAACATTAGCCTCTCTGGCATTTATCCGACACAGCAAATTATACAGGCTCAATTTATTTACTTATATTAAAGGCATTATTATCAAGAAAAAGCCCTTACAACAAACCTGAATTTTGTCAGGAAAAACAAAATTTAAACCCATGCTATTTAGTTTTGAACTTAAAAGCTCGCTATTACTTATATTTTTCTTTCATGGGCTAGTATTTTCTTGTCTGCTATTTTATAAAGCCTTGCAATATAACAGCAAATCGAGCTGCTGGTTAGGTTTATTTGTTTTGTTTTCTGCGCTATATATTGCTCCTTTTATGTTAGGATATGCAGGCTGGTATACCAGACAACCCTATAGAAACATCATGTTTTATGTGCCTTTCCAACAATTGCTTCTACTTCCTCCCATTCTTTATTTTTACTTCAAGAGCTTGCTCGATAGCTCGTTTACTTTCACAAAGCAACATTTCTATCATTTTATTCCGGCGGGTTTGTATCTGCTATATGCTGTAATTGTTGTAGTAACAGACCAGCTAGTTTTAAAAGAATACTATTTTTATGCTGACCAAAAAGATAAAGACTTTTCAACTTGGTATCAGTTTGCAGGATTTTTATCTATGACCTACTATCTGATTATCAGTTTAAAACTCTATACTCAATACAAAGAATTTACCTATAACGAGTTAAGTTTTGCCGATTCGGTTATGTTTAACTGGGCTAAAAAATTTTTAATTGCTTTTTTATTTTTGATTCTTTTCAGGCTTATATTTTTTATTTCGAACCCTGAGTGGGCAGCTTTCGGAAAAAAGTTCTGGTACTACCTTAGCTATTCTTTTCTGTTCTACTATATTTCAATAAATGGCTACTCAAACACGATTAATTCACTCACCTCATTTACTGAAAATAATATTGATACACCCGACGACACTCCTCAGAAATCTGTTGAAATACCCGATTTAGACATTCTGAAAGAAAAAATCGAAACTTTAATGGAGGTCGATAAAATTTATACAAATCCTACGCTGATACTTTCGGATGTATGCAAGTTATTGAATACGCATCCTAAGAAAGTTTCGCAGGTAGTTAATCAGGGGTTTGGTGTCAATTTCAATGACTTTGTTAATGAGTATCGTATTCGTGAAGCTCTCAGGAAAATTGCTCAAGGAGAACATCATTTACAGACCCTGCTTGGCATTGCACTTGACTGTGGCTTTAATTCCAAATCTACCTTTAACCGTGCCTTTAAAAAGTATACTTCCCTTAACCCGAAAGATTATATCAGAAAAAATTATGAAAAATGAGTATCAAATCATGATTTAGAGCGATTTCAGCTTTCTGGTTCAGCAATTTTGCATAAAAACTATCAACCATGAAGTATCCGTTTTTATTATTACTACTTTTGAATTTAAGTCAGCACTCATTTACACAAGCACAAGTATCTGACAACCTTACTCCGTTACAAATAAAAAAACTCGACTCCATTGCTACACAGGATGTTCCGGCATTGGCTCCCGGAATCGCTACTGCTATCATCAGCAACGGAACGGTAATCTACCAAAAAACAGTAGGCTTTGCCGATTTGGCAGATAGCTCTTTTATTACTGAAACTACAAAATTTAATATTGCCTCAAACGGTAAACAATTTACGGCCTTAGCAATTCTGATACTGGAAGAAGAAGGAAAATTAAAACTTTCTGACGATATCAGAAAATACCTCCCGACACTTTATCCAAACCTGAAAACAGCTATTACAATAGAACACTTACTCACACACAGAAGTGGTATCAGAGACATTTATGATTTGTGGTCATTACAGGGCTTAACATGGTGGAAAAACACCTTTAATAATGATGATGTTGTGTCGGTTATCCAGCAACAACATGATTTGAATTTTGAACCCGGTACCGCCTATCTGTATAGCAATACTAATTACATTTTACTTGCAAAAATTATTGAACAACTAACAAAAAATAGTTTTGTAGCCTACACTAACGAAATGTTTAGAAAGTTAGACATGCCTAATACTTCATTTATTGATGATTACACTCAAATAAAAGGGCATATTGCCAGAGCTTACTTTAATTTCAATACTTGGACTAACTACCAATGGAAATGGAATGTGTGTGGCGATGGAAATGTTTTCTCTACTCTTCAGGACCAAATACAATGGGAAATGATTATTCAAGGGAAAGTGCCTTTGAAAATCAAGCAACGTATTATTAAAAAAAGCCAATTGCTGTCTGAAAATTTTCCTAAAAGCCAGTATGGGTATGGGCTGGAATTTGGTTCATACAAAGGTAAGTCTTATCGCTTCCATGAAGGAGCTACCGGTGCATGGAAAGCAACAGTAATTCGGTTTTCTAAACCTGAAATTACTTTTATTACGCTAACAAACACAGGTAAAGCCATCCCTTCTATGCAAACAAGACAAATGGCTGATGTAGTGTTTAATTTTGCCCCTGACTCAGAATATTTCCTTACAAAACCAGAAAAAACCAGCAATTACTTAACTGATAACGAAATACTGGGAATTTACCAGACTGACAATAATTTTATATTCAGATTTGAAAAAATCAATGACCAAATCTATTTAAAACGCTTTGGACGCAACGATGTGAAACTATCCAGAGAAGCACCAAACATCTGGCATCAAACCTATGACCCCGATTTTAAACAAGAGTTTAAAAGAAACGAAAAAGGACAATTACAAGTAACAGCGTATTATACTACTCATGAGCCTTATACGCTTACCAAAACAGAAAGTAACTGGGTAGGCTTCGACTCCCATACAATTGTTGGCAAATACCGGAATGATGAAACCGCAGCAACACTTGAGATACGCCCTAAACAAGAAAAAACATACGAAGTAATAATAAAAGAATCGGCAGAGGGGCTTCTGATTTCGCCTGACAAGATGATAGTTAATGGCTATGTACTCGAGATAACCAATAACTCAATCAAACTGAACGGAGATAGAATAAAACGCGTGCTATTCAGGAAAACTGAATAAGGGCTATGTTTTCAGTGAAAACAGATAGCTTGTAGTTGCCTAAAAGACTAATACTGCTCGTACCAGCTAAACCTGTTCTGAACAATTTGTGATTTATCTTTTTTTAAGTACGAAAGAAACGCTAATGAAACCGGCGAATGCTTTTTGCCTTTTAACCATATTAAACTCCATGTGGTTTTAATTGGTAGGCCTTCAATCGGAATAATCTGTAATTCATTGTTATGCAATTCATTTCTTATACCTATCAATGGCATAATTGAATAGCCCAAACCAGCCAGCAATGCCTGCTTAACAGCTTCGTTAGAAGTAAGCTCCATCTTTTTTAAAACCGTAATGTTATTACTTTCAATAAAGTTTTCCATTGTTTGCCTTGTACCCGACCCTCTTTCTCTGAAAATCAGAGGCAAATCTGTAAATATTTCTTTTGTTTCAATGTTTTTATCCAGTTTCATTCGGGTATTGCCCACCAGATATAATTTGTTTTGAAGTAAATCAAGTTTTTCAACATTTAAAGTATTTGGCAAGATAGAAACAAGCGCAAAGTCTACTTCATTGTTTTCGAGGCTTTCTACAACTTTATTTTTGTTTGTTACATCCATCAATAACTCTATTCCTGAGTGTTGCTGCATAAAATCAGTCAGGAAATAAGGCATTACATACTTTCCGGTCGATACCACCGAAATCTTTAGCCTACCCGTTAACTGCCCTTTGTAAGCCAAAGTTTTATAATTGATGGCATACACCTGATTAAGTATATTCTCGGCCGCTTCTGCAATTTCTCGTCCGAAATCAGTGATATAGAGCTTTCTGCCAACTACTTCCGTCAGCGGTATATCAAACTGGTCCTGAAAGTTTTTCAGTTGAATCGAAACAGCAGGTTGTGTCAGGTGTAAATCTTCCGAAGCCTTAGTTACGCTTTGAGTCTGTACAACCTTCAAAAAAATCTGTAATTGGTTTAAGGTATAATTCATAAATAATTTTTATGATTTTTATTACAAATATAAATAAAAATTTATTAATCAGAATTATCAATTTTGTGGCGTTAAAATAAACCCCGTTTGAAATGACAAAAATAACAATCGCCAAAGGAGACGGCATAGGCCCTGAAATAATGGATGCCACACTTGAAATAATTTTAGCAGCAGGAGCTAAAATTGAAACTGAGGAAATAGAAGTAGGTGAAAAAGTGTACCTCTCAGGAAATACCTCCGGTATTGCCCCCGAAGCATGGGATATTATCAGACGTAACAAAATTTTTCTGAAAGCCCCTATTACTACCCCACAAGGCGGAGGCTACAAAAGTTTAAACGTAACTACCCGAAAATTTCTTGGGTTATACTCAAACGTAAGGCCGTGCATGAGCCTTCACCCATTTGTAAGTACCAAGCATCCGGTAATGGACATTGTTATTATCAGAGAAAACGAAGAGGATTTATACGCAGGTATTGAGCATCAACAAACCGACGAAGTGGTGCAATGCCTGAAACTCATAAGCAGACCCGGATGCGAAAAAATTGTTCGTTATGCCTTTGAATATGCAAAACAGCAAAACCGAAAGAAAGTAACCTGTTTCACCAAAGACAACATCATGAAACAAACCGATGGCTTGTTTCATCAGGTATTCAATGAAATTGCACAGGAATACCCAGAAATAGAAAACGAACATTGGATAATTGATATTGGTGCTGCTAAAATGGCTGATACGCCCGAAGCATTCGATGTAATTGTGATGCCTAATCTATACGGCGATGTACTGAGCGATGTAGCCGCTCAGATAACAGGTTCGGTTGGTTTGGCGGGGTCGGCCAATATTGGGGAAGAATGCGCCATGTTTGAAGCCATTCATGGGTCGGCCCCTAGAAGAGCAGGCCAAAACGTGGCCAATCCATCAGGTTTATTGCAGGGCGCAATCATGATGCTGAATCATATCGGCCAAACCGATGTAGCAGAAAAAGTACAGAATGCGTGGTTAAAAACTCTGGAAGATGGTA
This sequence comes from Emticicia sp. 17c, assembly GCF_037153985.1. Classification (NCBI taxonomy): domain Bacteria; kingdom Pseudomonadati; phylum Bacteroidota; class Cytophagia; order Cytophagales; family Leadbetterellaceae; genus Emticicia; species Emticicia sp. 17c. Next base: position 30,731 of record NZ_JBBAYI010000022.1, read on the forward strand.
TTCATACCTATGATATTTTCAAGGAAGGAGTCAGTCAGGAGAAAGTCGGCACAAAAGAGTTTGCAAAAGCAGTAATTGCAAACCTCGGGCAAAAGCCACGTATACTGAAGCCAGTAGCTTATGCCAACAATTCGGCTTTAAACCTGCCCAAATATAAACGCAAACCTGCGGCAAATAAAGAACTTGTTGGAGTTGATGTATTTGTACACTGGGCAGGAGATGACCCCAACGAATTGGCAACTAAAATTAAAACTATTGAAAGCGAAGCAATTAAGCTAAGTATGATTACAAACAGAGGCATAAAAGTCTGGCCTGATGGATTTAAAGAAACCTTCTGTACTGACCATTGGAGATGCCGGTTTAAACCTGTGGAAGGAGCTACCATCAGCAAAAACAATATCATTGAAATCTTAACAAACGCACTTGGTGAAAACATAGATACCATCAAAACTGAAAATCTTTATGCTTTTGATGGTAAACCTGCTTACTCATTAGGTCAGGGACAATAATTTTAATCTTATGAATATTCAACTGATACAAGGCGAATTTAGCTCCGGCGATGCCGTAGAGCTTGTAACGCAACTGATACACATAAAAATAAAGTATCACGAAAATAAGATAGCAAAAGACGTAAATGAAGAAGATATAAAATACAGAGAATCAAAAATAAAACGATTACAACAGGAACTCTACGAATTCAGAAAAAGTATCAGCCAAAATGGGCAGAAATTGAAACTCGAAGCGGTTATCAGTGCCGATTTCTCATGAATTGAAAGGAATTAACCTGATTTTCGGAATATTTCAGAATAATTGTATCTGAGTGTAAAGGATGCTTGTCGGGCATCCTTTACTATATAAAAGCGTAATTTGAAGCATTCATCTATTTATATAATTATGGCAAACAAGCTATTTATCGTATGTCCTTTTTCATGTCTGGAGAATTTCATAAGAACCCATTACGGAAACGATGTTTTCTTCCTGACCTATGCTGGTACTGTTTTAGGTACTCACGATTTTATATATAACTCCATTGTAAAACACCTTATTCATCAAGAAAAAATCAAAACAATCTATTTAGTAAATGATACCTCATGCCAGTTTATTAATAGCGTTATAACCAGAAAACAACTCATTGGCCTAACCTGCGAAAAAGTAATTGAAGAAATATATATTGAGCATTACTTGTCTGTGTTTAAGGGCTTGCCGTTACAAGAACAACAACACAAACTAGCAGAATTAAATATCAAAGCACAAGTAAACAATATTTTAGCATTTAAGCTCTTTAAAGATTTTATGACTGAATACGGGATTACAATTAAAGGTATAATTACTACAAAAGAGAGCAGCTCAATTCAGGAAATACAGGTTTTGAAATAAATGATTAATTGTGCAGTATCAGGAATCGGTTACTTACAATACGTTTTCCATTGATAGTTAATTGATAAAAATAAGTGCCATCTACCCAATCGGCTGTCGGAATAGTTACTTTAGTTTCTTTGTTTTCAATACCATGAGTAGCTACAACCGTACCTGATAAGTTAAAGAATATAAGTTTGGCACTTGGCAGATGTTCGGGTAGGCTATAATCAAAATTCACTTCTTTGTCTGCCGGATTCGGATATAAAGCTGAAATACTGACCTTACTAAAATCATCGTCGGGTTTGATGGTGGCACTCTCACATTTACAAACTTTAGTAGCAAACAAATCTTCATCAGTATCTTTTACTTCCGTCATTGTTATTTCTCTCTTCTCACTCATTACTCTGGTTTTACGGTCTCTGGCAGCAACATAAAAGGTACCTGCCCGTTGAGGAACAAATTCGTTTCCGGTAGCAATGGGTGTTTGAGCGTTTTCATCGTCAAACCATAATACTTCCGTACCTTTAGCCGAACTGGTTACACTAAATGCCGGAATGGCAGAACCGGGCGAAAAGGTTTCGTTCCGATTCAGAACCAACGGTGTTTGCACCATTGGTAAGTTACAATTAGGAGCATTTACTATCTTACTCGTGCTACAATTACCCGTAATATCTGTTGCCAGTAACGAAACGTTTGGCATAAAAGCCGGGATATTCTCGACTGTATAAAAGCCATTATTATGAGCTACCACATACCCAGCACTTGACTGCAAGGGCAAACGGTTCAGGCGTTTGAGATAATCATAAGAACTTGGCATACCAATATTGGTAATAGCGGCATAAATTTGCTGAACCAAGGCCCAGTCATCATCAAGCAGTTTAACTCTTATGCTATAGCTGTCAACTTTTTTGTTACAATAAATAGAATCTATTACAATTTTAGGGCCTGTGCAGCCTTCTACCAGAATAGGACAACAACTGGTTATATTACAAGAACCAGAAGCCTTTGAGAAAGTAAATTCGCCTCCTTTGGCAATACTTAACGAGCTATCGGCATTAATGATGGCAACATTAGGTGAGGTATCTTTGGTTATTTCATCATATACACCCGAAGATGGATTTTTATAATACCACCTGACACCCTTATATTTTTTTAAAGTAACCCTGTATGTTTCATCTTTTTTAAGACTTACAGGTACACTTACGCAACTCACCCCATAATCGCTTTCATCTTCACTGGCTAGCCTATTTTTAATATCTTTTTCGATACCATTCTGCCGCCATATCAAAGAGGTGCAGTAAGATAAACCCTCTTGTGTTACTTTTGCTTTAATTACAAGTTTAAGCGTTTCGCCTCCGTTAACATTGCCAACCGTCCAGATACCTCCTATTGATTCAAAAGTTCCTTTATCAGCATAAAAATAAACCACTTTTAAACTATTACTGAGTACGTTCTGAATAGCTACGTTTGTAGCCTGCTTATTACCGCGGTTAATGATAACTGTCGTAAAAGTTACAACTTCGTCGAGCTGTGGGTTATGAATATCTACCGCCTGAATAAGTTCCAGTTTACTATAATCGGCGATACTTGCAAAATTGACATGCTCCATCGTGATGGTCTGTTCGGCGAAGCAGGTCTCTGAATTATAAAGTCTTACGGTGTATGAAGTAGCAGAAACGGGATTAGGCAGATTTTTTATTTCAATTTCTCTTCTGGATGGCTCAATCGGAAGTGCCTTAGCATAAGCCATTCCGCTGTTGCCATTTTGTGAAATTTCGTAGCGTGTGGCATTATAAATATTTGATATATAGACTTTTCCATCGCTTACACCCGCCTGTGTTACATCGACGCTGTGTAGCAAAAAGCTAGGCGGAAAGCACTGTACAGCCTCTTCCCTGCCAATCAATTGATTGGAATCACTTTTATTAGAACTCAGAAATACAAATGCCAGTAATATAAAACAAACCTTGTGAATGAAAGTATATATATTTTCTGACGAACTTTGAAAGTTTTTCATTGTAATCTCAATAGCTTAAATCACTTAATTGTGTAAATAGTTTAAAAGTTAATCAAACTTTATTAAATCTAAAACACTAAGGGTACATACTGTTTGTAGCCTGCAATGCTACGTTACTTTTCGACCAATGTTATGAAAAAAGCTTTTTCGGGATAAATAAAAACGAACTATTTCCAATATAATTAAGCAGAACATTTATATTATAACCAGTCAAATCCTGTAAGACATAAATCTTACAGGATTTAAAACTGGCCATAATTTTATGTTATCTTATTACTTAGCCTTTCTTTCGATACTTGCTGGTTCACAGTATCCGCCAGGACAAGCACAATTGGTTTGTGTAAGTACAGGTACTCTATCAATGGTACAGCCGTAACTATTTTTAATTCTGACTGTGTATGATTGTGTTCCTGAACTTGGGTTTGCAAGGTTACTGGCAAATACCCCACCATTAGGTACTGATGCAAAGGCACTTGGCGTTGTTGCATTATAAGTACCCCCTGAATTATATGAAACCTCATCAGAGTTACGATATCTGGTCAGAATCAATTGTGCATTGTTCTGAGACACCGTACCGATACAGATTGAATTGACAGCGATTACCTCGGCTACTGGTTTCGGATCGATAGTTACACTTACCGTTGCCATTGGAGACTCGCAACCTGTACCCGGAATTATCTGTGTTACACTGAAGTAAGTCAGACCCGGTGTATTTGTTAATACTGCTGGAGCAGTTAGAGAAGTACCTCCATTTGCATACCATACAATAGTATTGCCGACTTCGCCTGTTGCACTAAGCGCATTTGGTGTAGCATCCTGACAGTATTTTAGTGGGTTTACTACAAGCATATCAGGCGTACGGTTGATTTTAACAGTTGATGTGTCACGGTCAGACTCACAACCAAAGCTGTTTGTCTGGGTTGCATAGTAATACAAGGTTTTTACTTCGTTAGTAGGTGGTGTTGGTGCGGCTATAGCATTGCCACCTTTTGGATTTTCATACCATTTAATTGTATTTTGCGCATCACCCGTGGCAGTAAGTACATCTGCCGGAATACTCTGACAATATACTTTGTCTTCAGCAACTGGTTTTTTCGGTTTCTCGTTTACTGTTATAGTTACAGGCGTACGATGCGAGATACAACCGTTGGCTTCGTTTAACTGGCTTACATAGTAAGTTGTTACACCAGCCGAAGTTGCAGAGAAAGGAGTGGCTGCTAGAGTAGAGTCTCCGCCCGTTTCACTGGTTCCGTACCATAATAAATGGTGGCCTGCCAATGCAATTGCTGCTCCTTCAATAGAAGTACTTGAATCTTCTCTACAAAATACTTTAGGAGTAGTTGCTAATGCCGGAGCTGCTGGCAATGGGTTAATAGTTACTGCTACTGACGCAGATGCCGAACAAGCAACACCATTAGTTACTGTTACTACATAGTTTCCTTCAAAGGCTTCTTCTGCATTAGGGCGTGTTGGTGACGCTACACTAGCTGTAAAGTTAGCCGGACCAGTCCAAGCATACGAACCGCCTGAACCTGCACCATCTGCTTTCAGAACGATAGTCGACTCAGCACATACCGGTGCTACTGTTTGTACAACTGCCACAGGAGTTTCTCTGATTTCTACAACAATTGCGCTGCGGTTCGACTCACAGGTAGTTGCATCAATTTTTTTACTTACATAGTATGTTTTAGTACCAACCGTATCAGTTGATGCTACTGTTGCCGTAGTTGAGGCTGTACCGCCAACGGCTCCGCTATACCACAGGTAGGTTACACCTGCCGTAGCTGTTTCGTTTGGCTGGAGAGTAATTGGTGCAGAATCTTCACACGCTGAAAGTGGGGTGTTCACAACTGGCGCATTTGGTTTTTCGTTTACCTTTACCTCGACTGAGCTACGATGAGACTCACAACCTGTTGATTCGCTTACCTGCGACACATAGTAAAGCGTTGTTTTAGCTTCTGTCGGATTATGTATCGGAATTACACGGGTCGAGTCTCCGCCTGTCTGGTCGGTACCATACCATAGTAAATGATGGCCTGCCTCTGCAATAGCTGTTCCTGCAATTGAGGCAGCCGAATCTTCTCTACAAAATACTTTTGGTGTTGTTACCAGTGGTTTTGGCAAATCGTTAATTACTACTGATACCGTAGCAGTTGCCGAACAAGCTACACCATTGGTTACTGTTACTACATAACTACCTTCGAATGCTTCTTCTGCATTAGGGCGTGTCGGAGCAGCTACATTGGCAGTAAAGTTAGCAGGGCCAGTCCACGCGTAAGAACCGCCGTCACCTGCACCGTCTGCTTTCAGACTGATAGTCGACTCAGCACACACAGGTTTAACTTCGGTCATGGCTACTACTGGAAGGTCACGGATAGTTAAAGTAACAATTGTTGAGTCGGCACAATTTTCATGTCCTTGCTCATACACTCTAAGTTTATATTTGTACACACCCACTGCTGTTGGGAACGCAGTGAAAGAAGAGGTATTCTGACCATCGATGGCAGCTGTACTTGCGTTATTTGCTCCATTATCGTTATACCACTGATAAATATACGTTCCGTTCGGATTCGTTTGAGTATTCTGAATAGTTATGGCAGCAAAGGTTGCATTCTTACAGATACTCTGAGGGTCTTGGTCAACCAGTAATGGTGGTGTACCTGGCTCTACATAAATTGGGCAACAGCCATTGCTGCTACAAGTACTTAAGCCGATATTAGTTGTATAAGAATACACACCGGGTTTCAGAATAGATAAAGAGCTGTCGGAATTAATGATTACACCTTGCATTGAAGCAGTAATGAGGGTATCATTTCTATACCATTTAATACCTGTATATCTAGGTAGTGTTACCACATATATATCATTCATACAGTAATCAAACGGTGTACTAACACAGGCTGTACCGTAGTCATCCTCACCCTGAATATTTGTTGTTGGGCTTGAATCTAGGTCTTGCTCATTTTCACCTGTTACGTTTGCAGTTATATATTTTACACCACGCGCGGTTATTTTACCAGTTAAAGTAAAGGTGATTGGTGCACCTCCATTAGGTACATTGCCAATCGTCCAGACGCTATCACTAGTTGCAAAAGTTCCGGTGCTTGCTGTACCAGATAGATAGGTAAACCCAGCCGGAATACCTATTTTCAGTTTAACCCCTGTTGCGGCTCCGTTACCAACGTTTGTTACTTGTACTGTGATGGTTACGGTAGTGTTAAGAGGTACTGAGCTACTTTTATCGGAGCCTACGGCTACCTGAATATCAGGATGCACAGGCACAGTATTAAAGTTTACATATTCCAGTGTAAATACCTTATCGGTATAACAACTACCATCTACCGAGAAAACACGGATAGTGTATTTGGTTCCTGCGGGATTCGTCGGTGTTGGTAATGTTTTCGAGATATAGGCACTGTCTAAATCCGAAATTTTTGTAGCTGACGCAAAGTCAGGCCCTGTGTAGGTCTCTCCTACTGAGTAACCTACTTTATTATTGCCCGAGATGTTACCTGAGATACGGATTCTCGCATCATTTGCAGTGGCACTAGTAGCATCGGTTCCTATTAATGTATAAGATATTGGATCCTGACAAACAGTTTGAGCAGAAACATTTTGATTTATAAATAACAGGAGGACACCAACAATCATTAGCCAGACTCCTGGTCGGGTTTGTCTATGATTGGCATGTAAGATAATTTTGGGTACTTTGTTTTCCATTTGACAAATTGATAAGTTGGATATGTAAAGCTTAATTAAATTGAGTACTTAATCTGTTTTGGTTACTGTGGCAGGCACGCAGTAGTTTTCTGGACACCCTTCACATTGTTTAATAATTGTTACTGTTCTGTCAACCGTACAACCATCTGTATTTTTTATTCTGACAGTATACGTTTGGCTACTTCCTGTTGGATTCTGTAATCCAGAAGCTGGCACTAATCCATTCGTTGGTATGCTTATAAAATTTGTGGCTATATTGCTATTATAAGATGTTCCGATATTAAATGAATATTGGTCATCGTTTCTATACCTATTTAGCAAAAACTTAGCATCGTTCTGTGGATTATTCGCTATACAAGTAGAGTTTATCGGAATAACCTCAGCATTTGGGGCAGAGTTAATTCTTGCTAAACCCGCTGTACGGGTAGGGCTTTGACAATTATTAGCGAAGCACGATGCAAAGTAAAATGTACTTTGCTTCAATGTAGTAGTAGCAAAAGTTATGCCAGTTCCTACTAAATTTCCGCTTGTTTGCCCATCATACCATTGAATTACCCCATCAGTACATCCGGTAGCTTTTAATGTTACAATTCCCTCGCCGCAGCGTGCTGCTTCTGTAATACTCGGAGAAGCAGGAAGGCTTGTAATTACTACTGAGATAGTAGCCGTAGCGGTACAGCCAACGGCATTGGTTACTGTAACGGTATAGATACCCGTGGCAGTTACTGGCACATTATTAATACTTGGATTTTGATTAAATGAAGTAAAACCGTCAGGGCCCGTCCAGGCATAAGTGTCTCCACCCGAAGCAACCAGATTCAGGGTTTGTCCGGCACAAACAGGGGTATTAGCATTTGCTACGGCAACCAAAGGTGCTGGTTGGGTGATAGTAACTGTTGCCGTTACACTACAATTATTCGCATCTTTGACTATAACTGTGTATGTTCCGGCCACTAGGTTTGAAGACGTAGCACCTGTTCCACCGCTTGGTGACCATTGATAAGTATAAGGTCCGGTGCCGCCACTGGCTGTTACTGTTGCGCTGCCATCATTACCTGCGTTACATTTTACGTTAACTCTGGTTACGCTCGCCGTTAAAACTGTTGGCTGGGTGATAGTCACCGTTGCCGTTACGCTACAATTATTCGCATCTTTGACTGTAACTGTGTATGTTCCAGCGGCTAGGTTTGAAGCCGTAGCACCCGTTCCCCCGCTTGGTGACCATTGATAAGTATAAGGTCCGGTTCCGCCACTGGCTGTTACTGTTGCGCTGCCATCGTTACCTGCGTTACATTTTACGTTAACTCCTGTAACGCTTGCCGTTAAAACTGTTGGTTGGGTGATAGTAACCGTTGCGGTTACGCTACAATTATTCGCGTCTTTGACTGTAACTGTATATGTTCCGGCTACTAGGTTTGAAGCCATAGCACTCGTCCCGCCACTTGATGACCATTGATAAGTATAAGGTCCAGTGCCACCACTAGCTGTTACTGTTGCGCTGCCATCGTTACCTGCGTTACATTTTACGTTAACTCCGGTTACACTAGCTGTTAAAACTGTTGGTTGGGTGATAGTCACCGTTGCGGTTACGCTACAATTATTCGCATCTTTGACTGTAACTGTGTATGTTCCAGCGGTTAAACTACTTGCTGTGGCACCTGTTCCACCAATTGGTGACCATTGATAAGTATAAGGTCCGGTACCACCACTGGCCGTTACTGTTGCGCTTCCATCATTACCTGCGTTACATTTTACGTTAACTCCTGTAACGCTAGCAGTTAAAACTGTTGGTTGAGTGATAGTTACTGTTGCCGTTACACTACAATTATTCGCATCTTTGACTGTGACTGTGTATGTTCCAGCGGTTAAATTACTTGCTGTGGCACCTGTTCCTCCACTTGGTGACCATTGATAAGTATAAGGTCCAGTGCCGCCACTAGCTGTTACTGTCGCGCTTCCATCGTTACCTGCGTTACATTTTACGTTAACTCCTGTAACGCTCGCTGTTAAAACTGTTGGTTGGGTGATAGTCACTGTTGCGGTTACGCTACAATTATTCGCATCTTTTACTGTGACTGTATATGTTCCGGCTACTAGGTTTGAAGCCGTAGCACTCGTTCCGCCACTTGGTGACCATTGATAGGTATAAGGTCCAGTTCCGCCACTGGCCGTTACTGTCGCGCTTCCATCGTTACCTGCGTTACATTTTACATTTATTCCGGTTACACTTGCCGTTAAAACTGTCGGTTGGGTGATAGTCACCGTTGCAGTAACACTACAATTATTCGCATCTTTTACTGTAACTGTATACGTTCCAGCCACTAGGTTTGAAGCCGTAGCACCTGTTCCGCCACTTGGTGACCATTGATAAGTATAAGGTCCGGTGCCGCCACTGGCTGTTACTGTTGCGCT
>NZ_JBBAYI010000023.1:0-39369 GCF_037153985.1 Emticicia sp. 17c
GTTTGCTGCTGAACGATTCAAATGCTTTCAGCATCCTGAGACCATTGTCAGATATTTTCATTTTTAGGTGATTTTGATTTTAAAACAGATAGGAAAAAACTACTACCAGTGTAGCCTAAAGTGACTGCACCAATATTTGTGATGACAAAAATTTCTTTTATGTCATCCCTTAGATATACTGCTATTAAAGTCACAATTACTGTCAATAGAATACTAGGGTATTCATTTTTAAACAGGTATTTTATACCTGTTTTCTTCCCATTACTCAATTGCTCCATATAGCTAATTAGTATACCCAGCAATGCCAGAACAGATTTCCCTATAAAGTCAGGGTCTAATATTTCCATATTATTTTAAAAATTATTTAAATCTCTTTTTCAATTTATTCCAAAGAAGGGTACCAATCCCAGAAGCTATTGCCCCTAGGAATCCCAGAACTATTGTTCTGAAAATGTCATAAGTCATGATAGTTGTTGGTTCAGCTAAAAGGTGTTTCAATGGCTCAATTAATGCCGCAATCAATCCACCTACGAATGGAATTTGAAAGCTATTGTTATCGTGAACTGTCATATTAAATAGTTTGTGCAATTCCATTTACTTTTTTCAACCCACCTTTTACAGGATTTGTATATTCTATATATACATCCTGAGCGTTGTACTGTCCGGCTGGTAAAATGATTGTTTCATTTAGTACCTGTTTTGAGTTAACAGTTTTCAAAAACTCTATCCCATTTTTTGTGTTTTTAATTTTCACATTAAAGCTCTCACCTAACTCAAGGCGAGCTTCAATACCTTGAATTTTCAAAACATTTCCGTTTAAACGGCCAAAGAATGGTGCTTGTCCAGAATGAATTTGCTCAGGGTCACAGAAAGCGCATATTTTATCTGTTTTTTGCCATAAGCCATATACCCGATTCTCGGCCTGCATCTGATACATTTTGGCAGCCCACTGGCGATAATTACCCAAGTGCCCTTGATTCTTTTGGTTTCCATCTCCAAAATAATTCGTAGAAAACGGCTGACCTTCATTTACGGTTTTATGTAGCCCCTCAATATAGTTACCTCCTAAGTACGCACCATCTTTTGAAAGTCCGACGTTTCCGCCAGTAAATCCCGTCCAAATTGATAAGTTATTTAGGAGGGTATATACAAGAGTCGCATACCATTCAGAGGTAACTCTATCGATTGGACGATATAGGTTCGTAAAAGGATTAGCTTCTAGGTCATGTCGAAGTATACCTATTGTACCATACGCGTTTGGATGCGAGTGTACATCTTGAAAATCATCGCCTAATCCTATAAGACCAGCTAACATTTTTAAGCGATAATATATTTCTGAGTAATACCCTGCAAACTGATGTATACCAAAATATAACTCAGGCATTAAACGCCAGATGCCATAATTGTTTTGTTCTTGTATAGTTATCTCTGATAGATTGCCCGGCCCTGCCCATCTAATTGTTTCTCCTCTAATTACTTCCTCAAAGAAATCATCTCTCAATACTCTGTCACCATATTCGTCAATGATATAGTTCCCTCCACTTTTCTTATACATTGTAGAAGTGAGAGGCAAGTTCACTTTTGCATAATTGACAAGTATATTATACATGAGGTCTGTTTTACCTGAAAAATATGGCTGTATTATGCCACTCGTTTGTTGTGCTGTCCCAACATTGTAAGAATGTTTAGCGAATGGGAAAAATTTTTCCTTTACTGGAACATCATCCCCATCATAGGAATAACCATTGTGCCAAAACGTAAATCCGCCATTCGGTTTATAGCCATAGTAGATTATCATGTGTTGAGGATCATCTATTTTTGCGGCCTCATACATTCCTTTTAAGAAGGAATTTATTTTGGTCATGTCAGATACGCCTTCCTCTATATCCAACATTGTAAACCGATGTTGAATATTATTCTTATTAGAATCCCTACTTTGACTCTTAATTGCTTGCCACTCTTGTGCACCACGTATTTGTAATTGTTCATGACTTAAATTCCACATTTGATAGTCACCATATAAAGTCCATTTATATCTATGGTGGCTCGGCACTCCTATTGAAGAATTAAGGGCCCCATTGTCGAACCCAGTAGCCAATCCTTTTGCAAGGGCGATAGGAGAGTTATCGCCACTGTGGTTTAAGAATTCAACTCCATCACCCCAAATAAATTTCGGATAAAAAGTTGATGAAGGTTGCCCATTTGTATTAGGAAATATTTCAAATCCTAGTGTATTTTTAGCTCCTACATCAGAAATACCTGATATATAATTAGGTAATTCTGTTGACTCAAAAGTCGTAAAAGCTGTGTTTACTTGCTCAACAACAAAAGTCATTATACCATTTGTAACGTTAAGGGCAGCTGGTGCATAGTAATAGATTCCGTCAGCAAGTTTTGTAGTTCCGTTCGCATCCAAATATAACACTACACCATTTTGAAGGGTACCATTCGCATAAATGGTTTTATTTCTGTTTGTAAATCCAGATCCGGAGGCATTTTTGTTGTAGGCATCTTGTACATCAGCGTACAGATTATAATTACCTGATTGTAAGTACGCATCTTTTATCTGATAAGCCGACCTGCTAGATTGTTCTATAAATGTCATAATACCCGCATTGACAGATATAGCTTTATTACCATAATAGTAGAATCCGTCAGCAAGTTTTGTAGTTCCGTTTGCATCCAAAAATAACACTACGCCATTTTGAGGTTGTCCATTCGCATATACAGCTTTATCTCTGTTTGTAAATCCAGAGCCGGAGGCATTTTTGTTGTAGGTGTCTTGTACGTCAGCGTACAAATTATAATTACCTGATTGTAGGTACGCATCTTTAAAAGTAAAGGTAATCAAAGATGTATTTATAGCAGAAACAGCACTACCTGTACTTCCAGTTATTAGTGTATCGGCACCTGTTTTATTTTCAGATTGCTTACTACTTTTTAACGATTTCAACACATATCGAATCACCACAATTGTTGAGAAAACACCTAATACGGTATAGAATAGATTGAGCATTGTGTTTTTTTTAAACATATACCTGAGGAATATTTAATAATAGAATCATTTCGTATAATTCTTGCGGGCTAACTTGTGATGCGACTTTATCAGGTAAAGACAACATTAATTCATCTTTTAAAAGCCTATAACAGATTTCACTGCAAAAGAATTTGTCGTTATTTTTAAGATTAAGCCCAAGAATAAGGTCAGTAAACAAAGAAACTTTATCGTACTTTTTACCTTTGTGAGACTCAAAGAAGGCAATTATTAGTGCATCATTATTCTGGCCTAAATCAAAAAGTAAATATTGATTTAAAGAAATATCTGATAATTGCCTAGCTTCTACGCCATTGTCATGCCATGAACTTAATCTTAAGTTTCTATTAGGTAAAATTATCTCGCAATGAATAATTTCATTACGATTACCAAAACTTAATAGAGCTTTCCTAAGCAAGTTCTTTTCAGCTATTGCGTGTTCAAATCCAATTAAGGCCATTCTACTGGATTACCTTTTTTTTATTTTTGCTCTTTTAACTGTTATTTTTTTTGTAGAAGGTTTTAGCTTACGAGTACTTTTCTTCACTGCTGGCTTTCTATTTAGCTTCGATAGATTTTCCTCAAAATTTTCCTTTAACGTCTTTTTCCATACGCCTTTTGGATAGGTTGTCACTGTCTTTTTTTTAGCCACACCTTTCAATTGTTCTTTTGTTTGGCGAACTGCCTTTCTTAAGGCAATTTTGTTGTTATTAAACTCTTTAGTTGACATGATTACATAATTTTATAAGCGTTGAGAAAATCTTCATTTGATAATTCATACCCATTTCCTACTTCCTGACGAGTGATAGCAATGGATAATTTGCGGAGCGTTTCTTTTGTACTACTTAGTGCCTGATTACGTGGAAAACCTGTTTCGGCTGCTACGGCTCTGATGTATCTTTCCGTTTCATTTTCATTGTCTGGAGCATATCTGCTAATTATCTTTTCGATAGTTCCATATTGAAAAATAAATTTTTTCAATAGTATTAAAAGAGCCCGAACACCATAACGCCATTCTATAAATTGCTCGAAACTACCATCTGTATTCTGTGTGAAAGGAACTTTTCCTTTCCATAGATTTACAGGTGAATACCTGAGATTGCCAGGGTTATTATTTCGTACGCCACGTGGCTTATCCATTTGTCCTAAGAAAGACTTTTGATCAGGGTCTTTTTTAGGAGGTATTTGAGAAATTAATACCCAAATAAATATGACTATTGCGCAAGCAATAGTTCTTTTTTTTCTAGGTATCAACTTGATTCTTTCCATTTACTTCTTTATTCCAGTTATAAGTTATCCATGCGATGCTCATTACTGAGGCTATTAGACTTATGATAACCGTTACATTTCCGAGACGTTTCATTTCTTAAATGTTGCTTTTAATAATAAGTATACTCCTAGAAACATTAAGCCAAATAAGGCCCCAACACCAGCTACAATTAGTCCTATTGTCTCGTTAGAAAGAGATATAATAATTTCGGGAAGTTTTAATTTACCATTCTTACTATCCTGAACTATCTCATAAATTTTATCTATTTCACTCATTTTGCACCTAATAGGGTTAATCTGTTAACTAATTTATTTTTCACACCACCTTGCCATTCTGGTATATAGTTGCTTTCAGAGTCGATAGCTTGAGTCATCGTTTCTTGATTTTTTTTGTAGTAGAGTTGAGAATAAACTCTGTATACATATACCAAATCACGGTCTGACTTTTCATATAGTTTACGGAAAACCGTCTCTTTCGTTGAAGCAAGAGTAAACCAACCTTCTGTTACATCCCTTACAGATTTCGCTATAATTTCAGCCTCTTGTTTGTAAGTTTCTTCATCAGCGATAGGAGTTCCATCATTAGGTAGCTCTGGCAGAGGGATATTATCAAGGGCTGATTTTTTTATTGCTTTTACGACAAAATAGACAGCTATGCTGCCTATTGCTGCTAGTATAAGCCATAGTTTCAGTTCTTTTTGTATCCTAAAAGAATTAACAGCTTTTGAAACAGAAGTTCCTAAGCTATCAATTGTATTAGAATTAGGATTTTTATTATTTTCCATTGCTTTCTTAGAAAAATGGCGTAGCATGAGCTTCACACTACGCCATTTTATGACAATAACATTGTTTTACTTACTTACTTTTTTTTAGAAAGTTTTGGAAAAACTTTTTTCACTTTCTTGGGCCACATTAGTGCAACTAATCCACCTACTCCGATAGCGATACCTAACCCGATGAACCATTTTTTGTATTTTTGCCAAAAAGTTGCCGTATCTGTCGTAGGCCCTTCGGCGGTTGTTTTTACGGGAATTGCTCCAAAATCTCCGGTTTTTGGGTCGAAGTAATTCAAGTATTTGTGAGTATTTGTACTGTCGGTTGTTACACCCGCTGTTGCTGTTGTAGAAAATACAGCATTTTCAGGAAAACTAGATTTTTGCGTGTTCCAAAATACACCTGCGGAATCTAACTCAATCCATGGCATACCAATTCCCGTTGCTGTGTCGCCAGCATTTGTTAAACCGAAGAATGTTTTCAATGCGGCTAAGTCTGCCATGTATTTGTCTTGTGCGGCTGTTTCTGTTACTCCTCTTAGTGTAAGAGCCGTTTTGGGGAGCAAGTCTACTCTATTTACATCTGGCCGAATGCGAGCATATATTTTTAATCCAGCCGTTCCATCTGTCAATGGAGTAATCATGTAACCAGCTTCAATTCCACTTGATGAATTGACATCTGATTTATAATTTGCAATAAGAATTTGTTTTGAAACGCTTAAACTTTTAGCCATTTTTATAGTAGTTTAATTTTATTTTTGGCAATTGAAAAATCAAATTAAACTCTTCTAAAATAAAAACTTTCATTCTTCCTCTTCCACTTCGCTTTCTTTCCTTTCATTTCCTAACATTCCCTATTATTTCCCATTATTTTAAATTTTCCAACCTGTTCCACAATGTAATGGACAACTTGTGGATTTTGATATCCTTTGAAAGACGTAAATCCAATTTTAGACAGGTCTTCTTTGTGCTGATGGCTAAATAATTTTAGAAAAGTGTGTTGAGACATTCCAGAGAAGTACACTGCCCTAATTTCCTTTATTGTGCAGATGCGGAAGTTACCTGTATCAGAATTATATAGAGAAGTTGTCATTTTAGGTAAATTGATAAGCTACGTATTCTTGATATTCTTCTGTTGATATTTCTATTACACTCTCATTTAATGAAGCTGTAACATAAGAGTCGAAGTAGTATGGCGTTGGATTCACAAAAAGACTTTTATAACGGTCATAGTGTTCTACATGAATATGATTTAGCATACTTTGATTGTATGCCTTAGTAATATTTTGGGCGTAGCCAATCAACTGCCCTTTTTTTACTATCATATCATTAGCCACAATTGGACTGATATATAAAATATCAATTTGTAAGTTATTCTCGGCAAAAATTCTAACGCCCTTATATCCTTTTTTATCTGAAAGTGCATTTTCTATGATATTGATAGATCCACCCATAGGAGCATATACTTTTTGTCCTTCTGTAACAACTAGGTCAATACCATAATGCTTGTTATATGGAGGGTTTCGGCTTGAACCAAAGTTTCCATTACCAGCACTATCAACCCGTATTTTTAAGGGTGAAACAATACTTTTTTTCATTGTCATTGCTGCCGCTAATCCGGCAGCGGCAGCAATGGCGGCAGTTCCTAAAAGAATTGTTTTCTTTTTCATGCTTCAATCAAGTTCAAGAAAGTTTCCCGAAAGGCCAGTGATTCTACTTCAGTATAGGGGCAAAACTTAGGGTTTTCTGCTGACCGTGCATGGATATTTATGCCTTGTTTCATCAATATTACCTCAACGCCTAATCTGTCATTCTGATAAAAATCTTCATTAATTTTCTCAAAATTCTGCTCAGCCACCATCCAAGCCTTAAATTCTTCCACAGTTTGTTTACCTACTTGTAAATCAGCTAAAGCCCTATCTCTAAAATCCTTATGCTGGTCTTCAATTCTTGTAAATTGCTTTGGTGTAAACTTTTTACTGTTTTTTACAGAAGCAAGTTTTTTTTGAATCGGCTGTTCAACCTCAGTTTCTTCGGTTTCAATGGCCTTTTTCTGAAATACTGGTTTCGCTAATTTTCCACGGTTTTTAAATAGAAGGAAGCTGACAACTCCGACCACTACCATCAGCATAATGGCAATGACCCATTTCCAGTTAAAGCCTTCTTTTTCTTCGCCTAACTGGTTACGGTACGGGTAACGGGCTAGTTTCCATTTCTGAAACTCTTGTGCCTGCCACATCTGGAACAACTGTGTGTCGTTCGGGGTTTGTGGAATTTGTTGGTATTGGTTCATAGAATTTATAGTTTATTTTCGAAATACTCGCTTTGTAAATAGGTTACATATTTTTCAGGTGACCCGTCAATTTTTAGTTTTTCTGGCATGGTAATTAATTGGTCGTCTGCATGCAAGTAACGCCACGCAAATTTCTTTTTGAAAGGGAGGGGTTTGTTTTCGGCCTCTATTTCTCTTAAACAGGCACGGATAATTTTCGAAGGTGTCAGAAAATCTTCGGGTATTGTGGAATCAATGGGTAAAGATTTCAGGACGATGTTTTGTAGTTTGCCCCTTAAAAATGGGTGTGCCTGAAACAGATTATGAAACTGATAAAAAACCTCATTGTAATTATTTACGGTGGTTGCCGGAAAATTCTTTATAGCCGTTGTAGCCTGATTACCGAAAATATCCCCCAAATCGTCGAGGATGAAAACATTGTATTTCATAGCTCCAGCATAAGCGAAAAAAGCATTGAAATCAAAATCGGCCATTGGGTTATCTCTCTGAACCCTTACCACCAATTCCCTACTTTTGAAGGCCCAATTGATGCTGGTAAATTGTTCAAGGGAAATAATCTCCGGTTGAATCCCCCAAAAATCACCATAAGTATCATCATTGAAATTATGGTCGAGAATAAATACAGGTTTACCTTGCAGATAATAGTTAAGGGCCAATATTTTGGTTAAATGGCTTTTTCCCACTTTCATTGCTCCATAAATTCCAGTGTTTGAACCCTTTACTAATTCCGTATCCGATAACCTGATTTTTTGCATTTTATCAACTGTGAGAATTTATGTTTTAATAATTATCGATTATTCACAACTATACGCCTAAATATGATTCTAAAGTCAGGTCGGGAGAGAATACCGTCCACGCATGGAACCCGAATTGTTGTAGGGCAATGTCCATCATGGTAGGCATTTGTAACTCTCCTCTTTCATTCTTCTGTTTCAGTTCGTCCAGAATCACATCGGCCACAAAATCACGGAATAGTTTTTCCTGTTCGGCATCATCCTTCATGTTCTCCAACTGAGCCACTTTTTCGATTTTGTATTTTGCTTTTTTGTAAGGCTTAACATCGTCTATATTTCCTGCCTCAAACTCTGCTACAATCTGCCTGCTTTGGTCGAGATTATGGCTAAAGAATTTCTGACCCAAAAACCGGATAGCATTCTTACCGATATTGTTAATCTGAAAGAACATCTGAGTTTTATATTTAGCCAGTCGTAATACCTGAACCTCATCCAGCTTATTGATAACCGGAGTATCAAAGCCTAATTGAACCTGAGAGAAGTTAGCATTGATAAAGGGATTAAAGTAGGAATTTTGGTTAAAATGCTGATTGGGATTGCTTGCGACATTCATGTCGCTACCACTATGATGATTTTGCGGCTGAGAGATTTGCTGTTGGACTGGTTCCTGATATTCTACAGGACGTTGATTCCGGTAATTATCTATTACCTGCTGATTTGCATTATAAGGGGCAGGTTTCCCAAATTGTAAGCCTAACCTTTGTGCAGCATTAGCTGCCGCCTGATCAATGCCTTTGTTGACCAGATTGGCAGCCGCATCAGTAGCTTTATCTGTGGCTGACTCTGTAACTTTATTGAGAATTTTATTAAAAAACTTCATGATTTCTTAAGTGTAATTTTATTCAGCACAAACTTTATGACTTTAAATCCTGCCCCGAAAAGGGTAGCTTTTGTATCTACCCCGGCTTTATACTTTATCAATTCCCATTTTCTGAGTAGCCGCCCTTTCCTTTTTTCATTCTTAAGATTGTCTGCGAGCATCTTTTCAAAATAGGGCTTCAAAATCGGTTCGAGGTTGAGGGTATTTTTTTGAAAATCGTAAACCCCGATGGCCGTAAAAATCTGTAATAGATTTGTCAGCATTTGTTCATTGCGAATTGTGCCAGATTCTAAGGAATTTCGCAGAAATTCGTTCTCTTTCTGCATCCGGTCTAATTCAGCCTCAATCGCTTCATGATACTTATAGAATCCTGCAATTTCTTCCAACGATTTTTCTTCAGATTCCAAGACAACGATTCCTCCCGATTCTGTAATTTCAATAACCGCTAGGTGTGTCGTCGTTTTCATCGTCTTCGGCGTTTAAAATCTGGTTGATAATTGCAATAGCTTCTTCTCTTTCGTACTCCTGAGCAATGTCAACGAATTGTACGATTTGCTCATCAGTTATACCTAATCCATCGTATTCTTCCTGAGAGAGAATCACGATTTTGTCTGACCCAGCATCATCATATATTGCATCATACGCAGCACGTAGTTCATCATAATCAGACTTCAATACATACTTTGAAAAGTCAATTGATTGAGAAAGATTTGTTGTGTAAGGTAATGAGTTGAATACGGGCTGAGCATTTGCAGGTACAAGCGCACCATTTGCAATTGCTTCAAGAATTTTACGAAGAATTAACGGCTCAGTTATGGGATTTTCATCATTTCTGAGTGATACAAACAATGCCGCAATGAGGGTTTTATGCTTGGATGTGATGGAAACACCGCCGATTTTATCGTTAGCGGCATCGGTAATGGTTACCTGTTGGAGGACTTTACCGATATTGTCTGCGATTTCCTTGATTGAGGTAGAAGATTGGCTCACGATTCGTG
Organism: Emticicia sp. 17c; assembly: GCF_037153985.1. Lineage (NCBI taxonomy): Bacteria > Pseudomonadati > Bacteroidota > Cytophagia > Cytophagales > Leadbetterellaceae > Emticicia > Emticicia sp. 17c. The sequence goes on from NZ_JBBAYI010000023.1 coordinate 9,982, forward strand.
TTTTTTTAAGACTTTTGATAAAATTACATTGTCTTAAGAATCGTGTGCAAATTTGTGTTAGATTCGGATATTATGCGTTATATACTGTTTTTAAAAGAAACTTAGCAATTCTGTATTTTACCCTAAAATGGCAATTATCTTTTCACTTTGATTACGGGTAAAAACTTTTATTTTTTTAATATTAGGTACGACTTTCTCTAACTCATAAACCGTAATCCATTTTCTAAAAGTGGTTTTTGAGCATTTGTATCTAGCACAAAATTCGTCTCTATTACTGGGGATATTTTGGATATTTGTCGCCATATCAAGTTATTACAAAGTTTTAGCAAAATCGAATCCAGCTAACTCGACTGAAATTCCTAATACACAATAATTAGTAGGAAAACCTAAGATAACCGACAAATCAAGGACATAGGTTACGGTCGTTTTGATATACTTTCCGGTAAATTCATGCTTTTGGTTATCATATTCCTGTAGCCAAAGTTTATCACCAATCTGAAAGTTTCTGTCATTCAGGCGTACCTCAAAAGTTTTTTCACCTGTCCAGACTTTCTGAAAGTATTCGGGCCATGTTTTTAATTTATGATTCATTTGTGAAAATTAATTTATAAATGTTACCAGTTGTTTCACATTGTGAAAAGGCCCTATTTAATAATACCGGGTCATTCACATTTTATTTAAATATTTCGGTACTTTTTCAATTGAACTCTTTTCCGGCAGGCATCCGAGTAACTGAGTTTACGCCCAGTCATAATTCTACCACACCCACAAGCACAAGTTCTTGTGTTAAAAATCGTGCTTGGTTCCTGTGATAATATAGCTTTTTTCAAATAACGTGCTATCACATACGAAACCTCTAAATGCACGCCGTTCCCTACTGCTCTGTACTTTGCTGATTTAGTAAAGCTCTCAAGTCTAGGTACTTCTGTAAAGCCTTGTAGCTTACAAAAATCTTCATAAGACCTTCTGTCAGTTTTACTTCCTTCGCTGGCAGTAACGCATTTTTCAATTTCCCCTGTATACTTCACTGGCTCAGGGAGTTCTATTATACGGCCATCTTTTGACCCAAATTGAAAAGTTCTATTTCTTGATTGGGGAAAGCCTAAATCTGTTGGTGATAGATTAAATCTTTGTATATAATACCCGTCAATTTTCACATCTGGTACACGTACTACATTTTCTAGAAGAAACCATTGTGGTTGACACTCGCGAACTATTCGACAAAATTCGTCGAGTAGTTCTTGACTACGTGTACTTGGATTCCTATTTAAACCACTAAAGTCCTGACAGGGAGAGCCTCCGATTATTCCATCAAATTTCCCAAGCATTCCTTTAAAATCTCTAATTTCACCATTTACGATTTTATCAGGTGCCGTTACTACTGTAAATCCATTCCGCACAAAACCAGAATCTAGCATACCAATGTTAGGGAATAAACTTAGAACTAATTGGTTAAAAGAATTTATTATCTCTAATATTTTTATGTTACTTTCTTGAATCATTATGAAATAAAATTTATTGGCCATACACACTATATTTAGCGTTATGATATCTTCGTGAATATCATATTATTATTTGTCTGAGCTCATTCACACTTTGCATCGATGCACACTAGATTTGGCGTTACTGCAGTTATTATTTCTTTATATTTTCCTATCCGGCTTTAACGCTATAAATGGCGTTGCTTGAGTAATTCTTCAATCAATTGATTCTGAAATAGTTGAGGTAACTCACTAAAGTTATCTAACCAACGCTTCATTTTTTTTCGGTATAATTGCCGCTGCCTGTGCCCGCCTCCTAGATATGAATAATCATGTAATTGTGAAATTTCTTGTGGCTCATAATTCATAAATAGCCACTCAATAGCTTGTCCTCCTCTTGTAGTACTTTTGTATTGGTGTAGATACCATCCACTCAGTACTTTCTTATACATATCGTTTGGGTAAGTAGAAATAAGAACATCTCCTTTTAACTGTAAAGCTATTTTTAATAAATGCTCATGCTCTTCATTGGAAAGCTCATAGTCATATCTTTTTGTGCTCTTTCTCGTTTCTAAAGGATAAGGAGGGTCAAGGAAATAAGTTGTTTTTAGTTTGTTGGTATTAACATCATTCATAAGAAAAGTAATTCCTGATTGATTGAGAACTTTATAACCTTCCAAACAATCTGATAATCTTCTACATACATCTGGATTGATATCTATCAGAATATTTTCTTGTGCCTTTTTCATCTTTCGGCTAATAGTAGCATTTCCAGCGAATACCTCAATAAAACGTTGATGAGGGCGAATAAAATTAATTATTGTCTGATAAGTACCGTTTGAGCCTTTCCCTCCAAAATATGTATTAAATGGTTTTTGCATTACAAGAAATTCATTTTAATATGAAGAATATCTACTTTCGCCTCTTTACAGGCATAGAAATACGCATGAATAAAGGTATTCCAGTCAAATTTCGGCTCGGTAAGGAATGAAACCCACCAGTCTGACTCGTTCAGGCGGTCTGCTGTAATCTCATATCCTAGCTCTGTATTTTCCATATCCCCACCAGAGAAAATTTTCCAGCTACCGAACCGTTTTAAAGGTTCAGGTGCTTTTACCATACAGACTTCTAAAAAGGTTTTGATAGTGAATTGTGTAATCTTCCTGTATGTTTTTAGTGAGCAAAGTCTTTATTTTCTGTTTACTTGAATAAGTTACACAAAAGTCATTCACCTTATATTCTCGCACCTGTTCGGTATGACTTTTCACAACATCTACACATTGTGTAGCAGTGTAGTTCTGTTCAATAGTTCGGTTATAGAACCTTTTTACTGCTTTAGGGTCACTATCCATTACTCTCACCTCCTCTAAAAGTTCATATTTTGGGTATTCTACTTCTTTTGACCTGAGTTTATCTGCGCATCCCCAAATTCTCCCACGAACTTTGCGGACGAGGAAAACAGGTTTGTATTCTTCTTTATAGGTAAAAGTGAAACCATCTTCCTGAGTAGTAGTGAGGAGGAATTTCTTTCCGCTTATTTCCTCAATTGTTTGATTAGCAGCAATGGGAGCGGTTTCTACATCTTTGGCGATGTACTTACACACATAAGAGGCCAAAGACTCAATATTATCGACCTTCTTAATATCAGTCGTGTTGGGATTACTCCATTCATCGTACATGCCATTAAAATACGCATCTTCCTGTATTTTTGCGGCAACTGAATAGAGGGTTTCTTCTGAAATATTTTTGTTAAGTCGTTGGGCTTCTTTCATCTCATTCATGAGATTTACATTAGCCCGTTTTGGCAATTTTTTAGTTTCGTTGAACCTATCAGCTATTTTTCTAAGCCTTTTTACCTCAAACTTTTGCTGCTTAGGGTTAACTACAAAACCATTTTCGTAGATAGCCTGCATCTTGTTTTTGTATCTGGTTACATAGCCCAGACGTTCAATATACTGATTCCATTTTCTACGCAATCTGTCCCAATATACGAACCTATCAATGATAAGATGAAAGTGTAAGTTTCCATTTTTTTGCGTTTCTGCACGCCAGAAGTAACATTCCACACCACAGCCTTTAGGGTTGCCTTTTCGGTCGGTTTCCTGAGAAGCATTAGTTAACCATTCTACAAAAGGCAGAAAACATCTGTCTTTTAAAGTCTGGTCCTTGTGCATTTGTTTAGACGGGAGGGTAAGCGTTACAAACGTAGGATATACCTGAGCACGGTTCATCTCTTTTGGCAAATACTTAAATTCTACGTTTTCGGCTATACTTGTAAGCCAATTATCTAAGCGTTTTTTTATTTCTCTTTTTGTGTTGGGTGACAGATAACCATTATAGATTCCGTTCCGGTCGCTTTCCTGAAGCAAATTCTTTAATGAATTTTCCGACTGTATATAATTCCCATTTTCATCGTAATTATCAGAAGTAGTAGCTTTACCAAATTTGCTACTAACTACAATCACATGAGGTTTGATAGTTGCAGTAGTTGTTATTTTTGCCAGAATACGTGTAGTATCAACATTATCTTCTTTAATTTCCCATTTTGGGAAATTATTTTTATTTTTCTTTACTGCTGCCTTTTTTGGCGTTACTCTACTGAAAATATCAATTTGGCTCATAATCGAAATTTTAATTAAGCTGCATACAACTCCACATTTAGCGTGATTGCCGGCATTGACACCATTTACGACGTTGTGGAGTCTCCGAGTTAGTGTAAAAGAGAAAAAAAGGTAAAACCGAGCGTTAGACAAGCCAAAGGCTTAATTTGTAGTTTCCTGCCCACTTGATGTTTCTTTTCATTCCGTAGGCTTCAAATTGTAACATTTCTTTAAAGTTAATTCCCAAATAATGAGGGCTGTTTACTACCATCACTAAAAACTTGTTCATAAGGTTCACTGCCTAAAGGCTCATTACCTCGCCACCCATTCGGAAATTGTTTTTTGGTAATTAATTCGTTAATACGCTCAACTTCTTCATTATTTAGAATATCAACCAAAGGCATACCTTGTATTTGTGCTATTTGATTAACCTCCAATTGAATGTCTAATATTTTAGCTAAAAACACTCGACGTGCTTTAATTGTCAAAGGCCCTAATCGGTTCTGATTCTTTGCTAAATTTCCTGATGCTAATTTTTTGCCTGCTTGCTGCCTCAATCTATAATTAGGTAAACGCATTTGGTTATATATAGGGCGGAGTCTTTTTAGTGGTGCCAGATAACTCCACTGAGGCATTTCAATAATTACATCCAAAGCTTTATCATTTGAAGCCAACGGGCAGCCTATGCACCCTGTTCTGGCATTTACCTCCTCTGCCTCATCACCTCCATACGCATCGGCCAATAATTTCGTTTGCCATGAACCATGCTCTTTTCGTGGAGCAAATATTTTTAACCAGTCCCATACAGTACAAACTCTCCAGTGTAGCAATGGTGCTAGCTTTGCACCTACTGTATCAGAAATGTCATTCTGAAACCATCCTTGTCCACATTCAGCACCATTCTTACCGCAACTCATAGCAATTCTGCCATCACGAATCGCGGATTCACCTTGTCTTACTCCTGTAAGAATTAAAAGTCTTTCACCAAGTTCTCGATATAGCTCATCAATAGCTTCTTGCATAGGTAGTAGCTTAATTTGTCTTGTACACCATCTAAGTGTTTGATTATTTGGAGGAGGTACGCCACGACCTAAAATGTATACTAAGAACCGCTTATCCATTTGAGCAGTAACTATTCGGACATCTATTCCCCTTTGTTTTAACTGCTCAATGATAGCAAACGCTGAATATTGTAAAGGTGTAAGCTCCATACGCGTATCAGCATAAAGAACGGTCAAAGTTTCGGGTTTGGGTATTTGCCCAGACTCTATAAGTGCAATTGTTAGAGTCAATAAAGTAGTAGAGTCCTTGCCTCCTGACCAAGCAATTACCCAATGCTTATACATTTTAGCATAAGCGTTAAAAGACTGAATAGTAAGTGCAATACATTCATCCAAATCTATTCTTTCAGAATCCCAAAAAGTTAATTGTGTTCTCATTTTTAAGACATTAAAAAAATTCTTCAATAAAATCAGCTATTTCGGCAAATGACTTTTGCTTTTCATCATTTAGTTCGATAATATCACCTAAATCACCGTGTTTAATTTCTGCGATAAGAGGTAATTCAGCCCATTCAATTAACTCTAATGGTACCGTATTCCAATTCTTAATCTCTCCTACTTCCTTTTCATAGAGATTCATTAATACACCTGTAGCACAATAGCATATTTTACTACCATCAATAGGTTTAAGCCTAAACAAATTAATAGTTTGTTCGTATTCGCCACTTCTAAGGGCATCAATCCAGAGTTGTTTTATTCTTGCGTTCATCGGGTTGTTTAGTTTTTAGGCTCATAAAGTGAGCATACTGGAAATTGTGAACTATGGTCTGTTGATGGTGATGAAGTGCATTTGCGTTTTGAGCATTTGGGATATTTATTAGCCAAAGTTTTAAAATAATGAAAGGCACAGCCACCACATTTTATATCTGGACTACCAGCACCATAATAAGTAATCATAGGGTTAATTCGTTGGCCTTTAACTCTCTGATTTTTCAGTAGTATTTGATTGCCGAAAAGGTCTGTATTGTTCATTCTTACAATTTTCGTTTTCGGGTAAATTCCAGTCATTTTCTTCAAAAGTTACCTGAAATACTACCGTTTTGTCTTTGAAACCACAGGTATGACAGATTGTGTAATTTCCGAAGGTTTGAAAATTACATAGACAGTTGCACATTGTTAATAAGGCTGTTTAACTGTTTCTTTCCATTCAGAAAACTTGTCTTTATGCACTCGGCTTATATGTGTCTTTAGGCCCACAAACCCTTTGAAAGATGTATTTTCCCCAATACAATAGGGGCATTTAAAATCAGTTAAAACTGTTTCTAAGCCCTTATAAGCAGGAAAAACCTTGTCAAAAAGAAATTCTAAAAAATGTGTTTTTGATTGATGGCATTTCACTTTTAACAGATTGGTAGCACTTATCAAATCTTCACTTTTCCGGCTTTTCAAAGCCTTGTGAACTTCGTCAATTACGGTTAGTTCAGTGTTTTGGGTCATGCTCATTTAATATTGGTAATTATACTGTTTTAGGATATTTGCTGCGATTTCTTTAGAATCTTGCGGAAAATCAACAGTGAGCATCCATGCAAGAAAGTCTAAATTTTCATGTGCAAGTTTGCCTTTATGCGACTTGCTGAAATTAATTATTATTTGTCCGTTATTGTCAGTAGAAAATTTGCCGGATAAGTCTAAAACAGGCTTACCATAGTTGCAGAATAGATGTAACTCATCAACGTCATGAGGAATGTCATCATACCTTTGTAATTGAGCCTCAAAAACATCAACCGTTGCCAATATATCTGCCTCTGCGTTATGTGCATTTTCTAATATTTTTCCAGTATAGAATTTTACGGCTGCCGATAAGGTACGTGGTTCTTTTATTTTGAAGATATTCCCAGCATCAATAAACCGTCTGTTTTTGTAGGGAAAGTTTATCCCACACCGAGCAAACTCATTGAATAGTACAGGAATATCAAAAGCATTAGAATTGAACCCTCCTAAATCACAACCATCGAAAAAAGCATACACTGCTTTAGACACTTGCTTAAAAGTTGGGCAGTCTTTTACGTCTTCATCCGTAATGCCATGTACTTCCGTTGATTTTTCAGGAATTGGAATCTGTGGGTTTAATCTTCTAGTTTTTACCTCCCTGCTCCAATCTGGATAGAGTTTGCACAGAGCTAACTCTATAATACGGTCATTGTCCTTATCTACTCCCGTGGTTTCACAATCGAAAAAAACTATTGGTCGGTGAAGTATCATATCTACGCGTTAGATTTATGTTTCGTAAATTCATTTTCAATTTTGGTGTTTATCTGATTCATTTCATTGGCAAGCAATGATAGAATTACAGATTTTGCATTAGAATCTATCGCTTTCATGTTTTCTGCGCCATTGAGAGAATCAACAATTGATTGTCTCCATAAATCAATATACCTCTGTGACTTTTCAAGTGCGTGAACAGCATTTGCTAAATCAAGTATTTCTGCATATTCTGCAGTCCCTTTCTTTAAAACTTTAACTTTGTTTTTCAAGATGAGCTTACACGTAGCTATGTTTAGATTAGGCAAAAAAATCATTTTTACACACTGTTTTGGATGAAGAATTATGTCGAAAGGAGAACTCATATATTTGTTAGTGTCATGCGATGCTTAAAAAGGCAAGTTTTCATCTGATTCATGCTTCTGGCATATAGTTATATAGTACCAGATGTAATATTCAATATCAGCGAAAAACCTCTTAAGGTCTGGGTGGTCTTCCATACAAAAAATGATTTAGTTCAAACCTTATAAATACAGGGTCAATAATTGTGAATAGTATCACGGTTATTGATATAGCAAGCAAAATTGGAAGTGTGAGGGCTAGTACGAGAAAGGCTTTCATACAGGTTCAACAGTTATGGCAACTTGATTTCCATCAACTTCACAATAAAATGTTTTTCCTGTTTTTGAACGTGCTTTTACTGTCAGGTCAAAGTCCATCCCCCACACTTCGTGTGCAGCATGCAGGAAGTATGTTCTAACATTTGCAATGGGGCATTTTGAATGATGCTGCCGAAACATTTGTGCAAAATTGTTTTGCTCACTTCCTAATTGTAGAGCTTTTGCTTGTGCGATTTGGAAGAATAGTTCTTTCTCTGCTGCGGTGGCTTTGTTATAACGCTGCCCAATTTCATTGAAAATTATTATTGGTAATCCTTCTGAATCACCATAACCGTTTAATTGTGGTCTTGATTTTATCATATTTTTTTAAGTTAGGTCACTTGGAAGGGTTAAAGAACGATCGCTTAGTATTGAGCTTATACCTGCGGCAATACCGTTTAGTATACTGTAATCTTCAAACTGTCCAGCTTGAAATATAACCGACTCTTTGGTTCCTATCAGAATAAAATCGTTGATTTGATGCTCAATAAGCACCTCACTAATTTTATTATGAATTTGCTTAACTTCACTTTCATGAATAAATGTTGACATAGTTTTAGATTTAAGAGATTAGAAAATTTGTTAAATGATTGTTAACGCTTGAAAAAAAACAGCCTAATTGATTGAGTTACTAAACTTTTTGCGTTATTTCGCTCATGTAAAGCGATTTGAAGCACAAATGTAAATATAAAAACATTTCAAAAGCAAGTAAAATGACAAGTATTTTGCAAAATACTTGTAATACTTTTTTTTAAACTAAAATCATGCAATCAATGGAAACAAAAATTCATCATGGGAAAGCAGTTATTGAAATAGCCAAAATGAAAGGTTTCAACAAATCTGACTTAGCAAATGCTGCTGAAATGTCAAGACAAGGACTTGAATATCATCTAAAACGCCCTTTTTGGAACCAGCAAACTTTAGAACAATTTGCAAAAATACTTAAAGTAGATGCAAGTGAAATAACAAACAAAATATCAAGCAATCAAGATGACTATAAATCTAAATACTTCCAGCTTCTTGAAACTACAAATCAACTTTGGCGAGTACTAAATGAGAATGGTATAAAAGTAGAATTATCAAATTTTAATTTGGGTGTGTTAATTCCAACTTATGACCATTTTTTTTTAACTAATTTCGGTCATAAAATAACCCACCCCTAAGAAATGCGAGCGCATTTCACGTTGTACAAATGTTATTTTGCGGTTTTGTCAGTTCCCGGCTGGGGGCTCGTAAGTTAAAAATCTTCCATCAAAATGGCTTGAAAAGCAAGAAATTATTCTTGCTTTTTTTGTTTTTACCCCTTTCCCAGTACTTCTGCAGTGGAAAAACATCAAAAGTGACCGAAAAATAATTATTCCATATTTGACCCCCCGCCAATTAAAAATTAGCCCCTTATTGCAACGTGTTAAAATAAATTTATTCACCATCAAAACACGTTTTAATCAATGAAAAAAAATGAGTGTACCTTCTGTTCGTTTTAGAGTAAGAAAAGAAAAAGGCAAAAGCCCTATTGTACAGTGCCATATCTCTATCTATGGCAAAATCTCTCCCAGATTCTCGACACAGATTCGAGCCACAAATAATCTCAAGTGGAATCAAAAAAAACAACAATTTGAACCGCTCAATGATTTAGCCATTTCCAATAATAATATCCTGTTGGAAATTAAGGCTATCGTCAATGATTGTTTCCTGATTCTTAAAAATGAGCATAAGCCCATTACTGCTGCCATCCTTAAAAAGAATTTCATCAAGGTCTGGAGAAAAGAAAAAACCTCTTACACCCTACACGAAGTTTTCGATAACTATCTGAAGAATGTTATCTCCCAGCAGAATCTGGAACCTAAAACGCTCAACAAGTATGACAATGCCAAAAAGAAATTAACCTTGTTTCTGAAAACATTTCATAAGGTTGATATAGAGATTGAAGAAGTTTCACTCCAGTTTGGACATAAGTTTTTTAAATTCATGACCACCTCTTTAGGGCTTAGTGACGGTACGGCCAAGCGTTACTTACAGTATATGAATGCTGCACTAGAATATGCCTTTCAGGAAGAACTCATCGATAAGAATCCACTTAATGGGATTAAAGTAAAAGTGAAGGCCAATCCTATCAACAAAACCATTATCCCTGAAGCACTACAATTGAAGATTTACAACCTCGATTCTCTGACTGAGACTGAAAAGCATATTTCTAAAATCACCACCTTTATGTTCTACACTGTATTTGACCACTGCGACTACTTTGAATTTGATGCCCTCAAACACGTCAAAGAGGTTGAGGGTGAAAAAGTAATTGAAAAAATCAGGTTTAAGCAACGTAAATCCGCTAACGCTCAGCTATGCAGTATCAGAATCAATAATATTCTACAAGAAATTCTGGATACCTACCCTACTCTACCTCGGTATCCTGCCAAAACTGTCCTTGAGGTGTACAGAAATCTTTGTAGCAGGGTGGGTTTTAAAGACTGGCAAAAAATAGGTTTAAAACAAATACGTAAGTCAGGGGCCACCTATTACCTCAACAATGATGTCCCTCTAAAAATAGTTTCTGAAAAAATTCTTGGTCATACAACTGTTATCATGACTGAGAAGCATTATGTCAAAGTCACTAGGGATACCACCCTAAGGCATACCAAACATTTATCTAACAGAAAATAAAATAATACACACTTTTAACACAACTTCATTATAAGTATTGTGATACGGACGCTGTTGATTAAAAAAAGAACAGGATTATAGCAATCTCAATCCACATTATTTGCTATCCTGAGTTTTACACTTACTCGCCTATACTGGACACAAAAAAACTTCGCACCACTGTGTTATGATGCGAAGCTGAAAAAGTCAATCCTATATTATGCTTCAGGTAGCAACTCAATATCGAGTTTCGCTTTCCCGACACTCAGCTCAAGCCTGTCCTTGATTATTTCCCCCATCCCTGCGATGTAATAATCTGACTTGGGTATAATAATCACTTCACATTCTACAACGCCATCGGTATTGATTAACTGACCTCTGTATTGTTTGCCCGAATGCTGTTCTGCTACTTTCCTGATAGCAAACCGTGCAGCTTGTTTGGCAATGTTCCTAGCCATTTCCTTGTTGAGACCTCCAAATAGCTGACTGATTTTCTTTAAATTATCAAAAACGCTCATGAGATTAGTTTTAAATGTGGCTGCTAATAGTTAGCTCTATCTATGGTCGATGAACTTTTAGTCCATCGCCTGCTCTTTCTCGTAGAGCTTCTGTGCCTTCTCAATGGCTTTCTTCAACGACTTCACACCCATCGGGTCAAGTGCTTTTCTTGCTTTCTCCAGAATCGCATTTTCTATCCGGCTATTGCGGCTAAAGACTTTCTTCAAAACCGATATGTCTGCCTCCAGTCTCTTTATCTGTACCTGAACCCTGCTCATGCCTAAACCCTTGTTGGTAGGTCTGAGTAGCTTTAATACCTTCTCCAGATTTTCTTCCTGTCCGGCTACTTTGCTAAACCAGTACTCGCGCTGCTCCTGTAAGGTCTCGAGCTTCTGCTTGTATTTATCCTGCTGCTTTGTGACTTTAGTTTTGGCTTTGGTAGTAGTAGCTTTGGGCTTTGTGGGGGCTGCTTTACTTGGGCTTGCAGCTTTAGTTTTCTTATTTTCCTGACGTTTCTGTGCCTGTTGGGTCGTTCTGGTCTTGCGCTTTGTCTTGGCTGTTTTCAACCTGCTTGCCTGCTTCTCATACTGCCCAACCTTCCCACTCGGCTTCTGTTGAATAGCCTCAGGAAAAGCCGTTTTAACTATCTCCATCAAGTCCTCAAAGTTCTGCGCCTCCAACTCCACATGGGCTGTAAACCCGTTAGTGTTTTCGTAAATCCCTGTGAACTCCTGTGAAATGTCGTCCGGTAAAGCCGCAAGGTTAATCGACTCGTATTGTTTTAAGTAATTTTTCATCTGTTTATGGTTTTGTTTATCTGTTTATCTGTTTATCTGCTTGTCTGATTTTGGTATTTGTATTTCATCTTTATGATTCTGATTCGCCTGGCCCGTGCTTCCGCCTCCAGCTTGCTGGCATCCGTAGCACTGGGCCGGACTTCGATGCGCTTCACTTCATCATCCACCTTTCTGATGCTAAACTCCGATTCGATGTATTGGAAATCTTGTTGAGACACCTCCGCACTCACTTTCAGCTTCCTGCCCAACACCTCACACAAGGAAGACAGCTTGTCTGGTGTACACACGGCCACCATCAGGTTGGAGACCTTCTGAAAGTCATGCCCCTGCACATATTCCAGTACCTCTGCATCCAGGTAAATCCCTCCCCCTAGCTGACGACTGGCTGGCACCATAAACCGATACCCACCTCCAGTGACCATAATCACCAGTTTGTGTGAACACACCAACTGACCTTTTGTTGACAACCGCCTGATAAGCGGCACACACTTGTCCAGTGGCACTATAATCCGCTGCTGGCTCTCTTTGTCAAAACCCTTCGGGCTGTATGATTCCGGTAGCAAAGCCCCCTTCCTGATTTTCCCATCCAGTGTACTGAACTGTATCAGCTTCGCCCGTGGTAAAGCCAGCTGTCCAAAGAACTGAAGTAGGTTGCCCGTGGCTATGTAACGCGTGTTGCGGTCTTTGGTGCTTTCTGCAATCGCTCCCTTCCACCCTTGCAGGGTCTGCTCGAATGTGGGGGAAGTACCCGGACTCTGACCCTTGATGGAATACAGTAACACCTGATTCTTGGGGCCTAAATCAATCGTTAGCTGACGCTTCGAACTCGCCAGTGCCAACTGAATGCTCAGGTTGGATGGCGCAAACGGGTTCCGCTTGTTGCCTCCCACCTTTATCCCCAACACTACCCCATACGTCTTCCAGCCGGAGGCATTCTCCACATCCCCTGGTACATAGATTTGGCGCGACGGATAAAAGTACTGGATAAGCTCGTAGAGGTATCGGTACTCGTTGTTGTACTTCACTTTGATAGCCTGTATTTTGGCGGCTAGGGCTTCCCTGAGTTCGGCCTCCCGCTGGCGTAGGTATGCCTGCTGCTCCTGTGGGCTTTGGCGTTTCTGGTAGTCTTTCTCCTGTGCAATGACTCCGATGAGCTGCTCATATTTCTGCTGCTCTTGCCCTTCTAACTCCGCTACCCGTTTGAGAATCGTCGTTTTTGCCCGCTGAATCAGGTCCGTGCTGTAATCCAGTGGTGTTTTGCCGTCCAATTCCTTTTCCACCTTCTTCTCTACTTCGCTGGCTGTCAAGGGCTTCTTCAATACGGCTACTTCACATTGCTCCAGATAGGTGTGGTCGCTGAAGGGTGAGCCGCCCCCTGCACTGTTAGCCACCAGAATCGTCTGTTGCTGGGTCTCGGCTTTCAGGTCCTGCACTTCTACCTCAAGGTCGTATTCATCCTGTTCAAGCAGTAGCTCCAGGTAATGGTGGTATCGCCGCAGGATTTCTTCGTAGAACTCCTCCTGTTCTCGGGTAGATAGTACCGCCACCCGTCCTGAAACCCGATGGGCCAGGTCTTCTGGTGCAGCACTGGTCTTGCCACTATCACTCTTGGAGGCGGACAAGTTCAAAGGGTCGCCTATGGCTTCGTTGAACTCGGGGTTTTCCCTGAGGTATTCCAGTACCACCACATCGCCATACTTGTTCAGGAAATCGTCTGACTTAAGTAATGCTTCGCTGTTTTTCTGATTGGAGGATGTATTGGCATCCAGTGATTTGAGTTTCTTCTGCAACATCATCATCAGCCGCTTTTCGGCGGGTACGGCACAGCTCACATAGTCATAAATGGGTTTGATGAGTTGACCTGTCCGGTTGATTCTGCCTCGCTTCTGTACTTCGGTGTTGATGTCCAGCTCTGCCTGTAAGACAATCATGACCCGTTGTCTGACCTGACTGGCGGGTACTTTGCGGGTGGCAACGGCATGGGCGGAGGCTCCGGTAGAACCTGCCTGATTAATCATCAGCACATCTACTTCGTTGTCGTTGAAACGCCTGAAGGCATCGTTGGTGTTTTCCCGTTTTCTTAACTGAACCGTTCCCACATAAGACTTCGGTTCCATTCTGCCTAAGCCTTTCCCTAAGCCAGTAGGTTTGATTTTCCGTTCTTCCAGTACCAATTTGTACTTCCGACCTGTGACTTCCGCTATGCTGTACCCCGCCTTTTCTATCTCCTGAATAATCAGGTCGATGGGGCTAATGACGATTCCCGTCGAAGAGGTATTGATTTTTCGGACGATGCCTCGGTAGCTCTCCTGTGCTTCTGACGAAAACTGGCTGATGTCGAACAACTCGTGCTGCTGACTGCCGTTAGCCGAATGAACCGTATACCTCAACACTCCCTCCAAACCCCTGATTAACACCGTCGCAAAGTCTGCATTGATTTTGTCGCCATCTCCGACGGGTGTTCCATCGTCATTCTGCAAACTCTCCAGAAAGCTCCCCATCGTGTTTGAAAACGCTATCACGGGCTTTTTGCCCTGCTTCAGCCGTGCTATCGCTCTGGCAGCAACCGACTTCGCCTTAACTGCCAGTAGCATCTGGTTGATGGCCTGAAACACTTTGGAGAAGTAGGGCGAATTGTCGACCCCCGCCTTGCTGGTTCCCTGCCGCTCTTTCACTTCCCCCTGCTCGGCTGCTACTATCCGGTTGAGGCTGCTAATTTCGGGCTTCACATACGTTTCCTGAAAGGCAATGATGTCACGCATGATGCCCGTCACTGCATCGGCTGTCTGTTTCTGTTCTGCCCCGAACTCTTCGGTGGTCAGGTAGTTTACTTCAATGCCTTCATAACTCCGTTCCCGTCTAATCATCTGACCCTGACCCACCAGTTGCGACGAAATGATTTCCTGCAAGGCTACCCCTCCTTTCTTAATTGCCTCAGTCAGGCCCTCATTACTCAGGTTGGTTTCGCTCATGGCGGTCTTCAGTGCATAAATAGGCATATTGTCGGGGCGTTTGGCAAACGTCGCTGACAGAAACGTGACCCCAAGTGAGGCACTGACAATGCCCTGAAGGTTCTTCCCAGTGTTGGATTCTCCGGCAGCATTATGGCTCTCATCCATCACCAGAATGTTTTTTTCAGCCATACTCCGTACAAAGTTCAGCTTCGCAGATGTGCCTACATATTGCCCTTTGGCGTTGTATTCTCCTTCACTTATCTGAGAATAGGTCAGCATCACGTAGTCAAAACCTGTGGGCAGGTGGGCTGATTTCAATACTCTGTCGAGGGCTGTCTTCTCCAGTGGCTCATAGACCACCACCCCGTTTTCGTCTTTGATTAAAGTTTTAGACTCCTTAGCATTGACAATGAAGGGGCGTAAATGCGCTGAGCCGATTGCCTTCAGGTCGCGGTACAAGTCTGAAAACAAGTTCGGCTTTTCGGTGATGAAGACAGGTTTCAGCCCCTGTTGAACCCCATACCTAATCATGGCGGCGGCTATCCGACCTTTGCCTATGCCTGTCTGGTCGCCAATGATAATCCCTTGCCGTTTGGCTTCAATATTATATATGGCTAAGGCGACGGCATCGATCTGTTCTGCCGACAAGGCATCGGATAAGGCTTTCATCGATGGATACTTCAGCCGTGCCTGTACGAAGTCATCGACGTTGCCAACGGCTTTTTTGAGCCGCTCTAATGACTGATGGATTTCATAGCTCATGCTGTCGGGGGTGTCGACCCCTAGTGATTTTGCGCGACTGGAGGGACGATATAAATCGCCCAGCCCTTTGTGGGCTTTGGGTGTAGGTAACCTACGGGTTGCTTTCATAAATATATTTGAGTGTTAAAATCCTGATTCTGCGGGCGCGAGCCTTGATGGTGTGGCTGATTTGATTGTTAGCTCCCTGACAACTGCGCATCACTCTTGTATAGAGTGCTTCAAAAGATTGTATTACCGCTGCTTGGGCATCACTCCTGAGCGGGGCAAACCCTTCCGGTTGTGCTTTGCGGCTACGTACCAGTAGCAAACGGATGTTGAATGAGGTTCCCATGCGGGCATACAAATCTCCACTGATAAGTATCACATCATCGATGTGGTAATGGTGGTAGAGGTAATTCAGGAAAATCCGGTTCTTCCCTGACTTGATTCTGCCCAATTCATCCCAATCAGTGTGACCTCCGATGATAATGGCGGCTCGCCCTTCGTCTTTCAACAATCCCAATGCCCGAATCGCCATCAAATGGTCAAGGTCTTTGATGAGGTAACCATTAAATTCCTGCCAATCCTTTTTGTCCAGGGCAGCGAAGGGGGGATTGGTCAGGACGGCATCGAAGCGGATGGCATAGGTGTTTGGGAAACTGCCTCCCGAAGCATCAGACTGGCTGATACCTTTAAACCCTTGTTGCCGCAGGTTCTCTAGCCGTAAATAGTCTAATTCGTTGACAAAAAAACGGGAGGGGTCTCCCGCAATGGTCAACAATCCATTGCCGGCACTTGGCTCCAGATACACCGCCCCAGGCGTAGGTTTATCCACGCCACAATACACCCCCATCAGGTAGGCAATGGGCGAAGGGGTGCTGTACTGCTGAAGTAATACCGAGGTGGAGGTGCGTAAGGATAAGTTCACCTGTGAGCCATAGAACGCTACGAGCTGCTGGTACTTCTGCAAAACGGTTTGATGTGGCTGGTGTGCTATGCCACGGGCAAGGTTCACGATGGCCAGTTCGGTCAGTTCCTTGACTTCTCGGGGGTCTGAAATGTCATACGTGGAGGCTAGTTTCTCAACCGCTCGCTTGTTGAGCTTTTCTCTGGCAGCTAGTTTTGCTTCCATCAGCTTCACAAACGCATCGTTGGCATTGCCGCTCCCGCTCATGCCTGTGGGCATGACGGTAAAGTCCATTTTTTTGACAAAGGCTTCTTCGCTGTTATAGACTTCACTGACGGGGTCAATGACATAGCCTGACACCTTTACATAGATGTGTTGCCAGCCTTGTCCGTAATCAACTATACGTAAGACGGGGTTGTAGCCCAACCGGATGAGGCAGGCAGCAATCAGAATGGCATAGTCTTCACAATCGATGCCTTTCTTGCGGTCGGTCCACGACTGGTAAGGGGAACGGATGAGTTCTTTTCCTGAGGGGTCGTAGGCATACGCAAGGTTTTTGCGGCAGAACGCATAGAGCTTTTTGCAAATAGCTGACAGGCTCGAAGCCTGTACCTGTGGCAACACGAAGCCAACCTCATTCACCCAATGGGGAATCAGTTCGGAGGCAATTTTACGTGCTGTTTCGGGGGTATCCCCAACTGGGATAAGAATCTTTTCGCCCTGAGGCTGAGTGTTTTTTTTCATCTTGAGTGCCTGTAAAGCACCCAAAAGTTTCGTGGAGTAAATTTAGGCTTTTATATGACAGATACGCAGAAATTTTAATATTAAATTTCTTGAGTCGCCTTCTCCTTACTCAGGTCATTGTATTTCATTTTTCATTAATAAAATATCACAAGAAAAACACTATTCGTTATCCATATAGCTTTTTAACTAGCTTGCTCTTGTTGCACAATATATATGCGGTTTTGAGCTTCGCTAATTTTAAATAACTATGATATGCGGTACGGTAATTGTAACTTTTACTTGGCAAATAAGTAGGTTTTAAGGAAATAATATTCTAAATAATAATTGGTTGACCTTGTCTCGAGTAGTAACTAGAGAATCTAGAAACTATATCTTTTTTGAATGAGGTTGAGATACAAAGCTCTATTTTGTATTTTGATTGGTTAAGTATATCAGTTAGTAAGATTGATTTTATATCTTGAAAACAAACAACCCCACCATCGAAAAAGCTAAGGTATTTAGGTAAAAAATGATAAGCATATTCATTATTCTTTTTAATACTTTCTCGTTTATTATTTTTTTTATTCCCTTCTGGAATATCTGATATTAAATCTTCTATATTTACAATTTTTACTAAAGTAATAAATTTAGCTTTGGGAGTAGGACGAGATGAATCAATTACTAAGTCACATGTAGGAGTTATAACTAAATAATATTCATCTGCTTCTTCATTTTTTACAATATCACCTGTAAAAATAGTCTTTTGATGTTTTTTTATAGGCCCTTTTATATAAACTTCAAGACTATAATAATTATCATATTCTCCTTTATTATTTATTTCTAAATACTCTTGTAAATGGGACAGAGTATATCTTAACAAGGCATTTTTTGTATCTTTGGTCTTGGATTCTTCTATCCAAAATGGCATAGTATGAGTCAAATAATTCCAAAAAATTTCATTTAAATAGCTTTCAATATGACCTTTTTTATTTAGTATATCAATTATGCCTGTTGCTTTTAACGCTTTAATTTCATCAAAAATAGTCGTTATTTCCTTGTCATAACGACTATAAATTTTCAAAAAAACACTTTCTTTACTTTTAAAGTCTTCACTTAATTCTTCAATATTAGCAGAATAAATTACTATTGGAAAACGTAAGTTTTCGTTTATCTCTTTTGCAATATCGCTACCTTCAGTAGGTATCTCGGGATTATCTAACTTCAAATCTATAATTGCTGCATCATAGTTATTACTTTTAATCATCGCTAATGCGTCTTCTTTATTTAATGAAAACTCAACATTTATATCTGGGTATGCTACTAACGAATCAGTGTAAAGCTGTATTAAAGATTTATCATCTTCTACTATTAGTAATTTTATATTCATCTTTTAATTATATTTATAAATTTCTACTACGAATTTAGCTCCATTAGAATTTGGCATAGCATTAATTTCCCCATTATTTCGTTGTAAAGCTTCCATAGTTATTGTTAAACCTAGCCCTGTACCATTGGATTTTGTAGTAAACCCTGGTTCAAATATTTTTTGATTTTCAATATAGTTTTCATTAATACCAACTCCATTATCTAAGTATATAATCTTGACTTTATCTTCAAAATCTTCAACATATATCTCTATAATTTTATCAGATTTATTAGCAATTTTCAGCCAATAAATGCTATTTTCTATTAAGTTTGTAAATGCTGCAATAATGTCAAAATCCCAGCCATTAAGAGTAATTGTCATAGGTGCTGAGAAATCTAATTTAATGTTATAAAGCTCTATATCTTCCTCATAAATATCAATAGAAGTACGAATAGCTTTTATTAAGTCAAACTGCTTTTTACTATTCCGTTTTGAAATAGCAATTGTTCGTAATTTATTAAAAAGCTTAATAAATAAGTCTGCTTGTACTTTGACTTCTTGTAGCCTTGAGGAGATTTTTTCAATCAGGTTTTTGGTAATTGTATTGTCTTGAGAAACTAATTTTTTGTTTATTTCCTTTTCTAAATCATTAAAAAAAGAAATAACATTCTTAGGTTGATCTCTTAAATACATAAGGTGCTTCCCTGCTTCATGAATAACAACGTTTACTACCTTACCTAAAGTCGCTTGTATTTGGTAAGTCGCTATTATTTCATTAATTTTTTCTTCTTGCTCTATTAATGTTTGATTTATGCTATTTACTTGCTTTGTTTTCTCACTTTCAGCTTTCTTTATTATTTTAGAAACATGATTAACTACCTGTAAACTTACTTGTGCTTTATTTAACTCATTAACAATTTGAGTATAAAGACCTGTTAGTTCAAATGCTTTTTTTATTTTTTCCTCTGGCCTTTCTTCTTCATTAATACGATATTTTCTAAAAATGAATCGCCTTTGTTCCATCTCAGAAATCACACTTAAAATTATTTTTATTAAAGCATCATATTTATCGTTTTCTTTAAGACCTTCTCGAGTCGCTTTTTCTTCAAGCCCTGAAATATCTTCACTTTCTATGGTAATTAAACCGCTGATTTGATAAGAATCTAAACGCATAGTAGGGTTATTCACTCTACGTTTATTTAATCCAATCCAATCAAAATCTTTATCGCCATATGGACGTATACTAAAGTTTTCTCTAATAATTCCTACACCTGCTAACTCATTTAAAATAACAAGTAACTCTGGATTTGTATATTCTGAGGCTTTTTTATTATATAAATTGCTTTCATAAGTATTTTTTATAAAATCCAAACCTAATTTATCCCTATCTACAGCTTTGATATCAAATAATATTTCTCCGCAAAAATTTTCTATAGGAACTTCTATAATTTCTTTTTCTATTACTGTTTTTTCTACAGTTGATTCATAAATATTTTCGTAATCAAAAGAAGCAAATATTCTGCCCTCTTCCTGGTAAACTTTGCCTGATATACGATAATGATATAAGTCAATAGTTGGATAAGGTTTAATCTTTATTTTATCATCTTTATTTTGATCTTTTAAATAAAAAATAATTTCAAATTTATCTTCGCTATCACTATCTTTTGAAGGAATTAATTTTTTTAGGTTATGTATTAATATTTCAACTTCTGAATTACTCCAAATATCATAAGTAATAATTTCGATTTTTGTACCCTTACTTTCAGATTGAAAAGCTTCTACTAATATTGGTACTTCATCTAGAAATTCATATTTTTCATTTTCAAATTCACGCCAATCTATAACAACAATGCATTTGATATTTGTCTCTTTGGAAGTGGTTTCCATCAAAAAATCATTCCCTAAAATTGATGCTGCATATCTGCCAATTCCTTTCTTCCCTTGCACTTTTCTTTTTCCACTTTTGCTAGTGGAATTTTTTTGTTTATTATCTGTTGATGGTACGAGCCACTTTGAATGAATTGTTTTTAAATCCATTCCATGTCCATCATCTTCTACTATTATTTTTAGTTGTGGCAATAAACTATAGGCTATATCTTTTAGTCTTAAATCCCACTCCTTAACAATATCACTTTTTTTCTTGATTTTTGATAAAATTGACGATATTTCACTACCAAATTCAGTTTTCACAAAGCTGCTTATTGAATCAAAAGTATTTTTAGCTGGGAGGTATTCAAATGTAATTTCTACCTGACTTGCATCAGCATCATAACTATTTTTGACTAATTCAATTACAGCAGTATATCGGTCCTTAATTATTCCTTTTCCAACTGTCAGTATGTGTCTTGCAGCAGGTCTGATTCTATATTCTTGAGAAGATATTGGTTGGAGTTTATTTGCCATAGCATTTCTTTTATTTTAATAGCCACTACACGAGCAAAAATAGGAGCAACAGCATTTCCTATTTGTCTAAAAGCAGCACTTCTTGTTCCTTCAAAAAAATAATTATCTGGAAAAGACTGAATTCGCGCGGCTTCTCTAACTGTTATAGACCTAAGTTGATTAATATCAGGATAAATGTAATAATGTCCATCTTGTTCAATGTGAGCAACAACAGTATGAGCAAAAGGTAAATCTCCTTCAACTACACTAAATCTGTTATTAAAAACATTTTGATTTTTTTGTGTTTTCAAATCTTCAGGTAAATCTTTATAATGTAATCTTTTATGCTCTCTAAACCACTTTTCAATTACTAACTTATATATTTGTCTATCGTTCGAATTTGTTGGACGAGCAATGTGCCAAGTTAACACATCTTCTTCAGTTCTTATCCCAAAACTATTCAAGTAAGCTGTTGGAGTTGTTCTATAAGTAAATTTATTCCATGATTCTCCTTGGGATATATTCGGTAAGTCGTCTAAAATATCCCTTTTAACCTCGAAAGTACTATTGTCAATTGTCCCTATGGAAAAATCAGGATACCTTAAATTTAAAGCACTTTGCCACCCAATTATTATTACTCTTTTACGTTTCTGAAGTACTCCAAAATTAGAAGCATCTAATAGTTCAAAATCTATTGTATATCCAACCTCTTCAAATTCAGTTTTCATTTTTTTAATAAAAAGTTCAGAATCAGTATCCTTAGCACTTAGTATACCGGGAACATTTTCAAAAACAAACAATTTTGGTTTGTAAACTTCCAAAAACTTAATATATTGTTTATAAAGAAACCTTCGTGGATCATTATTTTTTTTGTCTTCATCTCTAACTCTTGCTCTTCCTACAATGGAATATGCTTGGCAAGGTGGTCCACCAACAATAACATCAATTTCTTGTTTATCAATCTTTGTGACAATATCTGCAAATGAATTATCACTTATCTCAGAACAAATTACAGATTGAAGAAGAGTTTGAGGAATTAGATTATGGAGTTCAGCTCTAGTTATTTTTTTCCTTAAATAGTCATAGTAACTTTCTAAGTTTGATATTTTTTTTAAGTAATGAAAAGCAAGTCTAGTTTTTAAGGTCTCACAAGCATATTTGTCTTTTTCCACATGAGCTATTGGCATAAAGTTTTCTCTAATAAAACCCTCTGATAATCCACCAGCCCCAGCAAATAAATCAATATATTTGAACATTTTATGATTTTTTTTCAAAAATATTCATAAAAAATATAATAAAAAAATAATTCATAAAATTAAACTTTTAATGATTATTTTCTCAAAATCACTTTAATACTAAATTTTTAATATCTTGTTTAGTTATTTAGATTACTAGGATATTTCAGAACTATTTAACAAGCTATTACTAACTGTATTGTTACCATTCAATAGTCATACTTCCCGGACGTATACATGGGAAAGAACAACAACAGTAGTAATTTTCTCATTTATTTAGTCAGTTTAAAAGTCGTCCGGCAAAATAAAAAAACTTGCCTTGAGTTTGCAAGTTTTTGAAACTGTTCTTTTGAGAAAATTATTTCAACTTACCATGGAAAGCAAAGTCACTTTTATCTATGCTTTCCTGAATAAATATTAATCAAAAAATTCTATGGCTAGCCTGATAAAGATTGCCCATAGCACACCAGGTGCCAGTAACAAAACAAAGAATGCGACAAGTCTGTGTTTACGTAACAGGTATATCAACAGTGCCAGATAGACAATCATCACTAGCGATAATGATAGACTTACCCTTAATTTCTTCTGATTTTCCTTCGCACTAAGAAACTGTTTGAAAGTCATCCCTCCAAAAATCTCCCGCTGAAACTTTTCTATCCTCGATTGTGCCATTGTCGTGATATTTCATTTTTAAATAAATCCCCTCGAATCACAAGGGGATTTAATGGTTTACGAAACTTTTGGAGTACTATTCTTTTTATCATTTTTACTAAATAAAAGCCATGAGATAAGCCCGAGCAAGCCCAGTCCGGCCATCACCACCACCCCCTGCAATACCTTTTGATTGGTCTCCTGTTTGGCCGTTGTCTGTTTCAACTCCAGTGCCTTACTGGCCAAAGCTATCTTTTGGGTGTCTTCTTCCTGCTCTGCAATCTTCAATTGCTGCTGCAACTGCTCAGTTGTGATTTTCGCTATCCGCACATTGTCTTTGGATACAAATATCTTTGAAATGGGGTCTGCGATGGAACCTATCGCAGCAAATATCCCTGTTATAATATCCATGTTTTATCGTTTTTTGAATTTCCTGTAAACCCCATACCCAATCAGTCCGGACACAAACACAATTATGGCACCCAGTAAGATATTCATTGTATTCGGTTTGATGCCTGTATCCCCCGAAGCCGTTACCTTTTTGTCTTCTTCTCCTCCCAACAAGCCATCCAGATAGCTCTGAAACTCCTTGTCCTTCTGTGCCTTTTCCTTTTTGTCTATATCGGTCTGTGAAGCATCCTGTACCTCTCTCTCCAGCACATACGCATTCCCTACCGTTTCTCGCTGCAAACGGGCATTAAAACCCAGAAACCCATGCTCAAACCACTCGTGGTTCCACGAAATGTTCTGGTAAATAGCCCCGTTGAACTCCACGGCTTTCCCTGTAAAGGTCCCAATCGCAACGTTGGGGTCTGGATAATCGGGCTTGTCAACCTTGCTCTTGACCTGATAGTATTTCAGCATTTCGCCCTGCCTGCCAACGTTTCCGATAAAGTTCAGCTTATCCCCACTCAAACTCATCGAATAGGCACTGAACCCATTGCCTTCCTTCTGGTCAGCCGGAATGTAGATATTAACTGTTACCCCATTTTTGGGGTAGACGGGTGCGCCGTTTTTAAATTGTGCCATTGTTCTTTTTCCGTTTGATTAGTGTAATTGTCACTAGCAATCCCATCAGGGCTACCAACCCCCAGCATATCTGCCGAACCAGCCGTTCAGCTTGTACCGAGGTTAGGGTTCGCCCCTCTGCAATACTTTTGTAGAGAACCACATTCAGGGTCTTGAAACCCTGCCACCATTGCCCACCCCGACGCTTGAAGCTGTAATACCCGCCTTCTGCTATTTCCAACGGGCCTTTGATGACGCCAATATGATCATACTTTTTGCCTGCAATCGCCAGCGCATCGGTGTAGTACTCAGGATACACAAAGTTGCTCACCAAGATGTTGTTAATCTGGTAGGCATTCGCCTGTACAGGGTCTGCAATTTCCATCAACAGGTCTTCTGAGGCGTTTCCATCCTTGTCCACATCCAGGTTAGTGACCTGCCTGTCCAGGTAAGGGTTCACCAGCTTCTCAATGATTTCGTGGGAACACGTGATTGTCCAGCTAGAGCTGTATTTGACCAGCCCGAACGGGTTGCCTGAGGCGGTTCCAACGGCATAGCCTTTGGCCCCTGTTCCGACGATATTCCCTACCATGTTGTCTACAAAATGGTAGCCGTTCAGCCCTTCTTCGTCCATGATGTCTACTATCCACGTAAACCATGCCCCCGACGGTGCTTCATATTCATTCCGGCAGGAAAGGATGGTGGCATCTACGCCGTAGACCGGATACAAATCGCGGCTTACCTGTATCTGAAAAGCTGCAATGGCTCTGTCCATCTCCGCCTGCGGGATTCGCCCCGTCTTATCGATAACGGCTATGACTGTCATGCGGCTGCCCCCCTTATCCGTCTGCTTTTCCGGCTTCTCTTGATGGCATACGTTATGCCTATGCCCACCAGTGTAAGCGTGCTGAGAATACCGGCTATCAACCAGAATCGCTGTGGACGTGTCCAGTTGACGAACACATCAAAAATTCTGGCTTCTGCCTTGCGGTCAGGATAGTGGTAAGCAGGGTTGACCTGATAATCAAAGTCGGTATCCCACAGCATATACCTGCGGATACGCATGAAGTCAGGACTGCCATCGGGTAGCAGGGCATCTGGTGTGACAAATTCGACATACTGCAGGTTTTGATAAGGGACTATATCTCCGGTGAAAAAGCCAACCGTGTCGTTTTTAATCACATTGTCTACTTCTACCAGTCTAAGCCCTGTTCCATTGTCTGCCAGCTCATATATTTTGATGTTGCTTTGCGCAACGATGATGTCTCCCTTTTCGATTGTCGATAATCTTTTTACGCCTAGCATATATTTCACAATTAAAGATTAAATCTTACTGGTTCGCCTTGGCCAGCAAAGACGAAAACGTCTATACTTAAAACCGATTACTTTTGTATGGGTGGAGGAACGCTTGGGAGTGGGTGGCTCTTACGCTCGCTTCTCTTGGAGAAATACACTATTAGCCCTCCGGTAATCAGTATCCCTGCCAGTGCCAGTACATAAATCAGGTTGCGCTGTAACCACGTCTTTTCTGTTTGTCCGTCTCCCTCTTCATTGTTGACTGAAGTCGTTGTATCGCTGCCTGTGTCTTTCTTAGTCTGGTCTGTCTTTTTACTCAAGCCCAGTACTGTGCCTATCGTATTCAGCACTGTACCAATGGTGCCTAACCAGTCAAAAGAAGATTTCTTCTTTGGGCTTGGACTGTCGGTCTTGGTGTTGCTTTGCGGTGAATAATCATAGTCAGGGTTAGCCACAAAAGAAACTGCCATCCCCTCCAGGTAATAATATTTCTCCTGACTGAAGTCAGGGCTTTTGTCATCGTTGAGCGCAATAGTCAACACGATTTCATCATAATTACTCCCCGCTATCTTCCTGACATTACCCGTAAAGAAACCCACCAGCTCGGTCGGATAAACGGTGTCATAGTCTTGCAGAGACTCTCCCGCCAACTCCTGAAGGCTTACCACCCCTACCGCTTTGACGATGTCCCCTTTCTCTTTCCCTGTTTTTGTTTTTTTACCCAGCATCTTTCTTCGTATTTAAATATTTTTTAGGCTACTAATGGGGCTGTAATCAAAACCCAATCTGTGGGGCTTATGCGCTCATACTTTTTGCCTTGTGCATAGTAATAGATGAGTGTTCCCACCGGATAAGACACAGCCGGATAGGTTGCGTTCAGAAATGCCTTATCAACCACATCTGTATTATTGTTGGTATAAATCGGGTTGCTGTACCTGCTTATCACCCACAACGTGCCGTTTGATACAATTTCTAAAACTGCATACTGGCTTCGTAAAACAATGTTGTCACAAGCCCCTATCTTTTGCAGGGAAACTGTCGCCACCGTCACTGTATTGGCTGAGGCATCAGTCTTGGTCAGCACAAACCTTTTGCCCGTGTGCGTGGTGGCATCCGGTAAGGTCTGGGTTTTGTTGCCTGTACTGGCATCGGTATTAATGTACGTCGTTTTGAGCGTATAAGCCCCACTCGTGGTGGTGTTAGCCACCACCTCCAGACTGGCATCCATCCAGCTCACCCCTGTCCACCAGACAGGTCGACCAATATCGGTATCGTAATACATGAAGCCTCTGGTCAGACCCGATATAGGAGGGCGGCTAGCCGTGGGACCAAAAATAAGGAGCTGTAAGGGATACCAACCCAAATTGTTGGTTCCCAGCATTTTCAAATACAATGCTCTGTCTAGGTTATAGGCACTCTGGTTGATATACACATCGCCAGGATTGCCCACATAGTACCCATTGGGGTCTGCCTGAGTGCTGCCCCCTTTCTTAGGCGCAAACAATAAACGCCTGCCTGCGGGTAAGCTAATCGACTGCAACGAACTCGACACAAAGTCGACAAAATTGATGTCATCCAGCAAGGTGACGAACTTCAGGAAAAAATATCGGGTGATGGCTACCGAAGGATTCAGTACCCGCCACGAAAGAAAATTAATGCCGGAGTAAGTCCCTGACTTCCCTGTTTCATCTTCGCCCCCGATACATAACTCGTTCCGCCATTCGCTCTCGATGAGCTGCCGTCTGTCTACCAGTCCCCTGATATTCAGGTTCGAGACTCGCTGATTCACATTAAAGTTCCTCACATAGAACGCCGTTGAATACTTCGCGTTGGTTGATTGAATATCGATGTTGATATTTTTTATTTCTGATGGACTGGCAATGTCATAGCCTCCAATGGCCAACAAGAAACATTCGCCATATTTGGGGTATCGTGTCGAGCCAATATCCTTGATGTGAATGCTCAGGTTATCACAGCCATAGGTGGTCGTTCCCACATAGTGGATACCCAGCAACATTCCGGTAATGTCATAGTTTTTGGTTACGATGTTAAACGTACTGTTGCTTACGGCAGTCGCATACATTCCACGGTGGACATGATCGGCATAGACATCAAACTGGCAACTGCTGCCTGACTTCCATAGAGCCACCGGATAACCCACGTGTTTTGCGTATACCTTGATGACTGAGTCGGACAAATTCCCTTCGTCTGCCTCGAAGTTGCCACTCCAGATACCGTAGGAAAGCCCTGAAGCATTGAGTTTGACCGATAGGTTCGTACAAGCATTTTGTATTTTTATCGCCGTCCAACCCAATCGATGCTGAATGGTATTGTCCTGAATGGTGCCATGAAAACTCATGTTCAGGCTTGCGTTAGAACAATTACTCAAGGTCAGCAGGGTGCGCGTAAAGTTAGCCGCTCTGAATTTCCCGCTAATGCCACTTACCCCTGGCAAACGGTTGGAGATAAGCGTAAAGGTAAACGTAGTGGCATCAACGACCGTAATCGTCCAGTCGCCATTGTAAGCTATGTCGAGAAAGTCCCACAGCACGATTAAATCGCCTGTGGCTCGGGCATGAGGCGCACTGGTGACAATGGTAGCCGTCGTACCTGAATAACTGGCAGTTGCCGTGGTAAAATCGGTAACAAAGTCGGTGTTGATGAGCTTGGCATTGTCATCCATCAGGATGGAGAAATTACTTTTCCCTGTGATGGTAGACTGAACGGAAGCTGTTACTTTGTAGGTGCCTTCAGGAAAGTAGACGGATTTGGCTTTGCCGGAATCAATCAGGTCAAAGACAGCTTTGACGGCTGCCGAATCATCGGTAATGCCGTCGGCAACTGCCCCAAACCACTTGGGGCTAATAGCCCCTCCGTCAAGTTGATGTTCATACACCACTAAATCACTCGTCACCAGTACTGTCCCCCGATTGTCTTCAGTGGCTAGTCCGATACCGCGCTTTTTCCAGTAAGTCCCTTCCTTGCCATCATCGGTCAGGATATACCCCTCTGCTTTTATGTCATTGACCCCTAATGCCCTTAACTGAGCCGTCGTCAGACGGGGAACCAAAGGGTTTAATTCCTCGGCTTCCACCAGTCTTTTCAGCCCTGTATTTTTTCTAAAATACAACTCGTTCCCTTGTTGAATTAGTTGCTCTTTTCCGAAACTCATAGCATGATCGGTTTTTTGTAGGAAATAATTACCTGGCCTGTCACCGCTGTAATGGCAATGGCAGCGTAGGTTAGCCCTGGCTGATACGACTGCTCGTCAAAAATACCTTCCTGATACTCAGTGCCATTAACTTTGGCTGTCCCGCTGAGTATCTTCCAAGAATACTGTATCACCCCTGAAGGAATCGTGAAAGACGTTTCGCCAGATTCATCCAGGTTGACGTATTGGGTTTGTACATTGCTCAGCACAATAGTCGGAGTAGCTGGCGTAGCCGACGTTGCCGTAAGATTGACTGTGGTGGGGGTACTGGCGACACTTGCCTGGGCAGGTCTATTGCTCAGACTTTGAAATATCCGGTACAGGATATATCCCCCTGCAATGCTTATCAGCGCAATTCCTATCTTTTTCATCTCAATCGTTTGTTAATGGGTTATGATTCCTAAGGCTATCAACAAGCCTTCGCCTAAAGCCAGCTTTCGCCAGATGCCCTTGCGTTTCTGTTCTTTTTTGAGCTTGTATTGAAAGAAAAGACTGGAATCGCGGTAAATCCGGCTGGAATCCTTGTATGCCTTTAACTGCACTTGCAACAAAAATCCTGATGCAAGGGCAGAATCCAGTCGCGCTTTGGTCTGGTTGGCTTTCCTGATTTCACTCATACCAATCTGGTAACTACTCTGTGCCAAAGTTCTGTTTGAACCTGCGATAAGCATCAGCATCAGGCTCATGACGGACGCTATCCATAATTTTTTCATGTGTCTCTAAGATTTGCTGGTTAAGGTCTATGTTATGCTGGTGGGTGGCTTCACAGGCGCGATGGCCTCTGTGATAAAAAAACAGGCTCAGGATGGTACTGTATACCACAAAAGCCCCTAATAGCCACCATTCTTGTTTATTGTCTTTCATTGCTTGACGGATTATTGTTCCGATTTAAAGGATTATTTTGCGCATAGTTTTATAGTGGCGTAAAGTAAAGTGCGGCTTCTTTTGCTCTTCGATTGGTCAATCCTGCTATGAC
>NZ_JBBAYI010000024.1:0-16735 GCF_037153985.1 Emticicia sp. 17c
CAATAAAGTATTTTATTTGCAATTACAATCTTGAAATAAAAGCATTACATTATTAGGATTACCAAAATTTTTAATGCCTCTGCAGCCTCAATTGTTATATTATCTAATGAAACCTTTGTCCCTTTAGAATCGGAATTAATTTTTATTCTAAATCCATTTTCCATTAATATAAGAATATAGCGTTTTACTTTAAGAGACTATTGAATAGTATTTTATATACAATATTAATATTAAAATGTAAGTTTACAAATACTCTTTAAATTATTAATCGGAGTAAATAAATATTTGTATTTCGATCACACCCCCTCAACAAAAGTCTCAATAAACGCTTTTATCTTATCTTTAATCCTTGTAAATACAGTTGTTCTTTGTAAAAGTTTAGGTTTTACGATGAGCATATTGTCTATTTCTTTGGTCATTGGTAAGCGTTGGGAGAATAGAAATTCGTTGATAGCTTCTTTTAATTTGTTACTATCAAGACTTTCTTCTTCGCTTAGGGTATTAAGGGCTTTGTCTGTTTCTATGTTCCAGAAGGCATCAAATTCGGCTTCTATTGCGTCGCTATCTTCAATATAGGGGAAATTCTCGTTAATGAATTTCTCGATTAACTGACGCTTGCTACGAAGCTGTATTTGTGTTTCTAATAACTCTGTAATCTCTTTACGTTTCTTATCTTGCTCTGCTTGGGTTGCTTGTTTGTAGTTGGATAATAAGCGTAGGATATAAGCAACATTTATTTCGTCACGGTGGATTAATTCTAACTCAAAATCAACATCGTCTAATATTGAAACCTTTTCTTTTTGAGTATTGCTTTTTACTTGGTCATGCAGGTCAAGATATTTACTTTGATAATCTTCAAAATCTTGCGGAGGTATTTGTAAATCTTCGTCTTTAAAGTCGGCAAATGTATTTAGTACATTCTTTATTCTTATCAACTCTCTGAATTTCTGAATAAATGCAAATTGCTCAACTTCAGTCGGTAAATCATTTACACTATCTATTGTTGGTACAATAGCCAATAGTTCGGCATAGACGGCATTGAATTTAGCTACGTAATCAACATAAGGTTTTAAGATAATATCTTCTTTTGCGTTCTTATCGGAAAATAATGCAATGGCATCATCAGTCGCTTTTTTCAGGTTTCTGAAACACACAATATTACCGTGTGATTTCTTCTCGTCTAAAATCCTATTGGTTCTTGAAAATGCCTGAACTAAGCCATGATACTGTAAATTTTTGTCTACGTATAAAGTATTGAGTAAAGGACTGTCAAAACCTGTTAAAAACATATTTACTACCAATAAAACATCAATTTCTTTCTTGCGAACCCGCATTGATATTTCATTGTAATAATTGTAAAATGCTTGGCTATCTTTGGTTGAGTGATTAGTACCAAACATTTTATTATAATCAGCTATATAGCTTTCAAGTTTATCTCTGCTATGGCTGTTTATTGGTGCATTATCATCTAATATATCAACCTCTAATAAACCATTGGCATCTTTATCATCTTCATTAGCTCTAAAGCTAAAGATAGTGGCAATGCTTAAATTATGTTTACCTTCTAATTTTTTCTGAGCAAAGTTTTCGTAATACTTGGTTAGCGTATCAATACTACTTACACAAAACATAGCTGTAAAGGCTTTATTATGGGTTTTACGGCTATGGTGTGCAATGATATAATCAGCTATTTTATCAATGCGTTGAGGAGATTCTACCAACTCTTTAGTGTCTATTCCCTCTACATCAATATCTATTTCATTCTCACTATTTTTCTGTTTGTATCTACCTACATATTCAACCGAAAACTTTAAAACATTATCGTCTTTAATGGCATCAGTTATCACATATTGATGTAGACGCTCATCAAAAAGCTCTTTTGTTGTGCGTTTTCTACCTGCTACCGATAAAGCATTTTTTTCAAATATTGGCGTTCCTGTAAAGCCGAACATCTGATTATTAGTAAAGAATTTTTTGATTCTTTTATGGGTTTCTCCAAATTGGGTACGGTGGCATTCGTCGAAAATAAAGACAATCTTTTTGTCTTTCAGTTTTTCCATCCGGCTTAAATACTTTTGCTTTGAAATGGCTGTATTGAGCTTCTGAATGGTTGTAACGATTAGTTTGGTATCATCTGCAAATTGGCCGACGAGTTTCTGTGTGTTATCTGTGCCGTCTACACTGCCCTCCGAAAAACTGTTAAATTCTTTGGTGGTCTGATAATCTAAATCTTTGCGGTCAACTACAAAAACTACCTTATGAATGCCTGGTATATTGGTTAAAATCTGGCTGGCTTTAAATGAAGTCAGCGTTTTGCCCGAACCTGTTGTATGCCATATATAGCCGTTTTTAGGGTTGGTTCTTACCCGCTCAACTATGGCTTCGACGGCATAGTATTGATAAGGGCGCAGTACCATGAGGGTATTGTTTTTCTCGGATAGAACAATGTAGCGCGCTATCATTTTTGACAGGTGGCATTTCTCTAAAAAGGCATCTGTAAAGGCAAATAAATCGGTTATGAGTTTATTTGATTTATCCGACCAATAAAAAGTTTGCTTAAAACTCTGACGGGCATTATTACTATAATATTTGGTATTGACTCCGTTTGAAATGACAAATAGCTGAACGTATTGAAATAAGCCATGATTAGCACTATACGAATGGCGTTGATAGCGGTTTGTCTGGTTAAAAGCCTCTTTTAGTTCTAAACCCCTACGTTTTAATTCTATTTGAGCCAATGGTAAGCCATTGATTAAGATAGTTACATCATAACGGTTTTTATAAGACCCTTCAATGGTTATCTGATTGGTTACCTGATATTCGTTCTGACACCAGAAATCCATATTCATAAACTGGAGATAGACACTTGTGCCGTCTTCTTTAGTCAGGTGCATTCTATCTCGTAGTATCTTGGCTCTATCCCAGATATTCCCTTTGTTCAGGTGGTTTAATACCTGTGTAAATTCACGGTCGGTTAGTTGTACATGATTATGTTTTTCGAGTTGTTGCTTTAGATTAGCAATCAACGCGTTTTCGTCTTTTATAGTCACAAATTGATAACCTATCTTTACTAAAGCCTCAATTAGTTTTTTTTCAAGTTCTAATTCTGATTGGGTCATAGGTATAGTGTTTTAACAAAACATCTGTTGCAAAAGTCCTTTTTTATAGGTTTGAGTTAATTCTATTTGTTGGGTTACTTTATTTATTTTTTCATCGATTATTGTTAGGAAATTGGCTATTTTTTGTTGCTCTGGAGGAGATGGGATTTGTAAATACTTTTCTGATAGTATTGTAAAATGTCGTTTATACCCTTCTTGTTCAACATTATTGAATAATAAGTTATAATAAAGGTATTTAAGATTTCCAGATTTGTTTTTTAATAGCTTAGTTCCATCTGCTCCAACAATAAATTCAAAATCAATATATTTTAATACTGTTGTATGGTCTCCAAATAGTATTACTGGTATATTCCTAAATAACGAATTTTCTTTATCAGAATATCCAGCAATCATTTTCTTTCCTTGGTCAACGACTTCGTACTTTCCATAATCTTTAATCTCATTAGATTGTATTTGAAATTTTTTCGAAGGGATAGGCTCAAAAATCTCATCAAATTTCTTCTCCTCCCAATCAGGGAAATCAGAGCCATCCTCTTGCTTAAATCTTAACTCTTGGTTAAAGATTTGTTGCATTACTCCTTTTTTGTATTGTTCTAAAAGGCTCTTCTTTTGGTGTAAGGCTTGTAATCTTTCATCAATAGCAGTTAAGAAATTGGCTATTTTGGTTTGCTCATGAAGAGTAGGAATGGCGATTAATAAATCTTCTAAATCACTTTTAACAAACCCTTTAATTGATGTTCCTTGATTAAAATCTAATAATTTGTTTGTTTTTACCTTTATTAAATAAGCGATAAATAGATAATTATCATAATAAGGGGTCAGATTCGTGAAATCTTGGCTTGTGCAAAGTTCAATAGTATTAATAACAACCTTTCCAACACCTACTCTTGACACTATTAGAATACTGTTTTTGGGTATAAGTTTTGTTGCTGATTGTAATATAGCCTCATTTGTTATATACCTTGAAATATTTATTTTATATATACTTTCATCTGACAAATCAGAACTTGATATCCAAGGTATATTACCTTTCCAAAAATCCAATTTTTTTGTTGAAGGTGTACCTCCACCAATAAAACGGCCTATTTCTTTTAATTTCTTTTCTTCCCAATTTATAGTGAACTCAGGAAACCGTAATTTTGGTTGTAATTTAGTCATAGCTCAAAACGGGGTTTCAATGTTTAGTTCTTTACAAAACTTAGCAATAATTTTATCTGTTTCTGCCATGTTTGCGTCTAAAGCCTTTAATTGTTGCGCAATACTATTTAGGTCAATACTTTCTTCTGCCTCAAAAGTATCTACATAACGTGGGATATTCAGATTGAAATCATTACTTATTATCTCACTAATTGGGGCTATATAACTATATTTTTCTTCTGCTTTGCGCTCCTGATAGGTAGATACAATTTTTTCTACATCTTCATCTCTTAAAAAATTCTGATTCTTTATCTTTTCAAATCCCTGACTTGCATCAATGAATAATATATTATTAGGATTTTCACGGCATTTTTTAAAAACTAAAATACTGGTTGGTATACCTGTACCATAAAAGATATTAGCAGGTAAGCCAATCACTGCATCAAGATAATTAGTATTTGGGTTTTCTATTAAATATTGACGAATATGTCCTTCTGCCCCTCCTCTGAATAAAACCCCGTGAGGCATTACTACTGCCATTATGCCATTATCGGCTAGGTGGTGAATCATATGTTGAATGAATGCAAAGTCTGCTTTACTACTTGGTGCTAATTTACTGTACTGGCTAAAGCGTTGGTCTGTCAAAAACATAGCACTTGCTGACCATTGCGCTGAAAAAGGTGGATTTGCCACAACTGCCTCAGCTTCTAATCCTAAATGTTGTGGGTTTTCGAGCGTATCAGCGTGCTTGATGTCAAACTTGGAATAATGCACATCATGCAAAATCATATTCATACGTGCCAAGTTATAGGGGGTGCGGTTGAGTTCCTGCCCGTAAAAATGGGCTACGTCTTGTACCTCTTTTGCAACCCTCAAAAGCAATGAGCCTGAGCCACAGGTAGGGTCATATACTGAACGGAGTTTGGTTTTACCTGTGGTTACTATCTTAGCTAAAACTTTTGATACTTGTTGAGGTGTATAAAACTCTCCTGCTTTTTTACCTGCTCCACTAGCAAATTGTGCTATCAGGTATTCATAAGCATCTCCCAACACATCAGCCTCAACATTTTGTAGTTCAAAGTCTATTTTGTTTAAGTGCTGCAAAACTTTGGCTATCAACTTATTTTTTGCTTTTACGGTTCTACCCAGTTTGGTAGAGGTAAGGTCAACATCTTCAAAAAGGTTATTAAAATCGTCTTCTGAATCAGTCCCTGATGTACTTTGCTCAATGTTACGAAAAATCTTAGTCAGGTCTTCTAATATAAACTGTTCTGTTTGCTCTTCTTCGTTCTCTTCACCGTTTTCATCTTCAGTTAAAGGGCTTCCTTTTTCAGCTATATAACTAAACAATTCTGTTGGTTTCAGAAAATAGCCTAATGTTTCAATGGCTTCTTCCTTAATAGCGGCTAAATACTGTTTTCCTTCCTCTGTACTTTCGTCAATTTTTTCATACTTAATAGTTTCCCCTGAATCTTCTAAAATCTTGTTAGCGAATAGTTTAATTTTCTCGGAGAGGTATTTATAAAAGATAAAGCCTAAAATATAATCCTGATAATCGTCTGCGTCCATTTTCCCTCGTAGGGTATTGGCTACAGCCCAAAGTTGTTGTTCTAACTGTTTTTTCTGGTCTACTGACATAGGGTTGGTTATTGATTAAAAATGCCAAACTAAAAAGAGTAACTCAATGTATTTGCCTTTAATGAAGAATTTTCTTGCACTATAAAAAAAGAAGACTTAATCAAAGCAAAGCGTTGAGGTACTTTTTTAGGGAATCAAATTTAGGGATTATTATTTAATTCCTCTATTAGAATTTATATGGAATAAGTATTTATGGAGTACCTAATTAGTGGCTACCTATTACACGAGACTGTAAATTAAACTGTGTCAAGGATTTTTACTACTCACTTGGGTTTAGTTTCAAGTGAGTTTTTTATACAATACATACGTTTAATGTACTGGTTTGTAATTGTTTATTTCATAACATTACATTTTTTGTAACCATATTTCAGGATTCCATACTAACAGCTTCTCTAATTTAAAAGTATAATTTTCTTTGCAAATGAACTTAAATAACCCTTATATCCGACACATGGAAGCGAGCTTTTTTGTGGTGAAAAATTAATTATCAATTCCTTTTTTTCAGTATTTAAACTACAAATTAAAAAAAAGTCTAGATAATCATCTGAATTTGCTTTAAAATAAACAGGAGTAGCTTTGATAAAATTAAAATTTCTATCCAATTGTATTAATCTCAGATTATCGATTAAATAAAAATTTCCATTTAAAAAAACGGGATTACAAGTATTAGTTAATTTTTCCTTATTTATAAGAATTTCATTTTTCACCCAATCATAGGCAAATGCTTTTCCTTCATTCGTGCCGTCTTCTGTAAACGTGCTGAAAATTGAAAACATCAATAATTGTTCATTAATAAAAATCTTCGATATACCTTCTACATCCTTTTCGGTGAAAATAGATTTCCCATTTTTAAAAACCTGTAAGTCATATTTATCCTTTTCATTTTCTTTAAGAGAAATATTGATACTCAGACTATCAATATTTAATACTCCATCTTCATTTAATAAAAAAAGTTCAGAAGAGGTAGCTTTTTGCTTTTTGAAAATGCTGCTATCTGCTGCTATAAATGCAGTTTCTTTGGCTGATAAATTATTTTTATTCGACAATGTACTATCTGACTTAGCTGAATTGTTGTTCAGGGAACAACTTAAGTTTAATAAAAATAACAAACAAGATAATTTCATTTTAGAGGTGTTTTATTACTGTGGTACTCTTTCCGAAATATTTTTCCATTAACTAGGTCTTACAACCCGTATCGGGGTAGAGGTTTTCTTTTTAGTCATTAGCTTTGGGTAATAGAAGATATATCAAAATACAAGAGGCTGCGTTGTTAATGCCTCAACAAAAATATTGGTCAGATGATAGCCTGCTTGCTTATCCCTATGTCCATTCGGAGGCAAGTTTACCGAATTTCTCCTGAAATACTTTGGAAAAATAAGATAAGCTCTCGAACCCTACCAGATACGCCACCTCCGAAACCGTTGTTTGCTTGTTCTGGAGCATGGAAGCCGCTTTCTCGAGCCTGTAATTCCTGATAAATTCAATGGCTGTCTGATTCGTGATGGCCTTTAGCTTGCGCCGTAACTGTACCGAAGTCATGTTCATTTCATCGGCCAGTACTTCCACACTAAAGCTGCTTTCTGAAAGGTGTTTCTCGATAATATCGCTTAGTTTGAGTAAAAACAGGTTGTCGGCCGAGCCACCTTTTGTGGTGGTGGCCACAATGCCCTCTGCAATTTGCTGGCTGTATTTTTCGCGTAAAACCTGCCGGATATTTATCAGATTCCGTATTCTGATTTGTAGCTCTTCTGTATTGAATGGTTTGGCCAGATAATCGTCGGCACCTAGTTCCAGCCCTTCGAGACGGTCTTCCAGCGTAGCTTTAGCTGTAAGCATAATAACCGGAATATGGTTCGTGCGGATATCCGACTTAATGAGTTTACAAAATTCAAAACCATCGAGTCGGGGCATCATCAAATCACAGATAACTAAGTCAGGAACGGCCTCAATGGCTTTTTCGTAGCCTTCTTGTCCGTCGGCGGCTTCTATAATCTGGTAGGTTTGTTCAAAATAGCTACTGATATAGGCGCGTAAGTCGGCATTATCTTCAACAATCAATAAAATGGGTAGGTCAGTATCGGTTGTTTTATTGGCAGCAGGCTGTTGTGGCTCATTTACAAGCCTCGGCGTAGGCTCTTTTGTTACGAGAGGTTGGTTAATAATGTATTGTTCCCAGCTTGATTTATCGCACGGAATACGCACTTCAAAAGTACTTCCTTTACCAATCTGGCTTTCGACCTTTATTTCTCCTTTCAATACCTCAACCAGTTCTTTTACAAGGGCCAGCCCAATGCCTGTGCCTTCGTAGTTGCGCCTGTTACTGTTATCGACCTGATAAAAACGGTCAAATATATGCGGCAGGCGTTCGGCTTCAATGCCAATGCCTGTATCTTGCACGGTTATGGTAAAATGGGTGTCTGTAAAATTAAGTCCGACGTTAATCTGCCCGTTTTCGGGAGTAAACTTAAACGCATTCGAGACAAGGTTAGTAACAATTTTTTCGGTCTTGTCGGCATCAAAACAGGCAACAGTTGGCGGCAGGTGTTTCGGATAATTAAAAGCAATCGTTTTGGTGTCGCCTAACGACTCAAAAGAGGCCAGAAGGTTTTTCAGAAAATACCACAAATCGGCCTGTTGTATCTGAGGCTCCATTTTGCCAGCTTCCAGTTTCGACAAATCAAGTAACTGATTGATAAGCATCTGTAACCTGCTTAAATTCCGTTCCATTAGTTGCAGGAGTTCTTCTTTCGGGAATTTCTTCCTTAAATCGGCCAAAGGCCCCACCAGTAGCGTAAGTGGCGTACGAAACTCGTGCGATACGTTGGTAAAAAAGCGGGTTTTGAGGGTGTCCAGCTCGCTGAGCCTCTCGGCTTCTTTAAGTTCAAAGGCCAGTTGTTGAGCCAGTTTGTTTCTTTTCAGACGCTGGTAATTATAAATCATGTATGCCCCAACAATAACAACCAGTAGCAAGAGTGAAATAAACAGAATCCAGACACGTGAGTTGCGGGCCTGTTCGTTGGCGAGGTCGGCCTGAAGTTTAAATTTTTCAGACTCAAACCGGGCCGATGCCTCGGTAGTCTTGAGTTTTAATTCCTGCTTGTTCAGGTCAGACGTAACCTGATTATATAAGCCGCGGTGATGAAACGCACTTTTGTAGTCGCCCAAAAGGCTATCGGCTACCATTCGGTTACGATAAATAACTTTCAGGGCATAATTAATAATGTACGGTGTTTTTTCTTTTTTATATACTTCTAACTCACGTATGGCCTTGTTATAATAGTCAATTACCTTTTCGCGGTTATATTTCAGCCCTTCAATGAGGCAAAGGTTGCCATAAACTTTGGCAATGTCGTCGGCTCCCTTTGGATTATACCGTAACCTGTAATAGAGTTCTTTCTGAAAATACGGCTCGGCTTCCAGCGGATTAGGGTAATGGTTTAAAATAATTTCTCCGATATTACCACTAAGAGCACCTATCCTGACACTATCTTTCTTTAGGTGTATCTGTGCTATACCTAATTTATTGTAGCGGATGGCCTCGGCATACTGTTTTTTTTCCAGAAGACATTTGGCCATAGTTCGGCAAAAAAGTACTCGGTGAACATCTATCTGGTCCTGACTGATATATTTTTCGGCCTCCCGCAGGTATTGCAAGGCCCTGTCGTAATCGTTTACCCTGTCATAATAATACTGCCCCAGATTAGCCAACTTGTTAGTTGCAAAGAGAACTTTCTCATAGCCTATTTTCCGATAAATTAAATCGGCAGAAAGAAAATGAGTAATGGCTCTGTCGGACTGGTCCCGTTTGTAATAAGCGGCAATACCCAGTTCACTCTGAAGATTTGCCTGAAACATTTCGGTAAGAGGGGTAACGGGTAGCTTAGCTAACCGAGCGTCAAGGTTTTCAAAATACTGGTATACGTTGTCTCGATTTTTCTGTTTGCCGCTTAGGTAGTAATCTCCTTTTAAATAGTCTGCAAACAAACTCAGGAGAGAGTTTTGGGTTTTGGCAGCATAGTTTTTTATGGCTTGTATTTCGGCAAATGCCACTACGCTATCGGTGGTTTCACGGGTCAGAACGTGCCTTACTTCGAGGCTGTCGAAACGTGCCTGCCCCTCAAGGCTCAGGTAACTGTCTACACTTTTTTGCCCCTGCGAGCTAACTGGCAATAGTAGCAATACAAGGCCAGACAAAAGCAGGTATTTGTAAACTAGAGTTCCAGAAAAAGGCATAAGGCTAGGGCGATTACTTTTATAGGGATTGGTCAAACTTCTGATTTAATCTTATTAAGTTACAAATATAAATAGAAAGCGAAGCAAGGGCGTGTATACGTAATTGAAATTTATTGAGCGTAAAAAATGGCCTATTTATGGCTGTTTTAGCCCGAATTAAGTGTTTTTATGGTAAAAAAGCCTGCCGTTTTCTAAAAAAGTCCGAAATGAGTTAAACATAGTACGAAATGAGATAACAGCGTGGGGGTATCCTGTGATAGTTTTGAGCCACATTCCCAGCTCAAAAAAAATACATTTTCTACCATGAACAATTCATTACTTATTCATTTTGGAAGGCATAAAGTTGACCCCAAAACAATTTTACTACTAAAAGCTGATACTAACTACACCCAGATATACCTCGAAGACGGCAGCAGCTTTTTGTCATCTATTACACTAGGTACACTTGCACGCCGTTTACCTGAGGTCTCGTTCTTCAGACCCAACCGTTCGGTACTAATTAACCTTGACTACATGGATGATTCCGAGAACGACAAGGCCCTTATCCGAATGAAAAACAACGAAGTTTTTAAGGTTTCAAGGCGCCGCACCAAGCATTTTTATACAATACGTAATCGTAGAAACAAAGACCTTTCGTGGTAGAAAGAGAAAATTTGGGGAGGATTCCGGTAACGGAATTTCTCTCCATCTTTTTGAAATTTCACCATCGTAACCCAAAAAAAATCTACCAGATGAAAAATCTTTCTCATTTAAAATAC
Source organism: Emticicia sp. 17c (assembly GCF_037153985.1). Lineage (NCBI taxonomy): Bacteria > Pseudomonadati > Bacteroidota > Cytophagia > Cytophagales > Leadbetterellaceae > Emticicia > Emticicia sp. 17c. The sequence goes on from NZ_JBBAYI010000024.1 coordinate 10,886, forward strand.
CCTATCAGCAGGTTTATTTTAGTATTACTTGCACTATGCTTTGCAAGCAAAGGTTTCGGCCAGCAACTAGACTTTATCAGGCAGGGCCCTGTGGCTTCTAGCTCACAACTTTCTATGGTGAAAGGCGTGGCTACCGATGATGAAGGAAATATATATATAGCGGGTAGTTTTCGAGGTAATATTACTTTCGGCTCATTTACTCTGTCAAGCTATAATTTAAGTTATTATGATATTTTTATCGTCAAATACAATTCGTCTGGTACTGTTCTTTGGGCTAAAAGAGCCGGGGGAACTGCTAATGACAGTGCCGAAGGAATAGCTGTTAAAGATGGTTATGTGTATATATGTGGTTCTTTCTATGACACCGCTAATTTCAATACGCCGTATTCGACAGCAAGCAACACAATAACTTCGGCTTATGCTGGTGATATGCTTTTAGCCAAGTTTGATGACGACGGAAACTTTATATGGGCCAGAAGAGCAGGTGGCGGAGACCCATCTGAAGAGTTTACCTCAATTGCAGTTACTGATTCAAAAATTTATGTAACAGGTGAATATTGGGGGGATCATAATGTCGATTTTAATAACCCTAGTGCAACGGGTTCGAACGAAGTAATCGGAAATGGTAATAACAGGAGCATCGTTTTGGCTCAATATGACCTTGACGGAAATCTTCAATGGTTCAGAGGTGCAGGCGGTAGTACGGGTACTACTCGTGCTAGTGGAATGGTAGCAACATCTGATGCCGTATATGTTTTCGGAAAGTATCAGGGAACAATTACCTTTGGTTCAGGTGGTCAGAATCAGCTTGCTTCGGGTAATAATGCTAATACAGCATACCTGGTTAAATATGGGCAAGACGGAGATGTTGTCTGGGCAAAAAGAGTTTTTGCTCCTAGCGCTACCCTAGATGCTCATGCACTAGCGATATATGGTTCAAATTTATACCTTACGGGTTATTATACTAAAACTATAACTTTCGGCAGCCTTAATTTATATACAGCAACTACTAATATGGATGTTACTGCCACGCGAGATATTTATCTGGCGTGCTACAATACCAACGGAGACGCTGTTTGGGCCAAAAGGGCTGGGCCGAATATAGAGTCATCCAAAACAAATGAAGGCCTAAGTCTGGCAGCTAATGAAAGGGGGATATTTCTTGGTGCTCATTTTGGTGAAACCATTAATTTCAATACGCCAAGTTTTGCGGGGGTTAATGAAGTGGCTAACACTAATAATATATTTCAAACAGGCCTGCTTGCCAAATTTGACCACGTTGGTAATTTTCAATGGGTGAGACGTGCGGGTGGCGAGACCAGCAATGCCCGAGTCTCTTACTATAGTACTCATGTATCGGGTACTAACATTTATGCAGGAGGGATTTATAGAGGAACGGTAAACTTTAATACACCCAGCTCGCCCGGAACTAACGAGATTACGTCAGTATCTAGCAGTTTGGATGGTAGTGAGGCTTTTCTGGTCAGGTATATCGATGGCGATGCACCCAAAATAAGTGTGAAAGGAAACAGTAATTGGGTTATAAACGGAAATACTACACCAACTACCGACAATAATACCGACTTTGGTACTCAGTTTCTGGCAACAAATACTGTAAAGACATTTAACATTACCAATACAGGTACTATTCCACTAAACCTGAGTGGTAGCCCAAAAGTTGCCATTAGTGGAGCCAATGCTGCTGACTTTACTGTTACTACCCAACCAACCAGCCCTTTGGTTGCCACCACAGGTGCAACCACTTTTCAGATTACTTTTACCCCTGCTAGTATAGGGCTAAAAACCGCTACTGTAAGTATTGCTAATGACGATACCGACGAAAATCCTTATACGTTTACTATTCAGGGAACAGGTCAGAGTCACCCGATTATATCGGCCTTTGCACAGGATTTCGCCCCTAAACTGGTAACAAGCAATTTGATTACGATAGCGGATAATGTACGCCCAGCCCTTGCCTTGGCAGACATAGACGGCGACGGATTAACAGACCTGCTTGTGGGTAACTCGAATGGTCAGCTTTCTCATTATGAGCAAACGGCTGTCAATAGCACAACGTTCAGCTTGCAGACAAGCTCCTTTAACAGCGTTGATGTGGGCGACAATTCGGTGCCTGCATTCGCAGACCTTGATGGCGACGGGCTGCTGGATTTGTTGATTGGTGCTGAGACCGGAAGGTTGTTTCATTATGAACAAAATGCTGCAAACAGCACTACATTTACACAGGTTAGTAATTTTTTTAATAGCATTGATGTGGGTACTACGGCAAGTCCTGTTTTCACAGACCTTGACGGCGACGGGCTGCTAGATTTGATTATTGGTAAATCGGGCGGGCAGCTTGCTCATTACGAACAGGAAAGTGCCAATAGTCTTACTTTTACGTTGGTTACGCTAACCTTCAATAGTATTGATGTAGGAACAGATGCTGCGCCAACCATTACAGATGTAGATGGTGACGGGCTGCTCGATTTGATTGTGGGCTCTGATGTGGGTAAGTTCTTTCATTATGAACAGGCTTCTGCCAATTCTACTACTTTTACGTTGGTTACAAATACTTATGCTTCAATACAGCAAGTATCCAGCACAGATGTTTTTGCAGTTTTTAGTGATTTTGATAACGATGGCTTGCTCGATATGCTCTGGAGCAACAGCGCAGGCAGCATAAAACACAGTGAGCAAGGGCAGGGGAGTTTTTCATGCTTTAGCACGCCAGTAAATACGCCTTCGGCAACTCAGGCATTGCAAGTTTTTGGTAAAGACCTGCAAGGCAATATTTCTGTGAGTGCTCCTGCCAATTATGAGGTTTCTTTAAGCGAATCGAGCGGTTTTGGAAGCAGTGTTTCAATACCAGCCAGCAGCGGAAAAATACTCAACACAACGGTATATGTGCGTTTCAGTCCGTCGTCAGCAGGTATTTTTACCGGAAGCCTGACCGTAAGTAGTACTAATGCCAATTCTTACACATTTGAGCTTACCAATATTGCATTACCTACCAATGCAAGCATTAGCTCTACTAACGTTTGTTCGGAAACACCGATTACCCTTACGGCTACTTGTAGCACAGGTACTGTGCAATGGTATAATCAGCAAACAGGCGGAACAGCCATAGGCACAGGAGCATCATTTATACATACACCTACCACAGCCACCAGTTATTATGTAAGCTGTAAAGATGGCTCTTGCGAGAGTTCGCGTAGTTTGGCGGGCAGTGTAACGGTTATGACCAAACCAGCGGCTCCCACAGGTGTGGCTGATAAAAGTATTTGTGCCGGAAACACCGCTTCGTTAACCGCAACGTGTGCAACAGGTACTGTGGCATGGTATAACTCAGGTAGTACTACGCTGCTTTTTACGGGTTCAACTTTTGTTACACCAGCACTTACGGCTAATGCTACGTACAATGTCCGATGCGAAGGTGCCACTTGTAACAGTAATTTTGTGGCGGCTAATGTAACACTCAGCTCAGCGGCTGCCACGGCCACCGAAACCATGACATGGACGGGTACAGCCAATAACAACTGGGCAAATGGTTGTAACTGGACACCCAACGGTATACCAACATTAACGAATCAGGTTGTGATACCCAACACTACCAACGACCCTGTTGTTTATTCGGGTACAAATGCAGTTGCCCAGAGAGTAGTGTTGCGGTCTGATGCGCTTCTGACAACCAATACAGGTGCAAGCATTAGTGTGTCAGATACTGTTAATAGTTTCAATATTGAAACAAGAGCAACATTCACAAACAATGGAACTACCACCGCTACCAATACGGGTTCTTTGGTTCTGAGTAAGACTACGCTTGCCATAGCCGACCGTGGTGTAGTAAATAATTATGGTACCATGACAATAAATGGTAATCTGAATAATGGGTTGTATTTTACCGGAACATTTAATAATAAAACAGGGGCGTTACTTACCTGCAACGGCTCTAACGCTATTAATATGGCTCTTCTGGGGAAACTTACCAATGAAACAGGAGCTACAATTAATGCCAATGGAACAACTAACGGCGTTGTATTTGGCGGCGTAAGTGTAAGTAGTACCAACAGCGGGATTTTGAATGCCAGCAAAATAGAAATAGTTGATGGAACAACCTTAAGCAATCAGGCGTGTGGGGTAATCAAAATTACGGGCAATCTGGATATGTCGGGTAGTTCAATTTTCCAGAATGCGGGCTATACATATATTGGTGCGCAACTGGGCCTCTATGGTGGGACAGTGACAAACAGTGGAGTACTGAAATTTACTACTTTAATTGGAGATATAGCAAATATTACTAACTCTTATCTGATAGTAAATAATGCTGTACCGATTTTTAGCTATGGGAATAGTTTTAATGGAACCGTCAATGGTATTTTTACAGATGCTAACGCAACAGCCTCGGCAGGAACATTTACCGCACCTAATACTTTTACCCCTTCAGGCTTGCCACAGACCTCGCAAACACTCTATGCTAAAATAACACCGAGCGGCGGAGCGTGTTCTTATATAGTGCCATTTACCTATGATAACTCACCTGTGCCTGCTATTAACGTAGCGGCTGAGTTCAGTACATTTACAAGTTGTTCGGGTACGGCTTCAACGGCTCAAAGTTTTACCATAAGTGCAACAAGCCTGAGCCAGAACCTTGTCATTACTGCCCCAACTGGTTTTGAAATTGCTACTTCGTCTGGGGGTACATATAGTGCCAGCCTGACCTTAACGCCGTCAGATGGTTCGGTAGCCATTACTACTATTTATGTTCGTCTGAAATCGACTGCTACGGGGTCTCTTTCGGGTATCATCACTTGCGAATCAGGGTCTACTTTTCAGGATATAGCTGTTTCGGGTAATGTTACAACTTTGCCAACAGCTAGTATCAATTATGCAGGTGGGCCATTCTGTAAAACTGGCAGTGCCATAAACGTAACCCGCACAGGTACTGCGGGAGGGGCCTTTACGTCAAGTCCGACAGGTTTATCAATTAATGGAAGTTCAGGACAAATTACTCCGGCAAGTTCAACGGCAGGAACCTATACCGTCACCTATACTATTGCTGCCAGCGGCGGATGCCCTGCGGTAACAGCCACAGCAAGTGTGACCATTAATGAGGTATCTGCCCCAACCATCAACGCCCCTAATCCGAAAGTAGTTTGCGCGCCAAGTACGCTCACGCTTACGGCAAGCGGTTGCGCAGGAACCGTCACATGGTCGAATAGCAGCACCGGAACGAGCTTAACTTTATCAAGCGTAGGCACATACAGCATAACGGCGACGTGTACGGTTGGCTCATGTACCAGTCCGGCGAGTACGGCGGTAACGGGTTTAGAGATTGTGACACAGCCGACAGCCCCAACCATCAATGCCCCAAATCCGAAAGTAGTTTGTTCGCCAAGTACGCTCACGCTTACGGCAAGTGGTTGCGCGGGAACCGTCACATGGTCGAATAGCAGCACCGGAACTAGCTTAACGCTTTCAAATGTAGGCACATACAGCATAACGGCGACGTGTACGGTTGGTTCATGCACCAGTCCGGCAAGTACGGCGGTAACGGGCTTGGAGATTGTAACGCAGCCGACAGCCCCAACCATCAACGCCCCTAATCCGAAAATGGTTTGTTCGCCAAGTACGCTCACCCTTACGGCAAGCGGCTGCGCGGGAACTGTCACATGGTCTAACAGCAGCACCGGAACGAGCTTAACACTTTCAAGTGTAGGCACATATAGCATTACCGCAACTTGTACGGTTGGCTCATGTACCAGTCCGGCGAGTACGGCAGTAACGGGTTTAGAGATTGTGACACAGCCGACAGCCCCAACCATCAACGCACCAAATCCGAAAGTAGTTTGT
>NZ_JBBAYI010000025.1:0-14781 GCF_037153985.1 Emticicia sp. 17c
TACAAGCGCGCGGGTGGAATATCACGGTCGATGCCTTGTTGGGCATAACAGATATTTCTGAGCTAGTTCAGGAGAGTAAGCCTGCTGAAGTAAAGTTAGTAATGGCTACTCAGTCAGAGCTGGAGAGTGAAAGAGATAGTTGTCGTTACTGTGGTGCTGACATCGATTATGCGGATTTGCAAAAGCGTAAAAGCCTTAAAATGAGCGACAAGTTTTGTTCACCAGGCTGCAAAAGTAGCCACCAACGCAGCAAACGATAATGGAACTAGTTGAATATGTGCATGGGCAGCTAAAGACTTTTCAAAAAGGCATAGATACGATTGAACTGTATCAGGACAATCAACGATTTGTTTATGTTTCGGATATTGAACAGTTAAAGACCCTGCTTGAAGAAAAGACGGGTCTTGCTTTTCATTATCAAGTCGCCAGAGGTTGCAACTATTTCTACCATTTCTGGCTCGAGAATAATACACCCATTGAACAATTCACTTTTTAATCCTACTATAATGGAATTATACTTTTTTAGAAAAACAATGAGGGTACTCTAACTTTACTATTACTTGAGACATAATCGCAAAGTACGCTCTCTTTATTTTATTTATTCAACTCATCATACATTTACAACTACTACCTGTTGTTTTTGCAGACTCAAAATACTAAAACCCCGAAATAAGCCAAACTTGTGCGTATCCGAGATTTATTTATTAATATCCAGACAAATACATAATCAAAATAAACTTATATTTAAGTCTTACAAATCAAAAAGCAGTAGCAATCAAATGATTACTACTGCTTAAAAAGGTACATTTTATATTAATTAATTCTGTATCGATTTTTTAGGACTAGTCAAAATATTCTCCAAAGTGTTGATTTAAATTTAGTTTTTTACAAATAATTCCGAACCCAAATTATATTATTAACTTTTTTCGCCATTATGCCTAAATTTTTTATTTCTCAAGGTTCTAAGCTTATTTAAGACGATATATTATTTAATAATTATGATTTTTTTAGTGGCGAGAAGATTTCCACTCGCAGATACGATACGTAAATTATGTGTTCCTTCTTTGGAAATAGGAGGCAAGCTAAGTTCAACGCTCTGTTGTCCTTCTTGAAGTGTGCGTTCTTCTTGCATAACTAAATTACCAGCTTCATTAAATAACTGAAAATTTACACGATCTTGCTCAGGTAAAGAGAACTCAATTGTTACTTTTTCTGGCGTCGTAGTTGGGTTAGGGTAAAGCAAAACGGGATTTTCTTCTTTTTGCTCAATTGTATTTTCGGTAGCAAGCCGACTAGCAGAAGAGCGTGGTTCAAATATCCATTGACTATTGCTGTACCCACCGCCCCATTGGAAAACCCTAGCATTTTCTGCTGTACTTGCATTCTCAACCACAATCAGCTTTCCTGTTGAAGCACTGGCAATTCTGTATTGATTTTGTGTATCTTGATAGAAAAGCCATTGTTGTGCCTTATTGCCATCACTGTATGGGTGTATCTTAATCATGTTTCCATCATCTAATCTATTCCAATCTAAATCCATACAATTTTCTCCATAACCAGTATAGTACATCTTATATATATTAGAGCTTATTGAATACATTTTCCACCAATTTAATGGGTAAGCAGATTGGTAATTTCCGCTAGAACTGCCATTTATATATTTTGAACTGTTAACATTTTTTATCGTAAACTCAACACCAGATAAGTTAGGCATATTCACATTTTCAATAACCCAGCTTGTAGTAAATGAATTTTGTAGAGTTAGAGCTTGATTTTCTGTTACCAATGACGTCCCTAAAAACTTACCTGATATTAGGTGAACTATTTGATAGTTATTGCTCGAATTTTTATAAATGAGCCATCTCTGAGAGCCTGTTGAATTATCATCCCAAATCTGCAATTTTGTATTATTATCATTTGAAGCACCATTTACATCCACATTTTTTTGAGTATAACCACTCGAAGAATAAGGGAAACTATAAATTTTTCGATTTGCAATACCTGAATTACTACTAGGTTTTTGCATTTGCCATAAATAAGTAGCTCCGGCATAAGCTTCGGTTTTAAGCCTCAATGAACTACCATTATTAGATTGATTATAATCTATTGCCATGAAAAGAGCTGGATTCTGGGCATTTTTAAAACGAACAACTGAATTAGAATTATCCTTGTAAAAATTAACAGGCTCAAAGGTCCATTGTCCATTAGAAGTACAGGCATCCGATTGAATAATGGCTTGACCAGCTGAAGTAGAAGCTCCAGATACATTTATAGTTCTTCCAGTTACAGCAGAGGCTATTCTATAAAAACCTTCTGTATCTTTAAAAATATTCCATTTTTGAGAAGAGTTTTTCCATAGTTTTATTTCTGTCCATCCTGTGGTCCCACTAGGTACATCTAATCTATAAAAGTCTTGGTACCAATTTTCTGGTTTAATTAAGGTCTGTATTGCGTAAAGACCGTTGCCATTACCATTCGTAAGGTTCCATATATATGTTCCACCAGCATCATTTTCTGTTTTCTGTCTAATGACCTTGTTATCTTCAGCAAGATAATCGTAAGCCATATAGAGATTACTGTTCCTATTCTTTAGACGATAAGTTAAAAGATTATCTATAGGAGAGGTAATTGGGGGTAATGATAAATCGACCTTTTCAAAATACCATTCGTAATAGTCGTTATTATCCGTCCCAATCATAATTTGATTGTTGCCCCCATTATGAAAAATTGGATTATTATTAAGCCAAGTACGAATTTTATAACTACCTGTTTGTGGATTTCTTTCTAAGCTCCATTTACAAGAATTGGTATTGTCATGATCCCATAATTGGAGAATAGTTCCGTACGATCCACTGCCACCTTTTACGTTTAAAACACGTGCAGGCCAAGTCCACGACCCACTCATATCTTTATTATTATTGGCAAATATATTAACTAAAAACGGGTGGCCTGTATTAATATCTTTTTCATAACGCCACAGATAAGTAGCTCCTGCTTCATTTTCTGTTTTTGCTTGAGTTTCTGTCCCTTTGTCAGCTCCAAAATCTTTCACCGCTAAATATTTACCTGTCGCTTTATTTCTGATACGATAATTTCCATAGTTTTCAACAGGTATTTCTTGATTATGCAGCAAGTCTGCTTGCGCTTCTGTTAATTCGTCCGTAAATGCTTTAAAATCATCTAAGGCTTTTATTGGCTTATGTCCTATTTCTGTATTACCTAATACTAATTCGCAATTATTTGCTCCCCAGTTCTGTACGCCTAAATAATTAAATGCACATTGTTTGGTTCCATCAGGTTTATATACATATTCTTTTGTAAAATACTGACCTTGCACATGGATAATATGATACCACCCTATGACATTAAACTCGATAGGCTTATACCACCATAAAAACCAGTGCGTTGTATTATTATATTGTCTATGTTGACCTAATACCGGTCCTCTGATTGATTGTCCTTCATTTGGGAAAACTCCAGTAGTTACATTTGTGTAATAGGAATATATATGTTTATAAAAATCCGTCTCTTGGTAAGGAAAGGGACCTTCAGGTATAGTAGTAGGATTGTCTATGTAAATCCAATACGAGACTGTTTTTTTTGTGTTATACTTGGATGCAGGTAAGTTATTAAAGGATATATAACTAATTTCATTATTGTAATTAAATGCGACAGCTCCATTAGGATCACCAAATCTATCAGTAAATTTAGAGACTCCACTAGTAACAGGTGTTAGAGATTGAGCAAAGTCTTTATAATTACCATTATCAATTGGTATATTATGAAGTAATGCTGGGAACTGGGCATAAGCAAAATTACTTATGCAAATCGCTAGCACCAATAGACACTTTTCCAATGCTTTAAAAAATTTAGAAAAGTATATCGTTGAAAAAGTTGTAATGTTTTTCATTTTTATTTTTTTATAAATTTAAAATATAGTAAAAAAGCTTAGTAAGTTCGTTTGCCTATGGCTTGTAATAAATCCATAAGTTTCTCTACTCTATCAGCTATTATATAATTTGTTCCTTTAGGTAATACCCAATCCCAATCATTTCTTCTATCATTAGGAAAATCTGGAATTTTATAAACACTTTGGGGTGAATTCCATGTTCCATTACAGTTGTCAGGCCATTCGACAAACATACCAGCTCTTTTGTTTTTACTTTTTACATACTCCACAGTATTAATATTTCCCAAGTCAGTTCTGGGCTGCAATAATGGGTCAGAATCTGTTTTGTAGACTATTTCGAAAGAGGCTACGCCACTACTAATCCATAAATCCAAATCAGACTTAAAATCTGTAGGAATATTATTTGAAAACAAGATAGGAGTATAATGCCCTACAGCCCAGTCTTTTGCCTCTTGTGAGGTGAATTGATTTTTCAGGTCATTCGGTGTTTTTATAAAAGGAGTACCTGAATTGTAGGTCCCCTTTATAAATACTCTATCTAAAACATTCACCTTTTTTGCAACGTTGTATGCCTCTTGAAAACAAGTATTTACTTTATCAAGACTTATAAGAATATTTGGATATTTATCTCTTAATAAAGTTAAAATTTCTTCTAAGGTAGGAATATGTTCACCATCAACAACATTCTCATACCGGTCTTTTAAGGTAAAGTTCTTTATTGCTTCGTAAGTAACTAAAGTAGTGTTATAATCTTTTTTGACTATTCCTTCTCCGTTTGTCAGCCTATCTAATATCCAATCGTGAAAACAAAAAACAATCCCATCCGATGATTTCATAATATCTATTTCAACCATGTCATAGTTATACAAGCCTGCTTTATCGTAAGCCTTTTTAGAGTTCTCAGGAATACCTACGTCTTTCCAATAACCTCTATGAGCGGCTAGAATATAGAAGTTAGGGTGAAGATTAGGCTTAAGATAAGCTTCTAGTAATTGTGCTTTCGTGTAGGTCTGAGATTGTCCTAAATAAGATAGTAGCAAGCAAAATACCAAACAAACAAGGGTACCAAATTTACTTATAGTAGAATGACCCTTGTAATAAGGGTTTACTCTAATGAGTAAATCCTTTAAAATTGTTTTTTTTTCCATATAATTAAAGTTTAGTGATAATTATTATTTACAAGAACGTTGTTGAGCTTTGTTAGGTCTAATTAAAAAATCATCTATTAGTTCATTGTCATAAGTATAGAGCTCAAATCTTATATAATTTTCTGTGGAATTTACAGTTGCACGCATGGCTCCCCATTTATCTTTGTAGTGTTTAATGGTTTCTGGTAAAAATGTAGAAGTAGTCGCATCCATTTTAGAGCCGCCTATACCATTAACAATATACGTAAATCCATTGACTACATTTCGTTCATAAAAATGTACATCTCCAGATAAAACTACATCTGCTCCCCAATCTTGAAAAGGCCATTGCAAAATAGGATTACTACAATGTGTGCTTCCTGGGTCGCAAGATACATAGATAGGCATATGGCCATAAACAATCTTGAATTGAGCGGTAGAGCTAGCTAATTTATTTTTTAGCCATTGTGCCTGTACGGAATTTACATCAATTCCGTTTTTTTCTTCTGGATTGAAGTTCATTGCAAAAAAATGAACATTTCCTACCACATAATCATAATAGTTAGACGATTTTGAAAAATACTCTTTCCAAAGTGTTTCTCCGTTTTTTCCTCCTCGAGTACAATCGCCATGCCCATCAATATAAGTCTTATAATCATGATTCCCCAAGACCGGATAAAACTTGTTTGTAGTGCTTCCTGTACCATAAATTCCTTTATAGGGAAATATGTAACTACGATAAAAAGGCCCAACGTTATCGTCGAAATTATTACTTAGACGGCACCAATAGCTATCATCACCAACAGAAATGATAAAATCAGGATTCCAACTCTTAACTCTATCTGCTACAGCTTCAACAGCCATTTTATTTAGAGAAGGGATATATGTTTGAGACCGATCGTCTTGATAAGTAGGGTCTGATGAAAGTGGATTCCATCCATAATCACCAATAATGCCAAAGGTTTGGCTAAATGCTAAATAATTACTCGATAAAAAGCAATATATTATTCCTAAAAAGACTCTTATTTTCATAATTGTTTTTAATTATTAAGCTTTCCCAAAAAATTCCAATAGTTGGAATGATTAGGTAGAATAAATCTGCGTATATACTTGAAATTGTATTTTTTTAAATTAGTATCCTGGATTTTGTAATATTTTATTAGGATTTGTATCGATTTCAGTTTGTGGAACAGGATAAAGTAATTGAAAGGCTTTTATTGAGGATAGAGCTATTTGCACACCACCTGAATTAGTTACATGTTTTTGCATCACTGTCAGCGCTCGATTAGTACGCAATAAGTCAAACCAACGATGTCCTTCAAAAGCTAATTCATGTCTTCTTTCATTCTCCAGAGCTAAACGAAAACTATCTTGATTAGGGGTTGTTATGGAAGTAAGAATGTTTAACCCTGCTCGTTGTCTAATTTGGTTAATTAAAGAAAAAGCCTCTCCAGTTGCATTATAAGCTTGTTCATTTAATGCTTCAGCCAACATTAACATTACATCGGCATAACGCAATACTATAAAATTTAAATCCGAATCAAATACCTTATTGGGTTTATCAAGATATTTTGCCGGATAAGCCCTATCATTCAATATGCCTATGGTAGCATCTTTTCTTAAATCACCTTGTTCAAACGAATTAATTAGGTCTAGGGTTGGGCGATTACTACCTAGAGCTTGTCCTCCTGACGGCCCTAATAGACTATTTCCGCCTTGTGGGGCAAATAAATTTGCATATGCGCTTCCTTGCCCTAAGCCATCTCCTAACCCATTTGCAATGATTGTGCTACCATTTCCTTTTTTATACTGCACTTCAAAAATTGATTCAGCATTATTTTTGTTAGATACACCAAATACATTAGCATAAGAAGAAATTAGTCTATACCCTGTAATTTTTCTTAGCGTTTGTTCAGCCTCTGAATACCTTTTTAAAGTGAGGTATACTTTTCCCAGTAAAGCATTGGCAGCACCTTTAGTTGCCTTACCTATCTGTGATTGGGTCACCGGTAATAAATTTGCAGCTGAATTTAAATCACTTACTATCTGAGTATATACATCTGTGGCTGATGATCGCCCTTGACTAAAGCTTTCATTTGGATCGGTGGTCTCATTTAATACTAAAGGGACATCTCCAAAAATTCTTACTAAATTGAAATACATCAATGCCCGAAGAAATTGCATTTCTCCTTTGCGAATGTTTTTGATGTTAGCATCCATAGAAACTCCATCAATTCGGTTTAGAATAATATTACATCTTTGAATTCCTATGAAGTTATCTCGCCAACTTTCTGCTAAAACGGAATTGGTAGGTCGCTCTTTGAAGGTGTCTAAATCTGAAAATATAGCTCCGCTAGCACCTAAATCTGATTCTTCGGAATTATCAGATCTGACTTCCATTAAAAAAACATTGTCCTGCCCATATTGCCCTATTAATTGTAGGGCCTGATAAGCACCATTAACCCCTACTTCTATATCACTAGCACTTTGGTAATAATTGGCAACACTATTTTGAGAGAGAGGTTTTAAATTAAGATTATTTGAACAGGCCGCTAAAAGCATACCTATAAATATTATTGCTATGTATCTTTTCATAATTGATAAAATGTTATTAAATTATCTTAAAAAGCTAAGTTGAGGCCTATATTAAAAGAGCGAGCAGTTGGATAATTTCCCCAGTCAATACCTGGTTGTAAAGGACCTCCGCTTGCATCTAAAGCAGCTCCGATAGTAGCATTTACTTCAGGGTTATAGCCTGTGTATTTCGTAATGGTAAAAGGGTTTAATGAAGAAAAATAAATACGAGCTTTTTCAATATAGAGTTTTTTACTAACCGTTGAAGGAAGTGTATAGCCAAGGGTTAGACTTCGTATACGTAAATAAGAAGCATCTTCTAAAAGCTTATTAGATTGTGGTAAATATGTATCATTAGAACCAGCCCGAGCATAGCCTGTTCCTGGCTCATTAGGAGACTTCCACGCTCCTGTTACTCGTTCAGCCAATACATTAGCAAAATCACCTCGTTCTATTAAAAAGAATCGTGTAAAGTTAAAAAGTTTATTTCCTTGTGAACCTTGAACAACCACATTCAAATCAAAGTTTTTTATTTGAAATGTATTGGTAAATCCGTAAATGAATTTGGGGAAAACACTTCCCATAACCTTTCTGTCGTTTCCATCAATTTTTCCATCATTATTAATGTCTTCATAAATATAATCTCCTGGTTTATCAGTACTTAAATGAGGTTTGCTATTGATTTCGTCCTGTGTATTAAAAACCCCTATAATATTGTATAAATAAAATTGCCCTATGGGCTCGCCTATCTTTGTAATATGTTGCTTAGAGATTATTCTATCCTGCCCGTCTCCTAAAGCCAGCACTTTGTTGCGATTCATGGAAATATTAAAAGAAGAAGACCACGTAACAGGCCCTAAATGAATATTATTAGTTGCTAGTGAAAGTTCAACGCCTTTATTACGTACTTTTCCTATATTTTGTAAAGAAGTAGTGTAGCCAGATTGTGAAGGTACAGGAACGTTAAGCAAAAGGCCTTTCGTAATAGAATAATAATAATCACCGGTAAATGTAACCTTATTGTTAAATATTCCGAAATCTAATCCAAAATCAAATTGTTCTTTGTTTTCCCAAGATAAGTTTTTGTTAGGGGCAGTGTTAGGGGCTAAACCATTGACAATGGCGTTTGAATAAATATAATTAGCATTATTCAATAAAGCAATAGAGCCATAATTAGGAATTTGGTTATTTCCAGTTCGTCCATAGCTTAGGCGTACTTTTAAATCACTAATAGATTTACGAAATGATTCAAAAAAGGATTCTCTATTTACTCGCCATCCAATACTTATAGAGGGGAAATTGCCAAATTTTGTAAAATCACCAAAACGCGAGGAACCATCTCGTCGCGTAGCAATACTAAGTAAATATTTGTCTTTAAAATCATAATTTAACCGACCTAGATAAGACACTAAAAACCATTCCTCTTGGTATGAATTACCACTAGTAATTTGACTTGCTGCATTTAATGTATGTATTTCATCTGAGGCAAATCCCTGCCCACTTAAGGTATTACTAAAAATAGTTTCATGCTGAATTGTATAACCAGCCAATAAGTCAATATGATGATTGGATTGCAATGTAGTTGAATACGTTAGTGTATTTTCATTAACCCAATTAAATATTCTTGCTGTAGAAGAGGTAGCGGTTGCTACTGTTGGAGCTGGTTGATTACGTTTTCCTAAGATAGAAGGTCTGTAGAGATTATTTTGTTCATTAAAATAATTTGTACCGATTAACGTTTTAAAGTTGAGACCTTTTATAAGTTCTACATCTAAATATGTGGTGCCGATTAATCGAGAACCATTAATAGGATTATCTCTTAACAGAGCTACTGCTACAGGGTTTTCAAAGCCAGCACCATTGTTATTCGCTTGATTCTGCCGAAATAATAATTGTTGACTTAATGCAGGGCTACCATCTCCATTATACGCGGGGAAATTTGGATAAGCATACAAACTCGTCAAAATAACACCATCATTATTATGATGACTCTCTGAAATAGCCTGTTTGTTAGTAAAAGAAGGGGCTATATTGATGCCAAATTTAACATTTTTGATAAAAAAAGATTCTTCCTTATCAAAAAGGACGGACTCTAAGTTGGTTCTGAAACTATATCGTTTAAAGTTAGATCCTATTACAACACCCTCTTGATTAAAAAATTCTCCAGAAAAATAGTAGTTAATTTTTTTTTGACTACCTGAAAGAGCTAGTTGATAACTCTGAATAGAGGCTTTACGAAATATCTCTTTTTGCCAATCTGTATTAACTAAGTCAGGTGTACCTGTTAGATAAGGTTGATAAAGGTTTGGAACATAATTATCCGTCCACGCCCCCCTTTGCCGATAAGTATCTACTTGAAAGGAAGCCCATTGATAAGCATCAGCCATTTGATAGGTTTTAGTAACTTCTTGGCTACCAGAATACATATTAAAATTAAAACTCGTTTTCCCAGTAGCTCCCTTTTTTGTAGTAACCAAAATTACTCCATTTGATGCCCTAGAGCCATAAATAGATGCCGCCGAAGCGTCTTTAAAAACCTGAAGGGATTCTATATCATTAGGGTTAATATCACTGATATTAAGATTATCTGTAGGTAGTCCATCTATAACTAACAACGGATTTACTCCAGCAGTAATAGTTCCAACGCCTCTAATTTGTATTGAAGCAGCAGAGCCTGGACTTCCGGTTCCTTGTATAATGTTAACACCAGTTAGTCGGCCAGCAATGCCTTGTTCAAAACTAGTGAGAGGTATATCTTTAAATGCCGTCGCATCAACTTTGGCTATTGAGCCAATTATTTTTGCTTTACTTTGTGTACCATACCCAATAACTACAACTTCATCTAATGATTTATCTACCGCTCTCATTTTGATATCAATTTTGTCCCGGTTTCCAATCACTACCTCTTGAGTGTTATAGCCTATATAGGTAAAAACTAATAGGCTATTTGTATTATCTACTGTAATTTTATAATTTCCTTCAACATCAGTTGTTGTACCGTGTTGAGTTCCTTTAATTACAACATTTACGCCTGGTAATGGCTCTTCTTTTTCATCCGTAACTTTTCCAGAAATAATAATATTTAAATCGGAAGGGGTGATTGGTGTTAAAGCATCAAACGCTTGTTTAAATTCTTCTTTTTTTAAAACTATTCGTTTACTTACTTGCATAAAATCAATACCTAGAGGCTTTAGTATTCTATTTAGTATACTTGAAAGTAGTTCGTTGGTAGCTACTATAGTTACCTTTTGGTTCATCTCCAATATGCGTGAATTGTAAGAAAATTTTATTTTAGCTACATTTTCAATTTCATTTAAAGCCTCTTTCAATTTGATGCCTTTTATACTAACAGTAACTTTTAATTTCAACAACTCTTGTCCTTCTATTTTTGTAGCCAAAGTATTACTAGTAAATGCTAAAAGGAAGAGTACTTGAACAATGGCGAGTTTTACGAGTTGGAATAATAAACGTTGGTAAATAAATTTTTTCTTCATAAATTTGACAGATATTAATTGTTTACTGAACAGTTAAATAATTTACTTTCATCAATTTTATAGATGAGGTTTTTACTTAGCGCCCAATATGCTGTAACATTTTGTGGCGCTTTTTTTTATCATAAAAGCATATGGGTTTAGTTACATCCTGTTGAAATTATTTTTATTTGGTCTTCATTTATCTCAAAATGGCTATTATTTCCTAAACTCTTACAAATAATTTTAAGCTTTTCTGCTAATGGTTCATCACTTAAAGAGGTAGTCAAATAGCAGTTTTTTAATTGATTCGAGTAATCAATTTTAACTAAATAAGCTTCCTCAATAGCCTTAAAGATCTGTTCTACGGGGGTATCTTCAAACTCGAAATTGATTTTTTCAATCGGATTTGTAGAAGCCGACAAAGTATTATTTATTTTAAAATTTAAGATTTTTTCAAAGGATAGTTTTTCCTTAGAAAACCTAATGGCTTGATTTGGTAAAAGCAGTAATTCTTGGTTAGTGATATTTTTTATTTTTTTATTCGGTAGTACTTTTACTTTTCCTGTTCGTACAAATACCTCTATATTTGATTGATTTGGGTAGGCAATTACTCTAAAACTCGTACCGAGTACTTTTGTTACTACTTCATGAGAATATACGTAGAAAGGCTTTTGTGCATCTTTAGCAATTTCAAAAAAACCTTCACCCGATAGATAGATCTTTCGTTCATTATTCGTAAAAGTCTTAGGATAACTAATTTTACTATTTGGTTGAAGGATAACCGAACTGCCGTCTGATAAAGTAATGACGACGGGTTTATTAGAATAATTATTTTTTTCAATTAATTTATTAGGTTCTTGCTTGATTAGTTCATGATAGGAAATTGAGGAACTTTTCGTTTGAGTTATTAAAAAATAAGAAAGGCTTATGACCAAAAAAGCTGCTCCAGCTCTTAACCAAAACCATTTTGTTAAAAATATTTGTCTTTTGTGGGTTGATTTTTCTATTTTTTGCCAAGTATTCTCAAGAGCCTGTCTTGTTTCTTCCTCTGGAATTATAAATTCTTCAACTTTTAAAGCAAGAGCCCATATGCGAGCTTCCTCTATTAATTCAGCTCTTTCTGCATTTTCTGAAATCCATTTTTCCCATTTAATAGAATCTTCATTATATCTAATCCAATTTGTAAATGATTCATCGGATAAAAGTTCTTCTATTGTATTATATTTTTTCTGATTTTCCATTAATTTATTAATAGTTTGCTTTTTGAGGAAATTGCTAAATACCTTTTTTAAAATTATATTAAGGAAGAGCAATAGTAATCGTTAATTTATCCTCATTGAACAAGTATTTTTAAAATAACTCTCCTTTTATAGTCAATGGTTATTAAAGTATTTAGTTATAGATTAATATTAATTAAACAGTTTGACGAGTTTTCTAAAAAGAAAGTATTTCATATCTTTCTTTCATTTATTATATTTTCTAAATCCATTTTAATGGTTTGACCTAGTTTGGTCCTATCTAAATACGTATTTTTTACTGAGAAACTACCTTTATAAAGGCTTGTTCATTTATAGAGAGAAGGATTGAAAGAAATGGTACTCATTTAATTATTTTTTTTTAAATACAAGAATTAACTGATGCCATTAATAATACGGTTAACAATAAAATAAGAAATTCCTTACGAAGATCTAAAATAGCCCTATGAAGAAGGTTTTTGGTGGATTGATAGTTTAGGTTCAAAATCTCTGATATCTGCTCGACAGAAAGCCCTTGATGGTATCGAAGATAAAGTGCTTCTTTTTGTCGAGAAGTAAGTCGATTGATAAGAATATTAAGTCTCTTAACTTTTAAAGCAATTGTTTCTTGAAGAATTATTTCACTCTCTATTGAAAAATCGAACGAAAAATTTAAAGAATCTAAGTCTTTGTCGTACGAAAAAGTACGTTCATACTTATAGGCATTGGCAATGCGTTTGCGGACACATGATAATAAATAGGCTTTTACAACAACATTTTCATTTAGTTTATGGCGATATATCCAAATATCAACAAACACATCCTGAACACAATCCTTAGCTGTTTCTAGTGAAGATGTCAAAGTTTTACCATAATTAACCATTTTATTATAATACCTTTCAAATAACAAAGAAAAAGCATTTTCTTCACTATTTCTCAGCTGATACCAAAGAACAGAGTCGTGCAATTTAGTATTATTGTCCATAACTAGTTAGATTTTTATACTCTCAAAAGATTCGTTCAATCGCTTTGTATATCTATAAACATCTTGTCGCGTTTAAGATGCCATTCTGTTGTCAAAAACGCTAAAAATGGCTATGCAAACGTAGCATAATACTAAATTTATTCTATCTCTATTGTCTTTTTTGCTTATTTATTTATCCTTTTTGTTTAATTATTTGTCTTCTTTGTTAAAATAAGGTTTTTAAATTATTAAAAATTTTTGGTACAAAAATCAAGATTATTTACTCTACCCGAAGATTTTTGTTAATTGCTTCTGATAGATGAATTGTAAATGAATCCACCACAAAAAATCATATACAAGCATCTCACAAGTAGCTATAAAATTTTGTTTTTGTCTTTTTAGATTTACTCTGATATAATCTAATCCCTTTCTAAAGAAGCTATTAGCTTTATATCCATGTTTTTTGATTTTAATCATCTTTACTTTTTGATGGAGATATTAACCTGTTTTCAACGATATAGCTACGACAATACTAACAAAAACTAGCAATTTACTAAGTTTTTCGTTTGCTTTATGATGGGACAATAAGTCGTTTATTGAACAAACAGCCCCATTCTTAAGTGTTATCAAATGGTTTTTAGGTAATCTCATACAGAAGTTTATCTGCCTGTCTTTTAGATACTTTAGCCATTGAATACCAATAAATTCCCTATCTCCAACTATCAATCCGATTCTATCCAAACCTATCACATCTACAATGGATTGTAATAAATCACACCTGTCTTTACAATTACTATTACCTGAATTATTATCTAATCACTGCCAATACAATGGAATCCCTATTGAACCATTTTTAGCAACTATCATCAAAATATTACATTGATAAATGCAGAAGTCCCATTCGGTTCTATCTATTGATAATTGAAGTTTACCTTTAGGTAAAAACATTAATAGTAAGAGACATACTTGCCTATAATCGAAATCATAATCCTTAAAAAATGCCTGTATTCTACGTTCAACTGACTCTAATGCAGCTTCACTCTCAATGTGCAAGGCTATTTCTTTAAATTGCACCTTCCGACTTTCTATCATCCCTATCAGAAAATCACCAATGAATTTTTTCCTTGATAGATGCTTAGCAAGAGGTATTTTATCAAAAATCTTTATAATTTCGCCCCTAATGAGTTTTCTCATTCTAAAAGGTTGGGTTTGTTTGCTTGGTCGCTACAAAATTCAGCCTTTTTGGCTATATATTAAAAAATCTTCGGGTAGAGTAGTGCCACCCACCCAATCTATCATTTTATCAGCCAATTCTTTTGTCTCAAACTCAAAAATCATAGCGGGTGTGTCACCTAATACAATATTTACTTTTTTCGGATTGCCTGCATCGCCTTCGGCATATAAAGCCTTCTCTTTTAAAACTACTCCATTACCTATAAAACTCTAAGTCATTTTTAAGAAAAAACCTCATTCCTGTTTGGAAATGAGGTAATCACTA
>NZ_JBBAYI010000026.1:0-12656 GCF_037153985.1 Emticicia sp. 17c
GGGGACTTATGCGATATCTGCCAAATGTGTGTCAAACGGTTGTGAATCCGATGCGAGTTCGACAAGTAATTTAGAAATCAAGACTAAACCAACGGCACCGACAGTTACCCCACCTGTGAATCTGGTAGTTTGTTCTCCTAGTACCTTAACCTTGACGGCCAGTTGTGCTACGGGTACAGTCTTGTGGTCGAACAGTTCTACTGGAACAAGTCTGACACTTTCAAGTGTGGGAACTTATGCCATTTCTGCCAAATGTGTGTCAAATGGATGTGAATCCGATGCGAGTTCGACGAGTAATTTAGAAATCAAGGCCAAACCAACGGCACCAACAGTTACCCCACCTGTGAATCTGGTAGTGTGTTCGCCTAGTACCTTAACCTTGACGGCCAGTTGTGCCACGGGCACAGTCTTGTGGTCGAACAGTTCTACTGGAACAAGCCTGACGCTTTCAAGTGTGGGAACTTATGCCATTTCCGCCAAATGTGTGTCAAACGGTTGTGAATCAAATGCCAGCTCCACAACAAATCTGGAAATCAAAGCCAAGCCAACGGCCCCGACAGTTACCCCACCTGTGAATCTGGTAGTATGTTCTCCAACCACATTGACCCTAACAGCCAGTTGTGCCACGGGCACAGTCTTGTGGTCGAACAGTTCTACTGGAACAAGCCTGACGCTTTCAAGTGTGGGAACTTATGCCATTTCCGCCAAATGTGTGTCAAACGGTTGTGAATCAAATGCCAGCTCCACAACAAATCTGGAAATCAAAGCCAAGCCAACGGCACCGACAGTTACCCCGCCTGTGAATTTGGTAATATGTTCGCCTAGTACCTTAACCTTGACGGCTAGTTGTGCCACGGGCACAGTCTTGTGGTCGAACAGTTCTACTGGCACAAGCCTGACACTTTCGAGTGTGGGGACGTATGCCATTTCCGCCAAATGTGTGTCAAACGGATGTGAATCCGATGCGAGTTCGACGAGTAATTTAGAAATCAAAGAGGCCCCTGTTGTTACGGCTACTAACACTGGCCCATATACGGTCGGGCAAACTATTAATTTAATAGGTACTGGTAATGGAACATATAGTTGGTCAGGACCAAATAATTTCACTAGTGCGTCAAGTAATCCTTCTATTCCTAATGCTCTTTCGGTTAATGGAGGTACTTATACTCTTACTATTGTTAATATAAATCAATGTAGTACTAGTGCTACAACGAATGTAACCGTTAATGGAATTGACCCTTGCGATGCCAGCCGCATTGTTGATTATATGTATGTAAAAGCAGGTAATCCGTATGCACCATTATTTTCATTGGAAGATGGTGCCGTTATTAATCAGATAAATGAACAAGTTTCGATTCTGGTCACGCCATCTTTATGTTCATCTGTAACTATCGAAAGTTTCGAAATGAATATTCAGGGGCCAGAACTGAATTGGAATATTATTCAGAATGTTGCACCCAATGCCCTTTTTGATAATCTGGGTTCTGACATCTGGGGTAGAAACTTTAAACCCGGGAATTATACACTCACCGTAACTGGATATGCACAAGATAACAAAGGTGGAGGAATTACATACGGACCAAAGATTATCAGGTTCACGGTAGTTGGTAATCTGGCTACTATAAATGCCCCTACATTGTCTAAAAATGTTATTTGCGCAGGTAGCTCGGTAGACGTAAACTTTAATATATCGGGAGCTTTCAATTTTGGGAATCAATTCAAAATTGAACTCTCTGATTCTTCAGGAAACTTTGCTAATCCTGTACTTATCGGAACCACCAATGTAATTGGCCAAGTAACCTGCCAGATTCCGCAAAATACACCAGAAGGAACAAAATACCTGATTCGTGTGGCCTCATCAAATCAGATAGTGGTGAGTAATCCGGCCATTAGTCAGATAACTGTTTACCCGCATACCTATAATCTGGATAATCCAATAAATAATATTACTGGTGTTAACACCAAAAAGGCGGTAGCAAGCATCAATGCAGCTAATAAGATTACCTCGCCAGCGAATGTTACTTATGAAGCAGGCAAGAGTATTATACTGATGCCCGGCTTTGAGACAAGTGCCGTATTTAAGGCAGAGATTCAGGGCTGTAATAATTAAAACTAGGAATTAACCAATACATTTTCTTTTTTCAAATTCTCCCTTTTTACAAGGGGGGATTTGAAAAAGAAAAAGGTTGTGCTTAAATATGTATTCTTTCTGTGATTATTCTATAAGGAACTCTTCTTGTTATCTTAACTACATGTTTTTTGAAGCTATCAGGGCCTTTGCATTTGCTAAAAATACATCTAATATGCGGCCAATTTTATTGTATCAAACTTATATAAAGTTAGTTCTATTAGCTTTGTTAGATAGCAAAATGAAATCAGATTTTCGATTTCAAGCGGCTTAGTGTTTCCTGAGATATATTGAGATAAGAAGCCACCATTTTATTGGGTAATCGCCTTACAATGATTGGGTTTTCGTCTAATAATCGACGGTACTTTTCGGTGGCATCTTGTGTGAGAAAAGACATCAAGCGTTTAGTATTATTTACATAGGCTTTTTCGAGGTAATGGCGATAGAACTTCTCCCATTGCGGAATAATGCCGAGCAGATGATAAAAATGTCTGTGTGTAATATAAAGTAGTTCAGAATGTTCGGCCGCCTGTATAAACTCCTCTGAGGGTTCTTCTGTTATGAAGCTAACCAATGCCGTTGCGAACTGGTTTTCGAAGGCAAAATATCTGGTAGCTTCTTGTCCTTCTTCGTTAATGAAAAATATCCGCAAACAACCTTTGCCAACGAAAAATATCCGTTGGCTGGTTTGTCCGTGCGTAACCAAAATTTCATTTTTCTTTAACTTCAAGGGCTTGAAGTAAGAAAGAATCGTATTTAATTCGTTTTCACTGACTTTGATTTGGTTGTTGATGTAATTTGTAAGTTGTTCGTGCATTCAAAATTTTTAGGTTACTGATTTACTCCCTTATAGTTAACTTCTCAGCAAGTTTTCGGGCATTCGGAATAATGAGAAATGCGGCTACATACGCTACTGGCAGCATAACACTCCACGCTTTCAGGAATTTAAAGAACCAGTCTTCACCGAAGCCGTAGTTACGCATTAGTCCTACGAAAGCCATTATCAGGGTCATCGGAATAACCACAAATAAGGTGTTAATGTACTTAAAATGTTTCTTTTTCATTTGTTGACTTGTTAAAAATTTATGATGGTGCAAAAATGCAACGCTTCTAATTTTTAAACTTTGATGTAGATCAAAAAATGAAGTCAACGCTGTATTTTGTTTGAAGTATATAAAGTTTTGATTTACAAAGAAAGTTATTCATCCAAGTGTAGTCTCTTTTCATACAAATAATACATTGCTTCTGTTACTGCTTGTACCGGATTTTTAGGATTAAAACCTAATTCTGTTCGAGATTTTGAAATATCAAAGTCTTGTTGAAGCCCCGAAAACATGGCAATGTCTTTGGTTGTAAGCAATGGTGCTTTTCCGCTTATTTTACTTCCGATTTCCATCAGCCACGCAACGGCAAAAAGTATTGGTTTGGGAACTAATGCAGGCAATTTTATTTCTAGTTCAGGGAAAAGCTGCTGTGCAATTTTTGTAGTTTCGTTTATTGACATACATTTTTCATTAGCCAAAATATAGCGTTCACTGTTTCGGCCTTTTGTAGCGGCTAAATAACAGCCTTCTGCAACATCTTTTACGTCAATCCAATTCAGGGTAATATTGGTTTCAACAGGAATTTGCTTTTTCAAAATCAAGTTAATTATATTGTATGAGACATTTAATGGTGCAAATGCTTCACTGCCTATCATTCCTGACGGCAATACTGCAACTAATTCAATGTTATGTTTTTTTGCCAACTCAAATGCCAGTTTTTCTCCGTCATTTTTTGAATTGTAATACATATCTCTGCGGTCTGGATTGTAGCCGTAACTCTCTTTTGTAGGAAGTTTTGAATAGTTTAACGCTGCAATTGAACTCACATATACAATTCGTTTTACCCCTGCTTCGGCTGCTGCTTCAATCATGTTATTTGTTCCCGAAAGATTTACATCATAGATTTCTTTTTTCGGGTCTTTTGCCCAAAGTTTGAACGCAGCACCAACGGCATAAAAAACTTCTACATCCTGCAATGCGTTAATTAATGATTGTTTATCTGTAATGTCGGCTTGCACCACCTCACAATTTAGCCCTTCAAAGGGTTGTTTGTGTTTGATTTTCCGAACAGAAGCTCTTACAGGAATGCCTTTTTCAATCAGTAATCTTACTAAATTGTTACCCAAGTGCCCGTTTGCCCCTGTAACCAATGCTAAATTTTTCTGTGCCATAGTTTTTTGTATTTGAAATGATGGCACAAAATTCAATATTGGTTTTTCAAATACACTTCACAAATGTTACTTAATAATTTCCTTTCGTATCCTGCTCAAACTTTTAGGGTTCATACCAAGAAAAGAAGCGATGTATTGCAATGGAACGTTTTGCAAAATTTGCGGATAGTCTTTCATCAGTTTCCGGTAGCGTTCTTCTGCTGTAAGCGTGGCTAGTTCTTTCGAACGGTTGTCGTTATAAGCAAGCGATTGCTGAAAAACTGATATGCTAAAATCTTTAAAAATAATACTTTGCTGTGTCAGCTTATCCAAATTAGTTTTTGTAATTCTGAGCAACTCACATTCGGTAATGCATTCCAGATTTTCGTTTGATTTGGTCTGATTGATAAAATTGAAATAAGAAGTAATGAATCCGGGCGGGCAATTGATATGAGTGGTTACCTCATCTCCATTTTCGTTGTAATGAAACAGCCGTACATAGCCAGACACTATGAAATACAAATATTTAGGCATTTGCCCTTCATGCTCAATAACTCTGTTTTTAGGGAAAAGTACGGGTTCAAAATACAGTTCGCATAAAGCTTTGTCGTTGTCGGGAAGCGTTACACTTTCAGATACAAGTTTCAACAGTTGTTGGTGCATTTTGCAAATATCAGGAAAATTGTTTTGGCATAATCCATTCTATAACATTACCATTGAATAGGCTTAATAAAGTTAATAATCCTTTCAGATATACCAAAATTTAAAATCAGAGCTGCATATCTGCCGTAAAACTATTGAATTGAATGGGAATTAGTTATAGTCTGTGCTTAAACCTTCTGGCTATTCGGTTGCTAAAGGTATGGTTTATAAGAGGTAAATTATACTATTATTAACAATTAAGCCTTTTTTATGAATTTCTGATTTAGGTCGTCTAGCCGACAATACAAATTTCAAGCTCTCATGATATTTGTATTGTAAATTTAAACATCATGAAACTATACCTTACGAGTTTATGCTTTGCATGGGTTTTATCAGCTTGCCAAAAAGAAGATATTAATAATACTTTAAATAAATCTGATAATACCAACGGCATTGTTTTATCGGAGACATTTAACCCCGACGGACAAAATCTGCTACTGCAAGGCAACTTTGAAAATGCTGTACATAGTACTTCAGGAAGTGTAAAAATCTATGAAGATAAAGATAAGAAACGTACACTAGTTCTGGAGAACCTCAAGACCGACGCAGGCCCAGACCTACGCATTTATCTTGCCGAAGACAAGTCCTTAACCAACTTCATTCAGATTACTGATAAAGTGCAAAATGGGTCTGTTGCACTTCAAGTTCCTTCAGACGCTAACCTGCAAAAACAAAACCATGTACTAATATGGTGTAGAAAATATTCGGTATTATTTGGCTTTGCCCAGATGAAATAAACTTTTATTAAAATAAAAAATACAATGAAAAAAATCATTTTGTTACTATTGTTGAGCCACACATTGTCTGCACAGTATTCATATCCTAAAACCCAGCAAAATCTGGATTTAGCTGTTGATTTTGGTTCGGCTCTTTCGCCATCTGTTTCGTATCAAAATCTGTACGGTATCGGTAAAGCTGGCCGCTTCAAAATTGGGTGGGGTATCAGGTTAAATAGTTTTTTTGGTGGCCAAAAAAACTATATTACAGCACCTGCAAAACTCACTTCAGGCACGCAAAGTATTGTAGCCCTGTTTACTGAAAACATAGCCAGTAATCTTGATACCTTGCAATTAGCAAAATCGAGACTTGGTAGTTTAAATGGCACAATTGTACTGCAATACAGTATTAAAAAACTAGATGTTGGGTTCAATATTGATTTTGTCGG
The DNA here is from genome assembly GCF_037153985.1 of Emticicia sp. 17c. Taxonomy (NCBI): domain Bacteria; kingdom Pseudomonadati; phylum Bacteroidota; class Cytophagia; order Cytophagales; family Leadbetterellaceae; genus Emticicia; species Emticicia sp. 17c. The sequence continues at coordinate 6,190 of NZ_JBBAYI010000026.1, forward strand.
ATTTTCATTTGGTAAAAGTCAAAGAGGTAAATTTATTGCCAGCGAATCAAAATCATTAAATAATACACTACAAACAGCCAAACCAACCCCATTTAATTTATTATTAATCAGTGATAGTGATATAGGTAGCCTGAATTCCGAGCTATATTTCAGGTATTGGGCAAGTAATCGTCTGGCTGTTCGTGCAGGAGCTAGTTTTCAGTTTCTGGAGTATACAACTACTAAAACTTTAACTTTTGAAAATGATCGCTTTCGCCATAAGGCATTGTTGCCATTTGTAGCTATCACTTACGCACCTTTTAAATAATTCATAAAAATGCACGCTAATACTTTTAAAAAAGCCTCATTATTGTTTTGGCTATTTGTTTCTTTGTCTGCTCAGGCGCAAATCTGGAAGACCTCTTCGGCAATTGTGACATTCAAAATAAAGCATGCGTTAGGTGCAACAGCCGACGGTTCGTTTAAGGGCTTTACAGGATTTATAGTTTTTGACCCTAAAAACCTCTCAACAGCAAGCGTGAAAGCAAGTATTGATACTAAAACTATTGATACTGGTTTAGAAATACGGGATAAAACACTCAGAGGTAGCAATTACTTTGATACTCAAAAGTATCCTAAAATTTGGATGATTTTAACCAAAATTGAAAAAGGAACGAAAGAGCAAGAGTATATAGGATATTTCAATTTAACAATAAAGAAAACTACTAAAAACGTTAAAATTCCTTTTACTTTTACTCAAAACCTTTCAACGGCTCAATTTAAAAGTACTTTTGAGGTAAATCGATTAGAATATGAAGTAGGGGAGAAGAGTTCGCTTCTTAAAGATATTGCTACGGTTTCAATTACTTTAAATGTGCAACAATAAAGGCTTATTTGGCACTCTATTGAAGTGCTGAATAAGTTTAAAGAAATAAAATATAACTGCTTTAATATATTTACTGCTTTTACTTTTTATGGCCAGTACCAATCTGCTCTTGCCCACATACCTTCAGGGTGAATCTTTTCGGTAATGAATTGAACTAATTGCGTATCTGAAAACCATTTATTGGGAATACTGAAAAAAGCACCTCCATCAGATTTCCGATATTCATGGAAAATCATTGTTGCCTCGTAAAAAAAAATAGCAAGAGTATCTGCGTCAACTAGGTATTTACTTTTCCCTTGATTATTTAGAGTGTCAACAGTTATAACCGAACTAGAACTATTTTCTTCAATAGTTCTTTTAAGCCAAACCGGAAAACTATGATTTAATATTATTTCAAAAGAATCATAATCTTTAAGATATTTTGGGAATAGACCAAATTCAAAGTAATATTCATCAGACTCATAACCTTCTTTTAATGCTTTTCTCCACACTGAATCAGTGGGGTCATTAGCTATCATTTTTTCTAATTCTTGTATACTAATTTTCATCGGATGTCTGGGCTTTTATTGGTGATTTTAGAAATCTCATATCTCAATATATCATCTATCTTGATAAAGACCTCCCAACTGTTTGGCTGGCAGATTACCTATCAGAAACAAAAAGTATTTATTATCTAATTTCTTTAGTATAGTATTACACCAAACTCCATCAACCAAACATTGCTCAAAGTAACGCTTATCTTGAGCAGAAAATAGATAATTATAGTTTACCTTTAGGTAAAAAAACAATAATAATAGGCATACTTGCTGATAGTCAAAATCATAATCCTTAAAAAATAGTTGTATCCTACGTTCTATCGACTGTAAAACTGCTTCGCTTTCAAAATGTAAAGCTATCTCTTTAAAATAAATCTTTCGACTTTCTAATATCCCTATCAGCAAATCACCAATAAGTTTTTTCCTTGATAGATTCTTTGTAAGTGGTATCTTATTGAAAATCTTTATAATTTCATTTGTAATGAGTTTTCTCATTCTAAAACGTTCGGGTTGTGTTGGCATTTCCAGTTTTCCGTTTTCCTTTTGCAGAATACTAATGCCCATAGCTAACTACTTTCACTACTTTCCATTGATCTCCCTTTTGCTGCCAAATTAAGACAAACCGTGGTGATGCCGTCACTTCTTCAGGTCCGCCGTTAAAGCTAGTAAAAAATCGGTGCTTCCCAATTTCCATAGCCCCAAAGCCAGGAATTGGAAAAACCTCCAGACTATTTTTGTCGAGTTCTCTCCGTTCTACATATTTTGCCGTAGTGTCGTTAAAGTGTTTCGCATTAATTTCGATGCTCGTCTTATAATTCATCAGACCACTTTTGTCGTGATAGAACTCCAACGATTCATCATACAAATTTTTTAGAGTGGTCAGATCCTTGTTGTTAATAGCATTGAATAGCTTAGCGTCCATGCGTTCAATGGTAATATAAAGGCTATCAGTATGTGGGGCTTGAAAATTCTCCAGCGATATGAACTGTTTGGTCATTTTCCATTCTCCATTTTTTAAAACCCATGTATTGGTAAAGCGGGAAACATCTATCAATTGATCCGGTTGTCCGACTTTTGTTAGATAATAATTTTGTACACCCATTTGTATAGCAGTACTGTCGCCGGTATAATATGCTTGCAAAGTACCCGCTACAACCCTTCTTACTTTTTTAAATGAAGCAGGATTATTATTTTTAATGCAATAACTTTTAAAATCATTAATAAATCTGTCTCGATCTACTATACCAGTATATTTCGGGCCGCCGTTATTTTGCAGAAATTGGAAATTTGGTGCCAAAATAGAAGACAGTTCATCGAAGTTGCAGGTGTTGAGAATATCATTATAAACGAGACTGTCCTTGATGGCAAGTGTTTTATTAAGTGCTGCTACACTAATTTCTGAGCTGCTTTGGGCATTAGTTGTATAGTAAGTTACGAAAATTGATAAAATTGCAGCAATTGCAATTCTCCAAACTTGTTTAGACCCTGTTTTCATTTATTTGTTGGTTTATTTATTGGTTCGAAAATCCGAATGTTAATAATTGAGCGAGTTTGGCGTCCAGTTCGATACCATGATCGCCATTGGTTAAAACAACGTAGCCCAATTGTTTATCTCGGAAGAACATAAAACCCCCTGTAAAGTTTCCGTTATTCCCGGTATGCATATAGCGTGTGCCGAAAGGCGTTTTTTCCACAGCGAAACCATAAGCATAAAAAACATTTTGTAAGCTATTATCGGGAAATCGTGTTTGGACTCTGGGTTGTAGTAAGGAATCAACATTATTTTTTGTCAATCCTTTTCCTTTCATAATGGCGGTTAGAAACATCGCATAATCATGTGCATTCGTATGCAGGGTGTGTGCTGCACCGAAATAATTCGGCACTGGGCGGAGTTGGCCTTTGCTGTTGTTGGAGTTAGAGTAATAACCGTAGGCTTTATGCTGTGCTAAATATGTGTTGCCGATATAACCAAAATGTTGCAGTCCCAACGGAATACTTACCTCCTTTTGGAAAAGGCTGTCTAAGGTATTCGGAGTGGTATGGGTTAAGTATTCTACGGCTTTAGCAAGATATTCAAATCCTTCTCCGGAATAGGAATATTGTACTCCGGGAGTTAATTTAAATTCAAGTTTATTATGTTCTCGCCAGTTGGGCAAACCTGAAGTATGACTCAAGAGCATATTGGCTGTAACCAATTTATTTCTTTCATCATAGGCAATATCCGGATATGAAAAATATTGGTAAACAGGCTGGTTTAAATCTAATTTGAGTTTCCCATCTTGGCGTAGCTTCAAAACAAAATATCCAAAAACAGCTTTAGATAAAGAAGCCGCTTCGAATATGGTGTACTGGTCAATTTTTTTGAGCGAATCAACATTTGCATACCCAAACTGCCTTTCATAAATGATTTTGCCTTTATTGATAATCGCAACTGACGTACCCGGTAGTTTTAAGGAATCCATTTGTTGATGGATGAACAAATCCATTTGGGCGAAGCTGATTTCCTGCCCTCCTGCAGTTTTAATTTGTCCAAACGAAGCTCCGGTTATTAGTATTAAACAGGAAATGAAAATTATGCAACTTATTTTCATACTTTATATCTTTATGAAAAGACACAACAAAAAATAACAAGTTGCATAAATAAAAGAAATATTCTTTTGGAGTAATAATGCTCTGCCATTGTGCATTTTCGACAAAAGAATCCATACTTGGTTATGGTAAACGCAAGCGATTATTTATCGAAATTTTCAAAATTGCTAGGCATGATACTTGGCCATTCTGAAAAGAATATTATTTGTCTGTCAGAAGAACTGGTAGCACTCCGTTTAAAGCTGGACATCGAAAAAAGACGCTTCGGGGGATAATTTTAGTTTTTTTATCATGCTTTACGAGCAGATAGAGACTGAAATTTTACATATACCTCCTATGTTATTACAGCCATTTGTAGAGAATGCAGCAATTCTCTTGATGATAACCAAGAATCCGCAAAGAATACAAGTCAGCCAACAATTAAAAACAATAACACATTAATGCTCTTGATGGAACCAACATTATCAACTTACAAATCATTGATTATGCCTATCATATTCGTGGCGGATTAAGAGGTATTAACTTAACGTGAGTTCGGGATTAGGATAAAAAGTCAAAAGGGTGAAAAAATGAGATATTTGTGGTATTCGATTCCATAAATCTCAAATTTCAACCCTATGGCAGAGCTAAACTACGATAATAAATTGATTGAAATATTCTATCTCATGTGACGATTTCAATAAAGTATATGAAAATTGGTTAAAAAATCATCAAATTGGAAATCATTCATTAACAAAAAAAACACAAATTACGTAAACACAGACTTGTCGCATTCTTTGTTTTGTTGCTGGCACCTGGTGTGCAATCTTGGTTACATTAGCACTAGAGGGATTTGGAGGAAGGGGTGGATCATAGTGGGTGGGCTTCCCCCTCAATTATTTTGTCTCAATCCAATCTACTCACGTATAAGGTTTTATACAGTAAGCTATTAGACTATCGTTAATTTTCTGTTGTCTCATTTAGTGGATAGTGAAAGCAAAGATGATAACCATCTGGATCAATTAGGTTTAATGCTTTCCAGCCATAACCTGTAACTTCTGGTTTTTTTATTTCAAGACCTTTGCTAATAAGATACGAATAAGTAGCATCGGTGTCAGGACAACCAAAATATATTATGGTGTCACTATGAGCAGCTTTGCGTTTCAAGTCAGGCGCAGAGGGACGGTTAGGCTTTTCGTAAGCTGTATTAAGCATCAATTCTATGTCATTTAATTTAAGCAACACCCAGTCGACGTCATCACCTTGTCCGGACGATTGAACAACATCAAAGCCAAGAATGTCCCTGTAAAAATATAACGAGGTTGGCATGTCAAAAACTTGTAACAAAGGTGCTATTCCTTGAAGATTGATTGTCGGGTTAGTTATTTGTCTAGTAGTATCCATATTTATTAATTTAAAGATTATAAGACAATTATTCGCTCGAAATTGTCGCCGCCCAAATTTAACACCGTGTTCGATAAGGTGGCTTACGTATTGGCTATGGTGAGTATTAGATGTACTTTCGAATAAATTTTTTATTCATGTCGATTTGCTTTTATACAAATATAAACAATGTCGCAAATGAACAATAATAATCTTCTTAATCTTCTAACTCGCAATAATGTCTCAATCCAATCTACTCACGTATAAGGTTTTGTACTAATAGTAACAGGAGAATATCTGCCTAATGCAATGTCTCAATCCAATCTACTCACGTATAAGGTTTTGTACAAAATTGTTTGGAAAAACAAATTCTGATTCAGATGTCTCAATCCAATCTACTCACGTATAAGGTTTTGTACCAGTGCTTCCGCCTGTGGCACCAGAAGATCCAAGTGTCTCAATCCAATCTACTCACGTATAAGGTTTTGTACCCTAAAAAACCATTACCGACTTATGCCGATGATGGTCTCAATCCAATCTACTCACGTATAAGGTTTTGTACATAAATAGTAAAAGTTCTTGGAAACTAACAATTAAGTCTCAATCCAATCTACTCACGTATAAGGTTTTGTACCCTTCAATTAATTCAAATAACTTATTATCAATACATTAAGCCATGCTGCTCTGTAAACAGAATAGGCGCATTTATGCATCCGACAAAAGTTATTCACAAATTATCAACATTTTTAAATCTATTCCTATATATTAAGCATTCGCATAATAAGGGTATGCACATCACCTGACAGGTAATTCCAGTCAGGTGATACTGAGCCAGTATGCCTCCCGCCATTGAATACTGATGTAAAGATATTAATAAAAAATCAGCATTGGTCTGGTGTTTGAGTTTTTTTCTACCCAATCTTCAGGGGTGGTCGTCCATTTTAAGAGATGCGCTATTATTATCCCACATAAAATCAAGAAATACTAAAACCTTGACCATCCTCATGAATATCCCCCGTAATCATTTGAGATTCTTGCATTTTTTTCACATCTTTACTCCACGAAACTTTTGGGTGCTTTACAGGCACTCAAGATGAAAAAAAACACTCAGCCTC
>NZ_JBBAYI010000027.1:0-12416 GCF_037153985.1 Emticicia sp. 17c
GTTTGCTGCTGAACGATTCAAATGCTTTCAGCATCCTGAGACCATTGTCAGATATTTTCATTTCTTGGTAATTTTGATTTCAGGATGGATAAGAAAAAACTACTACCTGAATAGCCCAGAATCACTGCACCGAAATTAGTCACTACATAGAGTTCCTTGATGTCTTCTCTTAAGTAGACCATTACCAGCGTAACTATCATGGTTAGCAAGATGCCTGGCCATTCATTTTTAAATACATACCTCACCTTTTGCTTTTTCGCATTACTCAGTTGCTCCATGTAGCTGATTAGCACCCCTAACAAGGCCAGAATAGATTTTCCGATAAAATCAGGGTCGAAAAGTATTTCCATTTATTTAAGGTTTTAAGCGTTTCTTCACGTATTTATTCCACAACAAAGTGCCAATGCCCGAACCTATTGCGCCTACTACCCCCAGTAACAGGCTTTTAAAAAGGTCTTGTGTCATAAAGCCAGGTTCAAAAAGATGTTGTAAAGGTTCTATTAAGGACATAAGCAAACCTCCCAGAAAAGGAATGTTTATATGCGAATGGTTATTTGTCATACTGGCGGGACTTGAATTTTATTCTAACTTGATTCGTTTGATGCTGGTGAGCTGCCCATTCAGCTGGATGTCAACGCTTTGTCCCGTGCCTGGTATTTTCACCTTCAGGGTCTGTACCTGATTCATCTCATTGTAGCGGTTCACCGCTAACAACAACCACTCATTCAGGGTCGGATGCTTCTTTACCCTGACAATTGGAATGTGGTAAAAGTCGCCTGCCGCTGGCTTAAGGTATTCGCCCGTGTAATAGGAATTGCCGTTGTCGGTCGAAAAGTCTACCCGTTGGATCGGCTGGTTACCCGCAATAATGTCATTGTTCAGGCTCAGGGCGTGCAGGGCTAATGCCGCATAGTCATAGCCGATGGTGGTACTGATTTCAACCATTCCCATATTTGGGGTGTATTTCACAGGCCAGTACTGACCTGTTCGGGGGTCTTTCCCTGCACCACCCCAGTAGTCGAAGCCTTCGACCGAATTGTAGGGGTCATGCCAGAACCATATCCCATCCCCAAGAAAATTTCCCCACGCCGTTACGTTGTACAAGTGGCTGAAAGGAACCGCTGGCTTATAGTTGACCCCATACACACTATCAAGAGAAGTTTTAAAGAACCTACCTATTGAAGTAAAGTCTGACCCTGGTACAGGCTCAATGTAGCTCCAAAGAAGGGGTAACACCTTCTTGTTGGGGCGATGTAGCTTCGCTAGCTCCATCTCTTGAATTGTCGAGTAAAACCAACTATGCGAGATAAAATGTTGGTAATCGCCCGCATTAATTACATCAATGTATTGGCTCAGATACCCTGAGGTTCCATCGTATTGTCCGGTGCTAACGTTGAGATAGTTGACGTTTGTCACCTCAAACTGCTTGGCTACTTCTCCCACCGACTGGTTATAGCGGTTGTTTTCTACCTGCATCTCCTGCTCGGTAATCTGCTGCAAGGTCGAAGAAGCAAAACCCCTGGTTCCCACATAACTCATCAACACCACATTCGGGTTGGCTTGCTTGAATGCCCTGAACAGGCTCGCCATCTTGTCTGCCGCTACCTGATTCCCCTGAATGTAAAACGACCACGCCTCAAAATCCAGAAAACAAAACTGATGCCCTTGCGCAGGAACAATCACATACGCATTGAACCAGTTGTACAGGTCTTGGATAGGCGTGTTGGCTAGCCAAAGTGTCGCCGCTGGCCCATTCTCCCGCGGACAACCGTGGTCATAGGCCCATTCGTCATAAGAAGCCATAATCCGGTTTTGTACAGGAATACTGGCATTGGTTTTCCAATCGACAATGTTAAACCCTCGGGTCAGGTAATTCTGGTTCTGGAAGTTAAAGTTGTTGTCTAACTGCCCGAAGCCCAGAATGTTGTACTTGCCCTGAATGGTTCCGAAAGCCGGAAACACATAGGGCAATTGGGCTAAACGATTGGTCGGATTCCGTTTGTAAAAACTTGGCACATTAGACGTATTATCCCCCGCAAAATGCACTACACTCTGCTTGACTTCTTCAATCGTATTGCCATCGAACATGGCGGCAATGATAGACACATCCCAGCCTTTCATGTTGCTGAAGTCGAGGGCTTCGAGCTGCTGCTTGGTCAGCCAGTTCATTGAGTTTTCCACCTTGAACTTCACGATGCCCTGCCCATGCCCAAAGCCGCGGGTGTCTACATAGACCGAGACCTTGTTGCCAGTGGTGGGTGTCACCGAAAAGTTGGAATAGTACTCCTTGTTGGGGGCATAATACCAGAACGAACCCCCATTGTCAATCTGGTAACCACTGTCTCCGGTCAGTCCGGTGGCAAACTGGTTGACAATGCTCAACCCGCCTGCACTCACCGTACAGCTTTGCAGGTTGGTTACCATCCCATATCTGTCAGTCTCAAAGGCGGAGTTAGTGGACGGATAATAATAATAGCCGCGGGGCAATCGGCGGAAATTACGGTTGCTGTTATTGAGAAACGCATATTGTCCGATGCTGACCGAAGGAATGTAAATTGTTCTGGACTGGTTGGTCAGCCCTGCACTCAAACTGTTTTTGGCACAGGCATCTGACAGACTGCTATACTTGGTTTGAGGAAAAGCCTCCAACGACAAGAGAATAAGCGATATAAGCAAAAAAGGAATAAAAGCTAGTTTTTTCATGTGTAAGATTCTTTAATGGTTTGTGCATTCAGGTTGCTTTTGGTGACATCGCTCTGGAAGTGCATCACCCCATCCTGACCGATGAGCAACATCTCAAACGTGGTGTCATAAAAGTATTTCCCAGCCGGAAACAAGGTCGCTCCCTGTGCATCCAGGTAAGCTATTTTGTTGTTATCCATGCTGGTGGCGTAGAGCGTGGTAGTCTGGTTGGTAAACCCACTGCCCTCCAGATTTTTATCCAAAGCATCTTGCAGACTGCTATAAGCCACATACGTGCTGCCATTCTGGTAGGCTTTTTTGATAGAAAAGGGATTGTAGGTCACCGGATTGGGGACGGGGACGGTCACAGGGGGATTCGTGTTGTCATTGCCAGTAGCACTGCTGTTGGTACTGGTCGTGCTGCTGCTCACCACTGGCGTGTTAGCCACCGTAGCCGTAGCCACTGACTTTTTCCTGAAGTAGCGTACAAGAAAGTACAGCCCCAGGCTGCCGCCAATGACCATTATGGTCCAGAGGATTGTGTTCATGTTAATAGTCAGGTTAATACTCTTTTTCACAGATAGATTTGTTTTAAGTGTAAGGGTTCCAGCATCGCATACAGCTCCTGCGGACTCACGGAACTTGGCACACGGCTCGGTAGGTTCAGCCCTAATTCGTTTTTCAACACCTCGTAACAGATTTCTGAACAGAAGAACTGGTCTTTTCTTTTCAGCCTCAGCCCACCTATCATGTCTGTTAACAGGGCCAGTGTATCGTACTTGCTGCCTTGCCGCTGCTCAAAGTAAGACAGTAGCTGCGCGTCCACCTCATACCCTAGCTCGTAGACCAGAAAGTCCTTCAGGTTGAGGTTCCCTATCGGACGTATCTGTACCCCTCCGCTCTGCCAGGCAGATAGCCGCATCCCGCTGACCAGAAACTCACAGTGTATGATTTCATTGCGTCCTCCCAGTGAAAGCAAGGCTTTGCGGAGAATGTTCTTTTCGCTACGTGCGTGTTCAAATGCGAGCTGTGCCATTAGTCGGTAATCCCTACTTCGTTGACAATGATGTCCAGTATCCCATTTACTCCGAGCTGGTTCAGTACGTAGGTCGACCCCGTGGCGTAATACGGCAAACCCTTTGATTTTTCAATCAAGGTCGAAGCATCCGCTCCCGTCAGCTTGTTTGTACTCAGAAAGGTCTTAGCCGCTGAAATCCCACGGTTGTAGGCAAACAATACCTGATGTAATTTATCAGTGCCAAACTGGTGAAACATATTCTGTAACTGAATCCCGATTAAAAGTACGTTCAAGTCTGGCTTCTTGAGGTCACTTTTGGTGATGAGCTTGGCTCCTAAATCACTGCTGGCAAGGATGTTTTTTGACTGTGACGCAGTCGCCTGAATGATGGCTATCTGCTTGGCTGTCAGTCGTCCCTTTTTCATGGCCATGCGGATACTGTCCGTCGGTGTCACCAACGTGATGGCTCCCAGTCCCGTGCCATTGCCTTCATCCAGGGTGGCAATGCCTTGTGGATTTTCATGCAGGATAATGGCATAATGCAGGTAACGGGGTACCCCTGTTTCTCTGGCTGAAGTGCTGACCTGTGTGTCGTATTGTTGTACCAGGGCTTTGGCCTGATTGATACGGATTTGTTTCTCGTCTCGGGGCAGCGTGATGGGGGCTTTGACATTCACAACCGGAAAACTGCTTCTAGCAGTCGTGGAAGAACCCTCAATGAACCCTAAAGCCGGAAGATAGACAGGACTTGACGAAAGCATGGTTAAACTGCTGCGTAACTGTGCTGCCTGTGCTTCTGCCTCTGCTGACGGGGTATAATCTTTAAAACTCACCGTTCTTTTCCTCCTGACCCAGTAGTATACGATACCTAAACCCACTATCGCCAGGGCCGCTAACAGACTATTTTTTAGTTTTCTGGTCATAAGGGATGTTTAACGCTCAGGCGTTATCAATTTCAGTTTCTTCTACGATGGATGCTGTTTCTTCTTGAGGTAGACCTGTTTTTCCAGTCAGCTCGTAGGTCTGTTCGCCTCTGGCTCCTGTTTTTAGGTAATCAAACAACTTGCTTTTAGCCAGACTTTTCAGTTTAGGGTCAACCGTCTGCCGGAAACTGATGTCCAGTTGGGAGGACTGTTTGACCGTTTTCAGCGTATAGTTGTAAAACGTCAGCATGGTGCCGTCTTCCAGCAATACATAGCCGGTACGACCCCCATCAAAAATAAATACCTGAAGTGCTTTCATTGTGAATTTGATTAAATGATTAAAATATCGATAGCGTCTACTGCCTTGCTTGGCTAAGCAAGACTTATTTCCTTTTGGCTTCTTTGCGTGCCTGCTTGAAATTGGCAGCCAACGTTTTACGCCATAAGCCTTTCGGATATACCTCCACAGTTTTTTTGACTTTCTTCCCTGCTAGGTCTTTTTTGGTTTTTGCCACGGCTTTCTGTAAAGCCTTTTGGTTTTGAATCACTGCTTTTGCCTGTGCCATAATTATAAAAGTTGATACGCGTTGTTAAAATCTTCTTGGGTCACTGCATACACAGCCCCACATTCGTGTTGGCTGATAGCCATACACAGCCGCTGAAGCGTGGCTTTATCAGAGGTGATGGCCTGACTGCGGGGAATCCCCGTGGAGGCACTGACGGCTGCTATGTACGCCTCAGTGTTGTTTTCTGTGTCAGGCGCATACACCCTGATAATGTCCTCGATTGTGCCATACCTGAAAATGTACTTCTTCAATAGCACCAGTAAGGCCCGAACCCCATAACGCCACTCCACAAACTGCTCAAAGGCTCCATCCGTATTCTGTGTGTAAGGGACTTTCCCTTGCCACAAATTCATCGGCGAATACCGCAGGTTGCCTGGGTTGTTGTTTCTGACCCCTCGCGGTAAACCTTGCCTACCTAAATAAGACTTCTGTGCAGGGTCGCGCTTAGGCGGAATCTGGCTGAGTAATACCAGTATCAGTACTATACCAATACCTATATACGCAATCCTTCTTTTGTGCCTGACAAGGCAGGTGCTAAGTGTTGTCAATCGTGCCTGCATTGCCTTGCTTTTTCAATAAGCTTTCCTTCCGCCAGTTGTACCCTACCCACAGAATCGTCATCGTACTGGCTAAAAGCCCTATGACCGTAGACAGCACACTCAAGCGTTTGTATGTCGTTTGTGTTTTCATCGCCGCTGTGCTTTGACCAGAAAAAATACGGCTGCTGTCATGATTCCAAACAAGAGGGATATGCCAAACACAATTTTGTAAATCGTCGCATCGGCTAAACCCACGGATACCTCAGGCAATTTCAGTTTGCCCGACTTCACATCCTGCACAATTTCGTAGACCTTGTCTATATCTGATTTTGCTTCCATACTTCCTTAAGTTGCGTTGAGAGAAATAAGACGATTCACCAGCTTTTTCTTGGTGCCACCCTGCCAATCAGGAACATAATTGACCTCATCCTGAATCGCTTGCGTCATCGTTTCTGAGGTCGTGTTGTAATACAGCTTGTTGTAGACCCGATACGTGTATATCAATTCGGCATCTGTTAGCTCAAACAACTTCTTGAATGTCTTTTCTTTGGTGGCCGCAAAAGTGAAAATACCCCTTACTACATCCCTGAGTTCGTTGGCTAATATCTTGGCCTGCTTTTCAAAGGTGGCAGGGTCTGGAATCGTCCCGTCTGTCGGTATATCCGGCAAGGGAATGTTATTCAGTACACTTTTCCGAAACGCCTTAATCCCAAAGTATAAGGCCACCGCTGCCAGTAGTCCGAAAAAAAGCCACAGCTTCAGCTCCTTTGACTTGCGGAAGGCATCGATGGCCCGTGAAACCGATGTCCCGATACCATCGATGGCTGCACTGTTGTTGGGGTGATTTTCCATGATACATTTTACAAAAATGGCGTAGCATGAGCTTCACACTACGCCATTTCTACGCCGTTTGATTAAACTAAACCTGAGGAAGAAAAAAATTATTTATCTTTTTTCTTCTTCTTTTTCCCCCAATGGAACGGGTTGGCTATCACCAGGATACCGCCGACAACCACCACCACACCTGCAAGACCCCACCAGATGGCAGACTTGTACTTCTGGTAAAAAGAAACTTCTCCGTCGGTCCCTTCTGCTGCTGTTTTCTTGACAGGGGTCGCATCAAAGTCACCCGTAGTCGGGTTAAAGAAGTTGATGTACTTGTGGGTGTCTGACACATCGGTTTTAACTCCGTCGGTGGCTGTGGTCGCAAAGACAGTGCCTTCAGGAAAAGGTGCCACCGATAAATCCCAGAAAACACCCCCTGCATCCAGTTTTATCCACGCCATGCCGTTGGCACTGGCATCTTCTCCGGCATTGACTAGTCCGAAAAATGTCTTTAAGGCTGCGGTGTTGGCTGCATACTTGGCCACGGCGGTCGCTTCGGTAATCCCGCGGGGGGTAAGGGCATCGGCTCCCAAGATATCGACACGGTTGACATTCGGCAGGATACGGGCATAGAATTTAGGCCCTGCTACCGAATCGGTGTAGGGGGTAATGATATACCCTGCTTCGATGCCTGAAACGGAAGAGACAGTTTGCTTATAATTAATAATGGCTATCTGCTTACTGACGGAAATTTTTTTCGTAGTTGGCATTGTTGAAAGTTTTTTTTGATGACTGATATTCTCCCAAACTTAAGAGTCCTGCCAAACAATGTTGGAACTTTCCGCTGTATTCTGCCGTATTATGCCTTCATTCGCTGTATTCCGGTCTTATTTTTTTGCTCAGGCTTACGATACCTTCACTCGTCCGACTGTTTCCACCATATACCGCACCACTTCGGGGTTCTGATAACCCCTGAATCCTTTGAAACCCAACTCCTTCAAGGCTTGTATGTGCCTTTCTTCAAATAAAGTCGCAAAGGTTTCCTGATCCATATCACTGAAGTAATGGAAACGGATAGCAGCAACCGAAGCATATTCGTATTGTCTGGTGGTCACATTGTAAGGGTTACTGAATTTCATATCATCCATGAGGGGTATATGCCTGGTAAAAATCATCATCGACCTGAATAGCGGCTTCAGCAATCAGACCTGTAAGCGAACTAGCAAAATAATAAGGTGTGGGGTTCAGAAACTGCTTCTTGACTGAGTCATAATGTTCTACATGGATGTGGTTAATCATCCCTGAGCCATAAGCCTTCGTAATGTCCTGTGCATAGCCCAGTAAATCACCCATAGCAACTACACCCGTTGTCACTACCGGAACAATGTATAAGACATCCACCTGTAAGCCTCCAGCAGTGTCAATCCTGACCCCTGTATAACCCGCTTTGTCTTTCAGGGCTTTGCCAATCCGCTGCACCCGTCCGCTAAATGGCGCGAACACGGGTTGCCCTTCCTGTACCACCAAATCAATGCCATAGTGAATGTGATAGGGCGGGTTACGGCTTGTCCCAAAACTTCCATCCCCCTGCGCATCCCGTCTGATTTTAAGCGGGTACACCAGTTTGATTCTGGCTTTAGTGAATAGCATGGCCAGAATCCCTGATAATGCTACCAACATGACTCCTAAAATGTTCCGGTTGCGTGAAGTCTGCAGATGCCTTTTCATTGCCTGTTTATTTACCTGTGTAAGTTAAGTCCATGCCGAAGGAATCTCTGAACTGCTCATGAGAGGTTTCTGCTTTGCGCTCGACAAGCGGCTCTCCTTCCCGTAGTAAGTTATTCAGGCGGTCAATCTCTTCTTCCTGCTCGCGGATAGTTTCTGTCAGCCTGCGGATGCTCTCCTGTTGTAGCTCATACAGCCCTTTTTGACTCTCTTTAGGCTGTTTTTTCCACCACCAGAATGCTATCCCTCCGGTGAGCAATACGCCCAGTACCAGTAAAACTATTCTCCACACGCTTTTCGGTGATTCCTGAATCGGCTCGCCGTAAGAAGCATATCCTCCGCCCTGATGAGGATACATTAAAGGGGCTTGTCCCTGTGGCGGGGGCATCATAGGACGACCATAATTGGAAGGATAGGGGGAGGATTGATAAGGTGTCTGTGTTGTCATTTTCGTTTAAAATATTCAGTTGCTTCATAAGTATTGGTCTTTTCTGGCCGTCCGTCGGTATAGATTTTCTCCGGTACCAACACCAGACTATCGTACATATTCAAGATGCGCCACGCAAATTTCTTCTTAAAGGGTAAACCCAGATTGATGGCTTCTATTTCCTGAAGACATTGCCGGATATAACCCGCAGGCATCACAAAATCTTCCGGTATCGGTGCATCCGTCGGTAAGGACTTCAACACCAGCATCTGTAACTTGTCCCGTAAAAACGGATGCGCCTGATACAAGCGGTGAAACTGGTAAAACGCTTCATTCCGGTTGTTAATCACTGTGCCTGGAAAGTTCTTGATGGCGGCTGTGGCCTGATTCCCAAACACATCTCCCAAGTCGTCCAGAATAAACACACTGTCTGTAATAGTGGAACAAGTATGGAAAAACCGTGAAAAATCAAACTCCTCACTCGTACTCCGCCGTTGTATCCGCATGACCACATCTGACGGAACTAATTCAAATTGTAACGCATGAAAGGTCTCCTGATACACTTTGGTAGGGCTAATGCCCCAGAAGTCATCGTAGGTGTCATCGTTGTGGTTGTGGTCCAGTATTATCACCCGTTTGCCCTTCAGGTAGTACCGCAAGGCTAACAACTTCGTGAAGTATGACTTGCCCACTTTCATGATTCCGAACACACCCCAGTTGGCTCCCCTGACTTCAAAATCAACTTTTATCGCTGGTGGCGGCATGAAATTTCTCGGTTAAGGATTCCAGCAACAAGTCAATCGATTGGTTGGGCGTGAACACTTCATAAGCAAAAAAACCTAAGTCTTTCAGCCCTACTTCCCAGATAGAGGGCATACTCAGTTTGCCCGCCTCGTTTTTCTTCATCATCCCGTCCAGAATCACTTCATAAATAAAATCCCTGATCTGGTTGTCATCTTCGTAGCTGATTTGCTGAATGGCTTCCAGTTTTGCCACGTTGTACCGTGCATTTTTATAGGCTCCCTCCAGTGCAGGATTCTTCGTCGTTTCATAGGCCCGTATGGTCTCTAAGTCTTCGTCTACTTTCCGGCTGAAATACTTTATCCCTGCAAAACGAATGACATCCTTGCCTATTTTCTTGCCTCTGAAAAAGAGGTCGGTTTCGTATTGGGCCATTCTTTTTACCTTCTCTTCCTCCAGCTTGATGACGGGGGCCTGTACAGTCATTTGTGCGGGTGGGTAGCTTGGATAGTAATAAGGGGGATAGCCATACGCTGGTGGATAATCTATTGGCGCAGGAATGTCTGGTGGTGGGACAGGCGGAATAACAGGTGGTGGAACCACAGGCGGCGGAACGACCGAAGCACTGTTTTGCTGCTGTTGCTGCGTTAGCATCTGCTCAAAATAATTTTTCTTCTGGTAGTCGGCAATCACCTGCTGATTCTTATTATCTACGGGTGTTCCCAGATGCTGCCCAATCGCTTCTGCCGCCTTTGCTGCACCTGTATTAATTAAATCACTGGCGGCTTCTTTTGCCGTCTGTACTACCTTGTCTGCTACCTTGTGCTTTAGTTGGTTGATGAACTCGAACATTTATTTCTTGTGTTGAAAAATGTTAATCAAAATTTTAGTCGCTCGGCTAAAGCCTGCCATCAGTATGCTGCCTAGTTTCAGTCCACGTTTGAGCTTGAACTGCTCCCACCACTCGGCTATAAAATTCAGCCGCTGCTCTCTGGCTTCCCGTTCTGCCATGAACTTCTCAAAGTAGGGTTCTACCAACGGCGATAAATCCATCCGGTGACTTTGAGGGTCATATATCCCCTGTGTACTTAACAGGTGTATCAACGCATTCAGGGCCATCTCGTTGCGGTGGGTAGCCGTTTCGTGGTACTGCTTCAAAGCCTGGTATTGCTGCTGACAAGTCTGGTATTCCGATTCGAGGGCCTGATGGTAGGCGAAAAAGTCGCTTAACTCCTCAGGGCTTTTTTCTTCCTGTGCCAGTATGGCTTGTATCTGTCCGGCTTGGTCGACTTCCAACAAAGCCAGGTAGGTCTTATTCGTCTGCATTGAGGTAGGCTTTTATGGCTTGCAGGGCCTGGTCGTCATCGTCGTGTTCAGTAACGATACGGATAAGCTCGTAAATGTCTTCATCCAGTATCCTGTAAGAGGGTTGGCGGGTTGCTGTCAACTGGTTATAGGTTGCTTTAGGAATCACCACCACATGGTCAGAACCTGCTTGAGTAAATATTGCCTGATAGTCTTTTGCCAGTTCATTGTATTGTTGTGTCAGGGCTTCGTATTGTTCAGCAGATACTAGTTCTGCAGGTGGTGCTTGGGTAGCCAGAGACCCCAGTTCTTGGTTGAGGATTCCCTGAAGGATTTTTCGGAGAACTACTTGCTCACTCTCGTGGTGGGTTGCCAGTGTAGCTAGCAACTGCTTTTGTAGGGCTGTCACACTCACCCCACCTACACGGCTATTGGCAGCATCCTGAATGAGGATGTTGCGTAAAACGGCATCGATAGCCGTGATGATTCTGTCAAATGTTTCAGGACTCATACCAAAGGATTCGTTCAGGATTCATTAGGATTCGTTCAGGATTCGTAGCGATTCGTTCAGGATTCGTAGCGATTCGTTTAGGATTCGTAACGATTCGTTTAGGATTCGTTAGGATTCGTAACGATTCGTTCATCAGGATTCGTAGCGATTCGTTTAGGATTCGTTACGATTCGTTCATCAGGATTCGTTACGATTCGCTGCGATTCGTTCATTAGGATTCGTTACGATTCGTAGCGATTCGTTAATCAGGATTCATAGCGATTCGTTTAGGATTCATTACGATTCGTTAATCAGGATTCGTTAGGATTCGTAGCGATTCGTTACGATTCGTTCATCAGGATTCGTAGCGATTCGTTCAGGATTCATTACGATTCGTTAGGATTCGTTACGATTCGTTCATCAGGATTCGTAGCGATTCGTTCAGGATTCGTTACGATTCGTTCATTAGGATTCGTAGCGATTCGTTCAGGATTCATTACGATTCGTTCATCAGGATTCGTAGCGATTCGTTTAGGATTCGTTACGATTCGCTGCGATTCGTTTAGGATTCGTTACGATTCGCTGCCATTCACCGGAATTTTGAAAAAAGAAATAAAGACACTACATTTGAGTTGTCCAGTCTGCAAATAAGTGCCTTTAGGTTTTTGTGTATACAAATATACAACCCAGAATATTACTAACGCTATTTAATATACGCATGGCAGTATTCTGGCACTATTTTCATCATAAAACCTTTTGCGCGATGGTCGTTTACTCTCCAAAAACATTAAGAAATGAAATAGGAATCTCAGAACGAACTTATTTCAGGTGGCTGAAAATCCTTAAATGTGAAGATGAAAACATCAGAAACAATCTTCCTGAAATTAACAACAAAAAGAACTGGAGTAAAACCACCTATCTGCTGGTCAGACAGGCATTTGGCAGGTTTGGGCGGGTGTAGGTGTAACAGGGGCTATGACAAAATGAAAAATCACCTCGACTCTTTACTTCATAAGAAAATGTCACTCCATTTGACAAGTACTGCTTTCTTAAATGTTAAGTAATTAGCCCATCGTAGCCTTAAACCTTTTCCTTAATAGACCTATTTCTTTGCTAATCGGAAATTGCATTGGCAAACTTCTCCCATTGCCTTATGTTTGCAGCCATATCATTCA
>NZ_JBBAYI010000028.1:0-11603 GCF_037153985.1 Emticicia sp. 17c
TCATATCTGGGGTTCTATTGCTACTGCTTTACTTTTTTGGATGTTTTAACCCATTATTCACATTATTAATAAGGTAATAAAACTCTAACTTGTGAATTTAATAACGGAAATGCCGTTTGGGGAATTACTAATTCTGTGCCTGGTCTCGAACCCATTGGCCTTTCGAAGATACGAAAGGTTTTATTATATATTTCTTTGGGAATACGAACCTCTAATATTCCTTCGCCATACGCTTTTGCATATTCTTCCGCTATATGTCTTGAATTTGGCCCTGCAAAATAAGCATCACCATCTCCTAGTGGAAAATATTCTGGTTGAAAACCATTTTTTAATAATTTTTGTCCCAAATCGTTAAAAGGCAACGCACCCCTCCACCCAGTAGCAAAAAAATTAATAAAGCCATCAGAAAACCTTGGCTTATTGAAAACTCATTACATTGGTACTTGGATGTCGCTTTTGAAGAAGATAATTCTCGAATTAGAAAAGGTTTTGCAGACCAAAACTTCGCTCTTTTAAGACAAATAGCTCTTAATTTATTAAAAAATGATACAACTTCAAAACTCGGAATCAAAAGTAAAAGAATTATAGCTGGGTGGGATGACGGTTTTTTATCTCCAACCTCAAATAAAAAGCGTTGCTCTGATTGTAGAGATATTATATTCCCAGATATTTATGTTACAAGTGAATGACAAAACTAATATTATATATGAAAGACAATAAAATATTTTTCTCTGTTTCAGTCTTGGGAGGCTCAGCTTTTTTTATTCGCAGTATGGAAGAATGTATTAAATATTATCAATTAGACTACAAAGAATGGCAGTTTATATTGAGTAGGCTATGGAAAGTTGTTGATTGTAGGAATTATGATAGTTTATCTCAATGGGATGAACTAGACGGAGAAATTGTACCTTCTGTAATTATGGAGAATATTCCCTATGAAAAAAAAGAACTTCAAGCCACCAGTGAAGATGAGCATGATTTGTTAAAAAAACTATACTTAAAAACTCCTCGATTAATTTTAGATATAATTAACGAATTATTCACAATGGCTTCAAGTATAATCGGATCAGACTTTGACCAATTTTCTTTATGGATGGTAGAAAGAATCAATAAGCTTACTCATAAGCTAGAGGTAGAAAATATACCTATACCTGAAACTTCTATATTAGAAAGATCCAAAATTAAAGATAATAATGGGTTAGGGTGTACCTTAGATAAGTATGAGATTTCACAACTACTTATAAAATAGAGCACCTTAACATACGGTACGAATAACAATTCACAATATCAAAAACAAAATAAAAATCTGGCTGATACTCTTTCTTGTCGTAAGCCAATGCTTTGCCTGCGATGATACGGCTGTGCTTACGGCAAGATTCACGCCTCCCAAACTGGTAGGTAAGCTTTGAGGCTACATCAGCGCCTAGTGACGATAGGAAAGTTAATGATGAAAGGGTCTCGGCAATCGGAAATGATTATACAATAGACATTGGAGTCCCCTTGTTTAGCATTTGGCAATTAAACACGGGAGACACTGATGGGACAGTAAATGCGGAATAGTACCAAAAATATTGGGGCAATCTGACCCTACAGGAAGTCTTGCTTCAATGCCGGCTTATTGGATGGAGCATATTTTACTGTAAAAGAAGTAGGAGGCACAGTATATTCATTGGCAACCCTTGTAGGTTGTATGAATCCGGCAATAGATGCAGCCAATTTCGTAACAAATGCTGATTGCCGCAAAAAACTCACCGACGGGTGGGACGTGATTGTAGGCATTGTCTCAATGTTTGTGGGAGTTGGAGAAGTTTCTGCTATATTAAAAGGCATGAATGCTGTAAAAGCAGCGGAACTTTTGCAAAAAGCTGCCCAAATAGCTGATAAATTTAACATCGTTGGCCGGATGATGAGTAAAGCAGGTTTAGCTATTAGTAAAAAAGGTACGAAAGCTGCAAGCTTTGTTATAAGAAAGGCAAGTAATCAAGTTCCAACTGTTGTTTTTGACTATGCCAATGGTGTTTACAAAGGATTTAAACAAAAAACGGCTGCTTTTAAAAAATATCTTGGTACCATTGAAGGACAAGTTGAATTTACAAATGGCACAAAAGGTAAAGGAACTATTGAATTATGGGGAGCATGTGGAACATCAAGTAGTGCCAGATCAACAGGTCCAGATTTTTGTGATGATGTAGCCGGAAGACTATTAAAAAAGGCGCTAAATAAACTAAAAAAAGTAGAATTAAATTCAACCGATTTAGCAAAAAAGGCTATACAACATAGAGAAAATGCTCCACAACTAATTGGGAAAAACCGTAATTTCTGTGT
Source organism: Emticicia sp. 17c (assembly GCF_037153985.1). Lineage (NCBI taxonomy): Bacteria > Pseudomonadati > Bacteroidota > Cytophagia > Cytophagales > Leadbetterellaceae > Emticicia > Emticicia sp. 17c. The sequence continues at coordinate 2,326 of NZ_JBBAYI010000028.1, forward strand.
TTTTGAATATGAAGACTTAAATGGTAAAACAGATTATATTTACGGAGTTTCTGGTAAAAATATACATTCTGAGAAACATGCTATGGACCAATTGGAGACATTAGGTATTCCGCCTGGAAAAATTAAAAGGGTATATACAGAATTAGAACCATGCAGCCTCTCACATGGTGGAGACAAGGATGGTACTGGTTGCGCCGGATTTCTTGCTAAAAAAGGCTTAGTCGACAAAGAAATACAATATAGCTATGAATATCCTGGAGGAGATAATGATTCAATAAGTCAACCAATCAGAGAAAAAAGTGTAAGTGACAAAGCTGAAGCGATAGAGAAACTTGTTAAAAGAAAAAAATAGAATGAAAGACACTATTATAGAGAAATTTGCCAACAGATTGGTAAGATTTGAGCCTACGCCATTTGATACATTACTACAGGATAAAACAAAAAAATACCTCTATGAAATTGGAGTTCCTGGTGGCACAACGGTAGGAGGAATCGAAATGAGTCTTAATGGCGAATTAACCTTACTCCCTGAAAACAAAATTCAGATTAGTTATCCTGAAGAAAAACGTATTGTATTCTATTTAGACCCTGAAAAGAATGATGCATTATGTTATGGTGGATACTATACAGATAACCGTTTTTTTGCTAATTCATCTTTAGAAAACTATATGTACTGCTTATATGAATTGGAAGATTTTTACGAAAATATATACTCCAAAAGAATGTTTGGAGAACCGGACGGAGAGGATATATCTAAAAAATATGCAAAATATTTAGAAGAACGAATAAGACAATATGAACAGGATTTAACTTTTTGGAGATTGGAAATTGAAGAGATAGGTTATGGGTGGATTGATTGATAGTTTAACATTCTATCAGTGTATCCCGATAGTTACTTAAGTATATAGGATTTGATATTAAAAACATTCTTAGAAAATTGGGAGTGTAAATTGAACTGTGTCAATTTCAGATTAACTGTGAAGGTTCAATAGATTCGCTACAGTTAAACCTACTTTATATTTCTTAGAATTATTATATTTTCATAGTAATTACCGATTCTTTTAAAGAAGAAATACTTTGTTTTCTCCTTGGAATTTATATCAAAATAGAAAAATTGAATCAAGATAGCTAAGAAAAATACAATAAATTTACAATTCAAAATTGTAGCGTTTCTATAGAAACACCACAAATAACCTCATTAACTGTCATTCAATACCTGAATTACTTAGCGGGTAGAAAATTAAACAATTTCAAAATTTCAATTATCTAAATGCACTACGAGTTAAAATTAACTTTTTTGTTAAACCTTTACATTGACACAGTTTAATTTACAGTCTCCGCTCCAGCGGGAAGCGGTCTGCATTACGTTTTCCCAATACGCATTTTTTTACACTGTACATCGAAAGATTCCTTATATCTCAGCTCTACCTAAACATTTTTCTAACCTTCTCAAAGTCGGGGTGAGAAATGCCTGCTTGTTCTAATGTTATTAAATCATTCAGAAATGCTTCTTTGAGCGGTTTTTCGTTGTTTCCTGACAAGTTCTGTTTGGTTTGATATATCTCCTGAGCCTCTGCCCAACGGTCTTGTAGTAATAGGGCTAGAGCCAAATTGGTATATATCCAATGTTGGGAGGTATCAACTGACAAACCCTTACGGGCATAGTGTTCTGCCTGAACAGATTGTTTACAAAAAAGTGCATACCAAGCTGCATTACCATAACTACTAGCCAGAATGGTATTTTTTGTTGCTGGATAAACTTCATAAAAACCAATGATAGTTTCCTGCATCGCTAGCTTTTGGATATAGACACTATCCATCTCTATCACTTCAGGTAGAAACTCTATGATTGATAATGTCTTTTGCCAAAAGAGGATATTATCAAAGCGTTTGGCTAAATACTGATAGTTTTTTGCACCTTTAATTAACAGTGCTTCACCTGCCGGAAAGTTGTTATTTTCAATAAAGAAAACACCATAATTTATTTGTGTCATCGCCAAATCAGGTAAATACTGCTCTGGATTCTTGCGAGATAAATCTTCTCTTATTTCCAAGGCGCGCTCGTATGCCACCTGCGCCTCAACCTTCTTTTGGTTATCACTATAAAATATACCCAGATTGTTTAAAGTAGTAGCCAAATCAGGTAAATACTGATCTGGATTCTTGCGGGCTAAATCTTCTCTTATTGCCAAGGCCCGCTCGTATGCCACCTGCGCCTCAGACTTCTTTTGGTTAGCACTATAAAATATACCCAGATTGTTTAAAGTCATTGCCACATCAGGTAAATACTGCTCTGGATTTTTGCGGGCTAAATCTTCTCTTATTTCCAAGGCCCGCTCGTATGCCGCCTGCGCCTCAGATTTCTTTTGGTTAGCACTATAAAATACTCCCAGATTGTTTAAAGTCATCGCCAAATCAGGTAAATACTGCTCTGGATTCTTTCTAGCTAAACCTGCTCTTATTGCCAATGCTCGCTCATAAGCCGCCTGGGCCTCAGACTTCTTTTGGTTATCACTATAAAATACTCCCAGATTGTTTAAAGTAGTAGCTAAAGAAGGTAAATACTGCTCTGGATTTTTGCGAGATAAGCCTTCTCTTATTTCTAATGCCCGCTCATAAGCCGCCTGCGCCTCAGACTTCTTTTGGTTAGCTCTATAAAAATTACCCAGATTGTTTAAAGTAGTAGCCAAAGAAGGTAAATACTGCTCTGGATTTTTGCGAGCTAAACCTTCTCTTATTTCCAAGGCTCGCTCGTATGCCGCCTGGGCCTCAGACTTCTTTTGGTTATCACTATAAAATACTCCCAGATTGTTTAAAGTCATCGCCAAATCAGGTAAATACTGCTCTGAATTCTTGAGAGATAAGCCTTCATAGATTTCCAAAGCCCGCTCATAAGCCGCCTGCGCCTCAGCCTTCTTTTGGTTAGCACTATAAAAATTACCCAGATTGTTTAAAGTAGTAGCCAAAGAAGGTAAATACTGCTCTGGATTCTTGCGAGATAAGCCTTCATAGATTTCTAACGCTCGCTCATAAGCCGCCTGTGCCTCAGATTTTTGTTGGTTATCACTATAAAATAGCCCCAGATTGTTTAACGTACCAGCCAAATCAGGTAAATACTGCTCTGGATTCTTGAGAGCTAAGCCTTCATAGATTGCCAAGGCCCGCTCGTATGCCGCCTGTGCCTCAGATTTTTGTTGGTTATCACTATAAAAATTACCCAGATTGTTTAACGTAGTAGCCACATCAGGTAAATACTGCTCTGGAACCTTTTGGGCTAAGTCTTCGTAGATTTTCAAAGCCCGCTCGTATAAAATCGCCGGACGTTTACTCCGGTTCTGCTGCTGCAAAAAATAAGCGTAATTAAATAACGTTTGTATACGCATACTGTCCGCCTGATAAGCCTTCTCAAACCAGCTCTCAGCTGCCAATGGCTGTGGCTCTAACCTATACAGATCTGCCTTTAACAAACACTTGGTGATATAATTATCCTTTCGTTTCTTCGCTAGTCGGACGTGTGCTTCTACCAATCTCTCCTCTTGCTCATAAGCCTCCTTATCCTTATCTAGCTGACCTTCATCCAGAACCTGCTGCGCTTCTTGGAACTTACTGTCTTTTAAAAACTTATACGCCTTGTTCAACATCTCATCTGGTTCCTGAATTTGAGATAATATACGACCTATCTGCTCCGCTGTATTGCCTGCCTCAACCTGCTGCTTTTGTACCAAATCCACTTGCTTGTATAATGAATCTATCCGGCGTTGGTATTGCTCCCGTTCTGTACTACTACTACTCACAAGACTCTTGTAGTCTGCCACAGCCTTGTCAATCTGTTGGCGTAAACTCTTTTCTCTTGTCTCAAACACACGCTCTAATGATACCTTTGCTATGCCTTCCAGATACTGTAACGCATACTTCTCACGCTCAGCTGTCTTGGCTAAAATAATCACAAATGGCTTGCTTCGGTCTTTGGGTAATGTATAGTCACTCACATCATAGTTATTTACCACTGCATATCCACTCAGCGAAGCAAAAAGGGTGATAGCCTCACCCGTTGTCTTCTGATGAGAAGTCCTCAAATTCAGAAAGATGCTAAATCCATCATTATCGGTCAAGGAATTGCCTATCCCATTGATGCGGATACCTACCCCCTTCATCCCTGCTCCCTCCGCTGTATTCAGACATACACGTACCGTCAGGCTCTCCTGACCCCAAAGGCGAATGCTAAGCATCAAAAAACAAACTAACAAAGTTCTCCTTTTCATCTTTTTATCAGTTTTATGTCACAAGGGCTAGCGGTATTACACCATACCTCTCCCTGATGGGTGGTGGTAAAGACTGCTACTTTAAGATTTTCCAGACGTTTGCCGGAAGGAATATTCAGCCTGTAATGCCCCTGAGCATCGGTGAGGGTACTGACACCCGCAGCCTGAACCGTAATAGCACTCAGGTTGTGTCTGCCCTTGTCTGCAAATATCACCTTGCCACTCACACAACAACGGCTTTCTGAGGGTTCAAGTGTCAGTTGTAATACCTCTGTGGATGGAATAAGGAAATAAGCCGTAGCATGGTGGTTCTTGACAAACTGCCAGTTCGGGTTCAGCACTTCTGCCTGCAGGCTGTCTGTTTCTGCATTGGCGTTTATCAATACCTCGCCGTTGCTATCGGTGTCAAGCACTTTGGTCTCTTTACCCATGCTGATTCTGAGTACCTGCTTCTCATTGGCTAAGGCTGCCGCGTTGTTTTCTTGTCTCAACTGAAGTTTCAGGCTGGTCTGCTGAGCTGGAGGGTCAAACAAGTTGAAGATAAGTACTGCCAGAAATACCAGTAAGGCAAAAGCATTGGTAGCTCTGATGTATGTGTTGAAGACGGTTATCGTTCCACCCCAAAGGATAGATAATGAAACAATGCCCGTCAGCAAGAGTAACACAATAAATATCCATTGTAGGCTGGTTTTGATAGGTAAGAAAAAGGTACCATAAAAGCCCAGACCCAAAGCCAGAACGCCGATTACAATTGATGTCCAGAACCGGACCGTAGTGTTGGTAGAATTTGCATTGGTAGTGTTTGCCATCGATTTAACCAGAAAGTTAGAGATTCTTTGTATTCAGGCTGCTTTCAGTAAGCTCTACACACCGTTGGCAAGCTAAAAAACTCTCTTTCAGGCTTACACACTACTCTCTCTTAATCACAGCTTCATCAAGTACCAATTAACAAAAAAAAATGGGTTTAATTTTATTTCCCACAAGAATTTTATTTAAAGGGTTTCATTATCCGTTTTTTTTTCGTTCTTTTGACTTATCCCCTTTTGCCTGCCCACCACTTAAATAATTTGACTGTCAGACTAAAAAAAAAGACCTGTCCTATATGGCCACCTATCGTATTTTCCTAGCCTCTTCTTTTGAGCTTGCTCATGAGCGTAGCTTGGTTACAGGAATCGTTGCTGATTTTAAAGCCAAACATCCTGAACTCTTTACCGATTTTGAAGTGATTAAATGGGAAAACTTTGCCTCCAGTTATGAAGATTCCAGAAAACAACAGGCTTACAATAAAGCCATCCAAACCTGTGATGTTTTCCTGATGCTCTACTGGACTAAAGTTGGCCGATATACACAGGAAGAGTTTGACCTCGCTGTGGCTACCCAGAAAAAACAAAAGAAACCTTTCCTGTTCCTGCTCAAAAAGTTGGTGAAAGACACCCCCATTGAAGATTCGGTAAACATTTTTGAAGCCAATGTTCCCAACGATAATGGTAAGTTTAGTGGGACATTCAGCACCGAAAAGGAACTCAAAGGTGCAATTGAGGATGAACTTGGGAAACTTTTCAATGATGGTTTTTTGACCAGAGGCGAACCCGCCCGACAACTAAGCCTGAATGCGCCGCTTAATCCTGCCGTATTTTTAGGTCGGGAAAACGAACTCCATGAAATCAAGGCTCGCTTAGAAAAAAGCGGAACACTCCTGATTATCAATGCAGAGGGGGGCATTGGCAAAACTACCCTTGCCGCCCGATTCTGGCACCAGCAGTTAGGAAATTACAGCTATGCCGCCTGGCTCTATTGTCAGGATGGTATCAACAATAGTTTAATGGAACTGGCTCCTCAACTCGGGCTTGAGTTGAGTGATTATGCAACGGCTCAGCAACAACTCGATGCCCTCAAAGCCAAACTCAATACATTGCAAGGAAGTTTTTTACTGGTTCTCGACAATGCTAATAAACAAAAAGACATACTGGATTTCAAAAGGGAGTTTGGTGGCAGGCAGTGGCATGTACTCATCACCAGTCGATGCAACAACACCCTTCCAGCGGAAGAACTCACCCTCGGGGTACTACCTCAGCCTCTGGCAAAGGCCTTGTTTATGCAATATTACCATGAACCCAATAACCCGAATTTTGAAACAGAAGTAGAAAGACTCATACATGCCCTGCACTATCACACACTTTTAATTGAAGTTTTTGCTAAAAATGTGAAACAGGCCGGAGGCATCACTTCTATGCAGGAGTTTATCAGCAAACTGGAAACCCAGCACTTGTTTATGGGAGAAGATAGTTTTGAGATAAAGACAGACTTTGCAGCCCAACGCCTGAAAACCACCGCTGAAACGACTGACAATATCCTGAAAGCCTTGTATAATTTCTCGGAACTGGCCCATGAACATCGCCTCAGGCAGGCTTTTGTAAGGCTGGCCCTCTTACCTGCCGAAAATTACCCAATAGCGTTTTTATTCATCCTTTTTACGGACTTTGAAAAGCCACAAAAAATTGCCTACAAGCAATTACTGACTAAACTGAATGAGGAAGGATGGCTAAGCCAAAACCAGACTAGCTACAAACTCAGCCCTGTTGTGCAAAGCCTTGCCATTGCACAAAACCAGCACAGCCTTGCCACAGATGCAGAAGAGTTATTGTACCGGCTAAACTATATTCTGGCGGCTGACGCTTACAACCTGAAAAACATTTCTCTGGCCCAAGCGTTTGCTTTTGTACAATTGGTGGCTCATATAAGCCGCTGTTTAAAAAATTACCCGAGTGTAGAGCTGGCTACTTTGAATTTTAATAGTGGCATCTATTTCACCAACAAAGGCAATCTAGTAGAAGCGGCTCAGGCTTATTTTAACTACCAACACATTTACCAGAGTTTGCTGAATGAGCAGCCCCAGAACCTTGCCTACAAAAACGGTTTAGCCATTTCCTATTCAAAATTGGGGGATATTTACCAGACCACAGGCGATTGGAAAAACGCCCTCTTCAATTATCAGGAAACAAATCGGCTTTTCAAAGAAATCTATGAAAGCAGCCCTGAAAACCTTGAGTACAAAAACGGTTTAGCCATTTCCTATGCAAAATTGGGGGAGATGTACCAGACCACAGGAGATTGGAAAAACGCCCTCTTCAATTATCAGGAAAGAAATCGGCTTGGAATAGAAATCTATGAAAGCAGCCCTGAAAACCTTGACTACAAAAACGGTTTAGCCATTTCCTATGAAAAATTGGGGGAGATGTACCAGACCACAGGCGATTGGAAAAACGCCCTCTTCAATTATCAGGAAACAAATCGGCTTTTCAAAGAAATCTATGAAAGCAGCCCTGAAAACCTTGAGTACAAAAACGGGTTAGCCATTTCCTATGAAAAATTGGGGAATATGTACCAGACCACAGGAGATTGGGAAAAAGCTATCTTCAATTATCAGGAAATGAATCGGCTTTTCAAAGAAATCTATGAAAGCAGCCCTGAAAACCTTTACTACAAAAACGGGTTAGCCATTTCCTATGCAAAATTGGGGGAGATTTACCAGACCACAGGCGATTGGAAAAAAGCTATCTTCAATTTTCAGGAAATGAATCGGCTTTTCAAAGAAATCTATGAAAGCAGCCCTGAAAACCTTGACTACAAAAACGGTTTAGCCGTTTCCTATGAAAGATTGGGAAATATGTACCAGACCACAGGCGATTGGAAAAACGTACTATTCAATTATCAGGAAAGTAATGGGCTTTTCAAAGAAATCTATGAAAGCAGCCCTGAAAACCTTACCTACAAAAACGGTTTAGCCATTTCCTATTCAAAATTGGGGGAGATTTACCAGACCACAGGAGATTGGAAAAACGCCCTCTTCAATTATCAGGAAAGTAATGGGCTTTTCAAAGAAATCTATGAAAGCAGCCCTGAAAACCTTACCTACAAAAACGGTTTAGCCATTTCCTATTCAAAATTGGGGGAGATTTACCAGACCACAGGAGATTGGAAAAAAGCTATCTTCAATTATCAGGAAATGAATCGGCTTTTCAAAGAAATCTATGAAAGCAGCCCTGAAAACCTTGACTACAAAAACGGTTTAGCCGTTTCCTATGAAAAATTGGGGGAGATGTACCAGACCACAGGCGATTGGAAAAACGCCCTTTTCAATTTTCAGGAAAGAAATCGGCTTGCCAAAGAAATCTATGAAAGTAGCCCAGAAAACCTTACCTACAAAAACGGGTTAGCCATTTCCTATGCAAAGCTAGGAACTTTCTATCTTAAGCAAGAGGATTTTAATCATGCGCTTTCCTGTTTTCTGGAGAGCCGTACTATCTTTGCAGAACTTTGGCAGGCTACTCAAGGACAAATTATTGAGTTTACCTTCTACTTTGCATTGATTATATATTATATTACACGAATTGTAAAGTTTTTTATTCAAAATCAGCAATATACCCCTGAGGATATGCCCTCTATTTCTGAGGGCATCAAGGCCATGCGGCAGGAAGGCCTCAACGTCATCCAAACACTTGCAGAAGCTAATTTACTACAACCTAGTCAGCAGTGGCTGCTGGATGAATTGAGCAATAATACATGGTATGAGTTTTAATTACTCGTCCCTGTTTTTGACAAATTGATGCTGGACATTAGTTATCTGTTTACAAATTTCATGTTGCATCCATTCAAAGGCATGAAGGTTGCACAAAGAAGCCGCTGGCTGGTCAGAGCTGTAAACACCTATACTACTCCGCTGGTGGCTGGAGGGTAAGCCCAATTGCTCACATCGACCACAGGTGAATTTCTCCGGTAATTGGCCCAGACAGCTTGAGCAATAGAAAGTATTTTCAGCAGGCTGGTCAATCGCTTGCCTGCATTCATTGCAGGTTAGTAAGCCTATAACATTCATTGAAGTAGAATTAAAAAGTGAATTGCTCAATGGGTGTATCATCCTCGAGCCAGAAATGGTAGAAATAGTTGCAGCCCCTGGCGACTTGATAATGAAAAGCAAGACCCGTCTTTTCTTCAAGCAGGGTCTTTAACTGTTCA
>NZ_JBBAYI010000029.1:0-10804 GCF_037153985.1 Emticicia sp. 17c
TATAGGTTTGGTCACTTACAATTTAAGCAACCGATACCCTTTTTCAAAATTTAAACATGCTCTTAGAAAGTTCTATATAATCATTTAAAACCCCTTTTTTTTGAATTGTGTGTCACGTCCTGAAATAGCGAAACAAAAACAGAATCGTTATGGAAGAAGAAACAGTTTACGTTAAGCGTAGTCAGCGAGATTACAGTATGTCACTTAAGTTACAAATTGTTCAAGAAATTGAACGAGGGAAACTAACTAGCTCAGAAGCCATGAAGAGATACGGTATTCAGGGTCATGGGACAGTTTTGAAATGGCTTAGGAAATTTGGTAACTTTGATTGGGAGAATCAAAGTCCAAATAATATGTCAAAGACCCCAGAGCAAAAAATCATGGAGCTTGAAGCGAAAGTGAAGCTCCTTGAGAAGCAGAAAGCCTTGTTAGAAGAACAAGCATTTGTATCAGATAAAAAAGCCATCATCTTTGATATGATGATTGAATTAGCCGAGGAAGAATATAAAATTGATATTCGAAAAAACTCACCACCCGAACAATCACCCAATTTAAAGAAGAACAAAAACAAACGTTAGCGTTTTCCTGTTCCTTGTTCGGGATAGACAGACAGGTTTATTATCGGAGTATTCGCAGAAAAAGAATTAAACAAGATAAAGCCAGCGAAGTAATTAAATTAATAGAGGACTTACGAATCAAGATGCCAAGGATAGGCACAAGGAAAATGTATTATCTTTTGAATGAGCCGTTACGAAGACTCAAAATAGGTAGAGACCGTTTTTTTGATATTCTTAGGGCTAATCATCTATTAATACAGCCCAAACGTAGTTATCGCATTACTACCAACTCTCATCATAGATTCAGAAAACATAAGAATTTGATTGATGATTTAACGATTAATAGGCCAGAACAAGTCTGGGTATCGGATATTACCTATATCGGTAGAAGAGATAAGCCTTGTTACTTGAGTTTGATTACAGATGCTTATTCTAAAAAGATTGTGGGGTACTATGTGGCTGATAATCTGAATACTGAAAGCAGTATAAATGCCTTAAAAATGGCAATTAAACAACGAAGTAACAGACAACAATCCTTAATTCATCATTCGGATAGAGGTTTGCAATATTGCTCAGATGACTACCAGAAATTACTAAAAAAGAACCAAATAAAATGCAGTATGACTCAGAATTCTGACCCTTATGAAAATGCAATAGCTGAAAGAGTAAATGGAATATTAAAGCAAGAATTTAGTATTGATAAGTATAGTCTGAATCTAAAACTCATCAAACAAATAGTAAAAGAGTCAATTGAAATTTACAATAATATAAGACCACATTTATCGAATTATTTATTGACACCCAGGCAGATGCACAATCAAAATAAACTTATAATTAAGTCTTATAAATCAAAAAGCAGTAGAAATCAAATGATTTCTACTGCTTAAAAATGTACATTTATTATTAATTAATCCTGTATCGCTTTTTTAGGACTAGTCAGTGTATAGATTGTAATCTTTTTTTAATTGACTATGAATATTCTTATTTATAATGTATTTAATAGAAAAAGTTGTATCAACACAAGTCTTCTGTGAAATATAAATAAACTCCAAGAAACCCTCTTTCTTTTTAACTTTCTCTTTAGGCAAAACTATATATTGATAATTATAGCCAGAATAGCCATTACTTAACATTACTTCGAAATCATCGACCTTTTGCCAAAAATTATTATCACTATTATTGTTAATCCTTTCCATAAATATAAACTCATCATCTGCCTCTGTATAAGCTATTAAGTCTTGATTTATTACAGTGACTGTTGATAAAGGTTCTGATTCATTGTTTTCATAAATATTTACATACAATAAACCTTCAAAAAAATTTTGTAGGTAGGTTAAGCGACTATTCTTCTTTATATTTTCATAATATTTCTTTTTAAAAGTAGGATTAAAGATTAAATTATGTAGGTCAGGTGTAAAAGCATAAAAATAATCATCAGAAAATAGTACTTTACCTTTATTCAAATGTTCTGTTGGGTTATTCTTATGAATATTATCGTCATCATAAGAATATTTCTTATCAATAATCATCCACCATCCTCGTATATCAAATTTTGATGAATCGACTCGTACTATTTTAAAAAGCCTATTATCCACTGTTATCGAACTTTGAGCAATGGAGGTATTTACAATCATTAATAATAAAAATAGTGTACTTAGGTTTTTCATAATTATTTAGTATTTGCAGTTAAAATATAGATTGGCTTCAGCTTCTCGACGTTTCCCTCCTTTTAATTTTGAGTGGTCATTAATTATGAAATTTTTAATTTCTTCTCGTTCAGTCTCATTTTTTCCACTAAAGTTGCCATTTTTTAAATAATTTTTATATAATTCATCACTTTTAAATCCACATTTACCAACACCCTTTGAACAATTTTCCTTTCCAATTCCACGGTTATATACTATACTTACCAATGCATCAAATTGGCATTGAGTAAGTTTTGCATTTGATGGTAATGCTTTTTTCAAATCTTCAATGTATGATGGCAATTTTTTTGAGAATAAATCTAAACATTTGTCTTTTGATATGTATCCTCCATTAACTAAGCAAAATGAAGATAATTCTGCCTCATTTGTAATCATATAACCAACCGATATTGTAGGATTTCCATATCCTTTTATATTATAATTTTTAATTTCTCCATAATGAGGTGTAGCATCACATGGATTTCTATTCCATGAAGCATCAGTTTTGTGACCACTTATAATTTGTCCGTCTTCGTAATGTTCTTTACAATAATCTGATTTAGCCCCTTTATAATCGTTGTAAATATGAAGAATACATCCCCCTTCTTCTTTAGAAATAAGGCTTTTTCCTTCTTGTGATACTTGCAATTGGTCTATATCTACTTCTCCAATAGGTGGTATGTAACCACTATTACCACCAAGATATGCTTTCAAGTCTTTAAATTCCTCAGGTTTCGTATCAGCAATACTTATATAATTAGTAGATGATAGCTCAACACCATAAATAATAGTATTGGCTGCTTCTGTTTTGTCTTTTAAACTAATATCAATCGCAGAGGGTAAAGGTACAGGGTTTACCTTCACAATATTATCACTAAAGCGTAGATGAATATCTGTAACGGTAGTTATTCCATCAGACAAAACTAATTTACCTACATAGTCCATTTTTCCTAGGGTATTTTTTATCATACCAAAGGCTGTTTCATAGTTATGAATAATATTACTAATGCTTGCACTCCTTTTTTATCGATATTCCCTTGGCGTATGCGTGCCAATATAGCCTTGATGGCATCGGGTAGTTGATAAAGTGCTTTTAGAGCAGTTCGTTCTGTTTCTTCAAACGTACTCAGAATGCTAGTATTGTATCCACCAGCAGTAATGATATTACTATAGCCCTTAGCCATTTCGGTACCAAAGACCGTACAGTTTCCTGCCTGTAAGGCTGCCAAAATAGCCACTTGGTCAGTTGGGGTCGTAAAATTACTAAGGTCGCTGTTGCCACTATTTTTGAGAGCTTGTTCTACTAAAGCAACCATCTGTTTGGCATTGGCTTCGCTCATCGTTCTGTCAATCCATCCCCAAATTACTTTTTTTTATCCATCCTTCGATTATCTTTTTGCCATAATACCTGATTTTTAGCCACTCTCCTTTCTCTTCTAATGCTTCCACTTCATCACCTTTTATTAGGTACATTCTAGTAGGTGTGTCAATGTTAAAAAAAATATTAGTTTTGTTAACTGTTATTTCAAAAATATTCTTTTCCATAAATTCTTTTAAATAATCCCTTTTTACTTTGCCTGAATCCCATTTTAATAAATCTGTTATGACTTTTTGGGGTAATGCTGGAATTTTGTTAAAATCATAAATATCAGTATTACCATACCAATAAGAATTTCCTTCTTTATCAAATCCTTCTATAAAAAAGCAGTCTAAGGAAATCTCTTTTTTTATTATACAATCACATAAATATTTGCCACTATTCTTTAAATCAGCCAATACTAAGCTATCTTTTCGTTGATTAACAAACCCTATTCTTGTTATAAGAACCTCCATAATTTTATCTTTTTCATAGGTAATTGAAAGTTTATTATTATTTTTAACTATTTCATAAAAATACATTTTACTTTCAGGGTCGTTAGAAATATGCCCACCCCAAAAGCCTTGGAATTTTTCCACATAGTTTTCTTGGGCTTTTAGTCCATAGAAAGGGAGTAATAATATGATTAATACTATTCTCATTTTAATAGATTATATGCTTTTTTTGAGTTTGAAAGTTGCATAATTCCATGTTAACGAGTGATTTACTTTATTTTAGCAAGAATTAGAAATTTAACAATATCTTTTTGTTGCAAACCTTTAACCATTTTTAAAATCTTAGAAGGTAATTTATCAACTTTAGTAAAAGAAGAAACATGTCCTCCATTCATTACCAATGTATTTTTATCTAAAAGCTCGAAATATTCAAATACAATTATCCCAGACTTTTTTGCATAATTATTGTTATGTATTTCGTCTAAAAATATATTAGTAAAGTATTTGCCCTTGTTTTTTAACTTTGTAACATCCAAAGAATCTATATCTATCTTTTTTTTATCTTGAAAACCACATTTTATCAAAGAAGCAGATATACTTCGGCTCTCCTTGATATACAAAATTGTAAGAATAGTATCATTTTTTATTATATTCCAGCTTTGATAACTCTTATCAACATCTTCGTCTGCTCTTATATCCTGATGTTGCCAAATACCTTGAATATCTTTTAATGTTCCAATGGTTTGACCAATTGTTATTTCATTACAAATGAAAATGATAACTATAATAAGTACTTTATCAATAATCTTCATGATTTTATTTTATTAAAATTGAATATGCTTTTTTTGTAAATTTCCTACGGTCATCAGGGCTATTCGGTGGATTTGTTCCATTTACAATTGCCCCAACTTTATCAATTTGACTATCTTTCATATCTGGTTTAACCAATGTATTTAATTCATTATCTTTCCAATAATACATACTTGCTCTTATTGCAACATCAATATTGTCAGTTATTTCATTAATATCTTTACCCGCAAAGTCTTTTTTATTATTAACATTGTCTGGGTCTGCATTCCATAAATTTGAAATGTTTTCAAATTGACCTTTACCAGTTAGATGTATAAAACCTTTGCCTAAAAATTTTGAACCATCTCCTGATGCAGGTGTTCCATTTCCCATTCGGCAAGAATAGGTGTAATCTATTAATAAAGGAGAACATACATATTTATCTTTAACGACTAAGTCGGAAGTAATTTTAGCTAATTTTGGAGTACATTGTTTTGGATGTCCTTCTCCGCACTCATCCCAACTTGCTTCATATCCTTCAAATAAGTCACAATAGTAAATCTTACCAAATATTTCTTTTATTCTATCTTTACTTTTATAGCAAGTAGTTTCTTGTAATTTGTTCAACCTTTGTGTTTCCGTTCCAATCTGTCCTAAGAAATAAGACAGCTTAAGTGCTGTATTTATTTCAAATTTATCACTATACTTGTTAATCACATTTGCAATCTCATTACACCTGTCCAATGAAGGACTCTTACATTTATCAACATTTGTGCAGAAAATTTCTCTTAATTGCTCGCCCGTAATTGGGAAAGTAGCTGTATAAGAAGGCGGACTCAGCTATTGCTTCAAGGCCTTAAATTCATCCGTTTTTGTATCAGTAATACTTATCCAGTTTGATGATGTTTTTATTGAACCGTAAATGATGGTATTATTATCTTCCGATTTATCTTTTAATGATATATCAACTGCTGGTGGTAAAGGTACTGGGTTTACCTTCACGATATTATCACTAAAGAGTAGCTGTATGGCACTTACAGTAGTTATTCCATCTGATAATACCAATGGTTGATAATATTCCATAATACCATCTTTTTTCTTTACCATGCCAAACGCTATTTCATAGTTATGAATAATATTACTAATGCTTACACTCTCTTTTTTATCGATATTCCCTTGGCGTATGCGTGCCAATATAGCCTTGATGGCATCGGGTAGTTGATAAAGTGCTTTTAGAGCAGTTCGTTCTGTTTCTTCAAACGTACTCAGAATGCTAGTATTGTATCCACCAGCAGTAATGATATTACTATAGCCCTTAGCCATTTCGGTACCAAAGACCGTACAGTTTCCTGCCTGTAAGGCTGCCAAAATAGCCACTTGGTCAGTTGGGGTCGTAAAATT
This sequence comes from Emticicia sp. 17c, assembly GCF_037153985.1. Lineage (NCBI taxonomy): Bacteria > Pseudomonadati > Bacteroidota > Cytophagia > Cytophagales > Leadbetterellaceae > Emticicia > Emticicia sp. 17c. Next base: position 6,245 of record NZ_JBBAYI010000029.1, read on the forward strand.
ACTAAGGTCGCTGTTGCCACTATTTTTGAGAGCTTGTTCTACCAATGCTATCATCTGTTTGGCATTGGCTTCGCTCATGGTGCCATCTGGATTCTTTAGAAAACTATTTCCGTCATCGTCTTTTAACTGCCCAATGTCTTCGCATAGCTTGGCTAAATAGCCACTGGCCGCTTTACTCATTGGCAGTGGGGTATTACAAAAAGTTACAGTGTTATTAGCCTGAGTAATTCTGCTATTAATGCTATTGGTAAAACAGTTGGATGGTAAATCAGGCAGATATTCGGCTTTTTCTATTGGGGTTCGACAGACTTCTTTTTTAAAAGTCTGGTCCTCAAAACATCTCACTATCAGTTTAGAGGGAACATCTCCAACACTTACAAATTCAATAATCGGGCGATTACCCTGAGTATCTTTGAGGTCAACGTCTTCTTTAAGTAAATCAACTATTTTATAATAAGGACAAGCATTTTGTAGGGTATATTTGTAATAATAATGTGTATATCCGTTGACAATTTTGCAGGATGGATAGGTATTGTCATTAGTCCATTTGAGTGTTGGGCATTCTTGTTTTTGTATGGTTACGGTTTTTGTACATTTAGGTCTGTCACACCCAACTACTCCTTTATACGAATCTGGTATTTCTACTTCAAATACATTACTTCCAACCATTGCTCCATTCCAAGTGATATTTCCATAACAATTACTTACTACAATATTTGCAGTAGTACTATAAGAAGGCATGGCATAAGCATCAAAATCACTACATTTGATTACATTGATACTCACTGGTCGTGATGGGCACGATGCACCATCAGATGTACAAGTAGCCTGATAAGTGATATTATTATTTGGGTTTACAGTGATAAAATTGCCGACTTGTCCATCCGACCATGTTATGGCCCCTTTACAATTATAGCCTATTGTTTGTAGGGTTATTGGTGCATCACCTTCAATGAAGGTTGTCGTAGAAGCTATTGCTTGAAAAGGTGCACACACTTCTGGATTGGGTGGTATATCCTCTGAAATAATTGCCGAAACTTCATTTTGTGGACAGAATGAACAAATTGCTTTATAGGTTTTTGGTGGTACGACATTACTGATCGTTTTTGTCATACTGGTAGTTCTTGTGTTATCCCACCAGATAATTTCTCCTCCCTCACATCCTTTAGCAGTAAAAGTAACGGTTGCACTAGTATTCGGTTTTATAAATGCTGGTGAGGCATTAAGTACAAAACCTGGACAGCTATATGTGACAGTTACTTTCTGAGCAAGAGGTGTACAAGTTGGGATGTTACAGGTGGCTGTATATTCGCCTACTTTTGTAACACTATTGATGGCAGTAGTTGTCCCATCATTTTCAGGCCCATGCCATACTACATTCCCTCCTAAACAACCCTTCGCTGTGAGAGTTACTGATTTACCAGAATTTACTGCGATTGTAGCCATAATTGGCTCTACTGTAAAATTAAGTTTGCCATTGATTTTAACTTGTGCTGTACCTGTTTGTCCTGCATTTTGGCAAGTAGCTACATAATTATTCTCTCCACAAATAGTGATAGTTACTTTTGCGGTATTTGCACTAATAATGGTACTATTATTTGGCCAAGAAATTGTTCCACCAGTGCAGCCACTTGCTGTAAGAGTAGCATTATCAGCAATGTTGGCTTCTGTTTTATTGGCCGTAAGTATGAAATTTTCACATGGAATTTTGGGTGGTAAATCTGTGATTACATCAATAGTTATTGTTTTACTGCACCCCTCAACAATGTCACAAGTGGCAGTGTAGGTTGTTTTTTCAAATGGTCTTATACTTATCTCATTACCAATCTCTCCATCAGCATCACCTCCTTGCCAGTTGATTGTTCCAGCCGAACAACCTTCAATTGCAAGTGTAATTGTCTCACCCATTTTTACACTGTTTTTACCAGTAGAAGAGGCAATAGCAAGGCTACATGGTTTTACTTTTACTGTTACCGATTCTGCACATTGTGGGTTGCTACATTTAGCGGTGTAAGTAGTGCTTTGCAAAGGTGTTACAAATATCTCAGTTCCTTCATCAATCTGTATATCTCCTTGATACCAAGTTATATCACCCATACAGCCAGAATTTTCAGTTACTGTTAGTGTTGCATCTTCTCCAATCTCAATTGTTGCTGGTGCTTCAATGGCAAAACAGCTTTTACTTGAAATATTGAGTGTTACGCTTTGTTGCATAACAATATTATTCTTAATACAAGTAGCAGTATAGGTTGTTGTTTGTATTGGTGGAGTGCTGATACTAATACTATTATTATTGATATTTAACTCAACTTGTGGCGAACTACTCCATGTCAAATTCCCATTACAATAAAGAGCATCTATTTTTACAGGATATTCGGTTGCTGGAATATTTGAAGGCTTTCCAGTTATATAATCGGTATAAATCTTAGGCTTTCCTGATAAGTCTTGACTGGTTATAAGCAATCCCATAGCAATGGGAGTTTCAACATGGGTGCGTACAAGACATGAATTTCGCCCACATATTGCAGTATAATTTTTACTAATTGGAGGTACTGTGATGCTTGGTTGTTGAGTTAAAACTCCATTAATACCTCCAGTGCCATCATCCCACTTTACAGTATTTCCTGCACTACAACCTACTTGTGTTAATGTTATTCCACCATCTGTTTCTGTTTTTTGTGAGATACTGAAATCACAGTTTTTTGTTTTGGTTGTACCTACATCTGATATTTTACAAGTATTCATTCCATCCGAAAAGGTCGCAATTACTGTAAAAGCTCCATCAACATCGATAGCATAAAATTTTTTTTCATATTGACTGGTTTCATCTGCATTGCCCTGAAATTCATAACTTATATTTTTTATATCATTAACGTTTCCAGTGCTACTATATATATAATATTCATAATTATCACATGTATGACCGAACAAAAATCCATCAAGTATTCCGCCACATTTATAGCTATCATACTTTCCTCCAAGTTCATAACTACTGCAAGAAGTCTTCTTCTCAATATCTATACTTGCAGTTGCTACACAAGTTCCTTCTGTTGTACTACATCTTGCTGTAAACATGGTTTTCTCTATCACTCGAAAAGCTAAAGACTTTTCAACACCTAAGCCATTATCCCAAGCAAAACTACCATTACAACCACTTGCTGATATAGAAACAAGAGAACCTGATTGTATTACCTCTTTTGAGGGATTAATAACAAAGTTTTTACATATTTCAGGTTGTACGTTAATGAGGCTTGCACTGGTACACGATTTTGTTTCAATACCATCTGTTACTTCACATATTGCTGTATAAGTTGTATTTTGTAATGGGGTTATGATTAACGTTTTTCTATCGGAAGAGATCGTGCCATTCTCTCCGTTTTGCCAAGAAAGTATACTTCCTTGAACCACTCCTATGTCTTCCCCACCATTGTACCAATTAAGAGTACCGCCACAACTGGCAGTAAGTGTTGTTTGCTCTCCTTTTGATATGTTTAAGCTACTAGCTTTTAAAGAAACACTACATACCAAACCAGTTGTAAAATCACTATTTGCTGCATCACTTACTAAATTATCACTAAGGGCAATTACTTCGTATGGATAAACTTCTGTTGGGTCTAAATTATCAATAATTACTTGATTTGTTTGAGGGAAAACGGTGTGTAATTCCCCATCTCTACTTCTATAAATCAACTTATAACTTTTATGTTTAGGATCTTTATCCCAAGACAGTTTTATAGATTTTCCAGTTAATTTAGTACTAATTAAATTAATTGGAGGGGGTAATTTTTGAGTTAAAGTCTTAAACTCCCCATTTTCATACGTACTCACCACTTCATCACCCACATAGGCTTCAATCCTGAAGCCATACTGACTATTTTCTTGGAGGTTTTTGAGGTCTAAACGATTTGAATTGACTGTTTCTATCAATTCTCCACCATCAGCAGTTTTGTAACTAATTACGTATTTCGTAAAACGAGGGTCGCCTTGCCAAGTAAGAGTGGCGTCATTATAGCCAATATTGGTTGCTACTACGTTTTGTATCCTCGGTGGTTTGGGGGCATTGTCTTGCTGCAAGGACTTTATTTTTTCAATAATGACATCTATTTTGGTCTTTAAATCAGGAATAGTCGGGTAACTTGTTCCTGCGGGCGGCGTTCCGCCTTCCATGCTTGTTTTGTCAGCCTTGAGTTGGGTCAGGATAGCGGTCATATCACCTAGAATTTCACCTATTTTGGGGTCGGTTTCGCCCCAACCAAATACCTCTGAAAACTTGTCTTTCCAAGTACTGATGGCTCCTTGTATTCCTTGCGTATAAGTCAATAAGTCTTGCTTGTCTTCTGCCGTAATGGTACCCTTACTTGCTATCTCAGTCCCTTTTTCTTGGTATTTTTGAATGGCTACCTCCAAATCACCATGAAAAACGGTAGGTTCGGTGCGCTTGATTATGTCAGCAATGATGCGGACTTGTTCATTTTGCAAGTCGGCTTGGCTGATTGAACGGGTTCTGAAATAATCTCCCACCGCATATACACAACCCCCTTGGGTACCCGCTTCCCCTTT
>NZ_JBBAYI010000030.1:0-8879 GCF_037153985.1 Emticicia sp. 17c
ACTATATTTGTTAATAATTTTAGCCACTTCATCACACCTTTCTTGTTTAGTTGAAGGAAAAATCTCTTTCAATTGCGTTCCGGTTATAGGAAATGTTGCCTTATTATCTGATGGGCTAGTGCCACCCACCCAATCTATCATTTTATCAGCCAATTCTTTTGTCTCAAACTCAAAAATCATAGCGGGTGTGTCACCTAATACAATATTTACTTTTTTCGGATTGTCTGCATCGCCTTCTGCATATAAAGCCTTCTCTTTTAAAACTACCTCAGTACCCATAAAACTCTAGCCATTTTTAATAAAAAACCTCATTCCTGCTTAGAAATGAGGTAATCACTAAGTTTATAAGGGTTTCAATTTGTTTCCACATCGCTTTTCTTTATCCAACCTTCAATGGTTTTTTTGCCGTAATATCTGATTTTTAGCCAGTCGTTTTTTTCTTCTAATATCTCTCCTTCATCCTCTTTGATGAGATACATTTTAGTAGATATACGAAGATTATTGTAAATGTCAGATTTTGTACTGACTATTTTCTTTAATTTATCCCTTCTTAGATATTTAATAAAATCTTGAATAGGTTTGGGAGGCTCTATTATGCGGAGCGTTCCACCAATTGTGCCGGGGACAGGAAGCCATGCCCTATTAGTCTCAATATAATTAGATTGAGCCAGTGAGAATGAATATGACATTGCACGATATTGCATTTCAGTGTATGCTTCTTCTATTTTATCTAAGCCTTCAAGTATAAAAATTTCATTCATTTTCGTACTACTTATGGGCATATCCAAAAAGACTGAGTCTTTCGGAATAGGAGTATACACATTGTTCCTCGCAGATTCGATATATGGGAAAGGTGTACGTGGAAAAAAGCAATAGAAACCATAAAAATATTTGGCTATGTTTAAATAATCTATTCCATTTTCTAACTTATTGTTATTCTTGATAAAATATAACTTATTATCATTGTATATCCAAAAACTTTGATCAGCATGGGGATAGTTATCATTTTTTTCATAAATCCAAGCATAGCCTTCCAAAAAATCATTGACAGTTCGTGCAGAAGTGCCTCCATTTAGCATATCTTTTTTTTGTGTCTGCGCATCACAACTGAGGATGGCTAACAAAATAATTATGAGTGTTTTTGTCATTTGTTTAAAACATTATATGCGTTTGTAAATATTCGTTCTCTATTCTCATTATTCTCCGCTTTTACATTGATAGTCTTTGAGACGTTTTCGAAATTATCATCAAAACCAGAAGAGTCGGGAATAGCATTGTCTGCCTTTTAATTGCCATTATTTTCTTCCCAGTACCACATACCCGATAGACAGGAAATTTCCATATCATCAAATGCCTCATCAGGGTTAGTCATTACCTTCTTGTAATCTCGTCCTAGCCCTTCGTTACTTAACCAGTCATCAAAATCCTTGTATTGTTTTTTTCAGGTTAATTGTAAAAAACCATGTCCTCTATATTTGTATCCATCGCAACTTTCCTCATCTCCATTGCCGCCTTCGCAACGATAGACATAGCAAAACAGATTTTTACCAGCTTGCTCTTTAGTAACTTCTCCAGCACCACATCTATATTTTTTAGATACATCAGATAAAGTATTCAAAGGATACTCTCAGTTTGCCTCTAAATCACTCTTTTTTATCCAACCTACTATCGTTTTGCCGAGCCATTCTCCATTTTGCTCAGGGTAATATTTAACTTTTAACCAACCGCTTTTTTCCTCTACCAATTCGATAGGATCGTTGTTGACAAGGTACTGTTGGGTAGGAACATTCGGTATTTTATATAGATAACTTTTTGCCGTTTTTATGCAGCCGTATTTTATATTTAAGAATTCCTCTACCTTCGCCTTTTCAACTTCATTTTTGCATAGTGCCTTTACAACTATGTTGGGTAGATGATGTATTTGCTGATGGTATTCATTATCTCTACCATTATAATTAAATGTAAAATAATTAGGTTCTCCATTTTGTGGCGGGGAAAATATCTCTTCTCCAGCGATTCCATTAAATAGTGCTATAAAATACTTTCCTGTTCCTTTTAAGTATTTGATACTATCGTTTGGTGCACTTGGATTTGGATTATACGAAAACATATTACCGTATTAGCAATATATTTGTGTCCCTATTATTACCCTCTTTCTAAAATGTAAGTGAAAGTTTTTTTAAATTACTTTTTATTAGGACTAAATTTAATATTGTATCCACTCACTTTATTAGCTTTAATTCTTGGATACGTTTTACGTATAGCTCTCTTAAAAGCTCTATGGATTCTATATATGATTTTTTCTCAATAGCCTTTTCTCTATTTTTTATCCAAATTCTTTGGTCTATTCTTAATTTTTCTCCTTTCAGTAATATCAATTTATTGTAAATATCGATTAATTCTCTGTCAAGCTTTGACAGATCTGCATTTCTACAAAGAACCTTTTCTGATAAACTTTTTGCCTGTGAACAGTCAAATGAAGGAGAAATGTCAAATGGATAAATATTATAAAAGGGTATTTCATTCAAATCTAAGCTATCAAGTCTTCTAATTACTAATTTATTCATTTCTTTAGCATCCAATACGTATCCTCCAGGTAAATTAAATTCTGAAAGATTTTCCTTATAATCTTTCTTTAGTGAAAGATAGTTTGATGGGATACAAACACATCTATAATATATTTGTTTATTATCAAAACTAATACTATAGATACCTTCTGATAATTTGGCTCCTACAAGTTTTTGATTCGAAAAAGGATTATAAAACATCCCGCTATAATTACTGTCTGTTTTTTTTGAGATATAATTTTCAATTATTGATTGACAAGCATCTCTGGGAAATGAAATTGTTGTATTTAATGTTGAAAACTCTTCCTGAGATTTATCATAGAATTGTCTCGCTATTAATGGATTTACAAGTGTATAGTTCATAATAGTAAAATGGCTCGACTTTTTTCTAAATGGCAAATTGCCTTCATAAAATATTTCAATAGGCGTATACTTCAAGTCTGGTTTTGGCTTAGTCTGTGCTTGGCACGATAAAGATATGCTTAGAACTAAAAGAATAATATTTCTCATTTGTTATAAATAGTTTTATTGATTGAATTTTCTTCTTTTTTATATCTATTTTTTATAATGATATCCCAATTGCTAATACTATTTCTATTAGCTTTTAAATATAATTTTCTTGCTGCATAAACTCGTTTAACATAGTCTTGCATAGAAATACTATTTGCGGTTTGATTCATAGTTACTTTTTGAGTTGATGATGGATTTTCTTTAGGATAATCTGATAAACTCGGCGAACAGTCCGAGTCATCAACATCCAGAATCTGGTTTTCAGAGCATCCTGTATAGTCTTTGAGTAATGCCATCATAAAAATTCTGAACGCACCTCCATGTTGTACTCCAAGTGAATAGCACATCTCTTTTAACGCTTCTTCGTCTTTTGAATTTAAATTCTTAAAAAGACTTGACTCACCAAACATATTCATTATTTTGTTGTATGTTGGCTTATAATTCTTTTCGGAAATAAATTCATGGGCTAAACTAATAAAACCATTATCATCACAAACTTTCTGAAATTCTGTCGTTAGTTCACACTTTTCACATCCATTTTTAGAGTCATTTTTTTTTGCATCATTTATAATAGTTTCTGTAAATCCTTTATATTCATTTATACTTTTATCCGGATATTTTTTTATTAACCAATCAATAAATTCGTTCAATTTTCCTGTTTTAACCGCCATTTAATGTTTACCATAGCTGCATCCACCCGATTCGTCATAACCTATATCACATGGATTTTTAGATTCTTCGGAAGCGGATAACCATCCATATTCTTGACCACTTTCATATTTTAAAGTTTTTGTTTCTTCTTTTTTATTCGCGCCAATCCAATCTATCATCTTATTAGCCAATTCTTTTGTCTCAAACTCAAAAATCATAGCGGGTGTGTCACCTAATACAATATTTACTTTTTTCGGATTGCCTGCATCGCCTTCTGCATATAAATCCTTCTCTTTTAAAACTACTTCATTACCTATAAAACTCTTAGTCATTTTTAAGAAAAAACCTCATTCCTGTTTGGAAATGAGGTAATCACTAAGTTTGATACTTTGCCTTATAAGGGTTTCAATTTGCTCCTACATCACTTTTCTTTATCCAGCCTCGTATCATTTTTTCACCATTAAACTCAATATAATACCAATCTTTTTCTTCATCTATTACTTTTGTTTTATCACCTTTTATCAAATACATAATCGTCTTTTCATTATTCGGTTCTTTATAAATGTAGGTTTTTTTATTTATTCGTTTCAGAACAGGTTTCAATACTTTGTATCGAAGTTGCCACAGCTCATGCTTTTTTACTCTTTTTTTAATAAAAATATCAAGTATATTTTTATTAAGCTCCTTAAAAGGAATATAAATTCTATTACCGCTTTCTGTCACATCTGGAGCAGAACCATAAGTTTTTCCATCCTTCCCAACAAAGGTATTTCCGTAAATTAGTTTCAAATCAGGTAAACCCCTTTCTAAATTCTCACAGGAGAACTTCGTATAATTATCAATAGTAAATGGCTTACTGTCTTTTTTTACTAAATTTTCCGGATAAACTATCTTCATATAATTATCAGGTTTAAACTCGTTATTAGCTATGTTTAAGTCAAATCCAATATCTCTCCCATTTCCTGTAATGACATAATAATTATCTTTATCAATAGGGAAATGCAAAGGTTTATTGCTGCGTTTTAAATAGATTATCGAAAAAGAAGTTAGTCTGACCATTAAATCTTCATTCAATACAAAATAATAATATGATGACATTCCCTCTTTAGGCTGTCTATAAGTTCCCCAACTTTTACTATTGACTGTTTCTAATATCAATTCGTTACTTCTGAAAAAACAATCTGCTTCAATTACTAACTGTTTCTCCCCAAATCTATTTAGGTAGTATTGCCCTTTACATTCTTTAGGACCACTTACATAGTAAGCATATTCCTGTAAATTCCAATACCCTTTTCTGAATCGTATGAATGGCGATTGAGTTGCCATGATACTTGAATAGGTTCTAATAGAATTTTTATCAAAATGAACCAATTCGCCTAAATGCATATAATCTTGCATAATTGAATACGGTGGATCATAATCTAAAGTATCCCCAATTTTATATTCCTTTTCACAATCAAATTCCCACTCCCGATGGACTATTTCCCATGTCCCTTCAATACTAAACTCTTCTGGTTTTAATACCTTTATTGGCTCTATGTATTTACCAAATTTAATTTCTTTTATATTTTGAGAGTACAGATTAAAAGATACTCCCATTAATAGACAAATAATTATTTTTTTCATATTTTCAGTTATTTACATTCATTATTTAATTCACATTCATCATTACATTCCTTAGTACTTAGTTTTTCATAAGAACAATTGATAAACATTTGACTTTCAGCAATTCTACGGCACATTAATCCTTTAAACCATTTTTTATCTCGATTTGTAAACGCACTTATAAAAGCCTCTTTGATATCAGGGTTTTCTTTTGGTATTTTAACTTCCCCATCCGCAATATTCTTTTCCCAATAATCATTTCCTGTCCCATAACTTCCTCTGTTATATATTACACTGGCTAAAGCATCCCATTGACATTGGTTGTATTTCACATTTGGTTTTGTAAATTTATTTTTCATTCGTTGCACATGTTCCTTAAAGTCTCCGTTTTCAAATATCTCCCACATTTCATCATCAGTTAATGGGCTTCTTTCGCACCAATATTCTAGATTTGTTTTACCGTCTGATCTTTTTGCAGCTGGATTTTCTATTATTTTACCAATACCCACAGTTAAATTGCCTTCTATTTTACCTCCTGTTTCGCAGTAATTTTTCCTAGGTCTCGAATTATCAGCATCATCATAGACATACGGTATTTTAGCTTCTGTTTCTGATACAAACTCTAAAACTGAACGAGTAGGTTTATAAGCACTTACATCAAAAATACCATTATTTGGAACTTTTTTACCACCTCCCATCCAATCTAATACTCTATCAGCCATTGCTTGACTTGTAAACTCAAAAATCATAGCGGGTGTGTCACCTAATACAATATTTACTTTTTTCGGATTGCCTGCATCGCCTTCTGCATATAAAGCCTTCTCTTTTAAAACTACTCCATTACCTATAAAACTCTTAGACATAGATAAAGAAATTTTTCCTAAATTGACGGAGCTAGAGGGTGTCTCGGCTTGCACATCTGCTTCAGTAGTATTTACGCAAGCTGTTGGTAAGTCATATAATTTTAAGTTTGTCTGTCCTAATATCTCTAATTTTAAAGCACTTATTATCACACCAATAGATAAACATTTATCATTTTCGTTTAACTTGATTTTTTTTAATACATCAGTTGTTAGTTCGTCAATCAAATCAGGGTCAGTAACGAGGGTATTAAAATCTTCTTTCAAAGAAATACCAACTACATCTTTCACTAAGCCGTCAATGGCAGTTTGGCATTGAGCCCCTCCTGCGGTAATATCCACAAACATAGCATCCGTAATGGGCGGAAGGCTTATACCTTTATCCTGAAACATCGGGTTTTCGAGAATTGTTTTTTTTAGCGTCTCCACCTTTTCGGTTGTTATGGGTGCTTCAATAAACAGTTTTCCATTGTCGCATATCAGGTTTTTGAGAATATCACCTACGGCTTTTTGGGTGGTCATGAAACCACAGTTGGAAGCAGTGGCTTCATTTGGCTGAGACACTACATTATCTTGACTAACTTCATTAATTACATTACTTTGTTGGATGGCTATTCGTTCATTGGCCAGAATTCTATTCAATTCTTTGATGTAATCGGGGTCAAAATGAACAGTCACATCGGATGTGCATTTTATTGTTTTATTATTATTGAGTGTTATTGTACATTCGGAAGTATAGACAGCCGGTGAAGTATCCGGAAATTGAATACTGATGATATTTTTATCGGAAATTTTTGTACCCTTATTATCATACCAGGTAACAACATTACTCGGGCAATTGGCGGAAGCCAGCCTTAATAATGCCCCCTTGGTAGAGAAATCATCTATTCCAGCATAAATTGCTTTTTCTTTTGGTGTATAGGTTGGATTAGACGATGTACCTATTGCCGATGCCATCCCTAATTTATATTCATAACTCCCCTGAAAGAAATCAGCACATTGCGTATTGTCTTTTATGACAGGTTTTGGCTCAGGCCTATAAATGATTACTTCTTTCTCGCAAAAAGGCAGAATCGCCCCTTTCCCGTTCATATTACATGCAATTTTGTAGGTAATGCTTCCGGTAGCATTATCATCTATTCGCTTATTTGAAGTAATATTTCCACTGCCACCATTGGAGTTTCGCCAAGAAATTGTTCCTAAATCACATCCAGTTATGGTAATATTGGCTAATCCACCCGTAACAATTGGAGGATTACTGTGAGCCTGATCAACGATCACATTAAAATCACAAGGGTTTGGTACAAGAATATCCCATTTTTTTGTGAGTCCTTCGCCTTTGTTAGCATCACAAACTACTTTAAATTCAACAGCTTGGTATGAGCCATCTATTTTTAGTGATGCTCCATTCATAGGTTTAAAGCCTGTCCCTGACCCGTTTGCTAAGGGATAATATTGCACAAAATATTTTACAATACCTTTTGTGCATTTATCATCATAGCATCCTGATGATTCTAAATTTATGGTTGTGCCTGCTAAGATATTATTGTAATATAGTTTAGAAAATGATTCTTGGGATAGATAAACAAATACTTTAGGTGTCTTTTTTGTTAATTTTACTTCACTTATAATTGTTTGTCCATTAAATTGGCATGTGGCTTTGTAAGTTATTTCTTGTGCTGTTGGCGTTACGATGCCATTAAGCGGAATAGCAGGGTCCCAAGTAACAACACCTGTATTTGTTTCTGTTACACCACACCATTTGCTACTTAATTGTATTTTATCATCACAATCAAAATTAGTTTTACTGGCTGATGCCACAAATGGAGTACATTCTGTGGGTGGGATAATTGGGGTGTTTTTTGAGTTAGAGTTCTGAGGTTCAAAAGGAATAGCAACTGGACATTCATGAAGTTCATCATACGCATCACGAACAATAACTATGGCTTCAAAAAGTGTTTTTGTTTTAGGAATATCAAAATACTTTAGTATATATTGTTCTCCCGAAAGAGATTGTTCACTTTTATCATTTAGCCATTTGATAGCATCGGCATACGCATAATATCCATTGTTGTTAGCAGAGCTAAGAGCTTTTATTTCTATTTTATCATTTTTTAAAGACAGTGTTATAGGCTTTGCGGAAGCATAATAGCCACATACTTGAACTGGTCTTGAAATGCTTAGTTCAGTCGATGAACAATTTTCATTGCCAATAAAACAAGTAGCTTTTATTGTGGCAGAAAAATTTCTTCTTATATCAGAGATTTTATATTGATTCAATCCAATTGCTTCACCATCAATATTTCTATTACCCTTATTCACTTCCCACTCAATGCGACCATCAGCAGGGCAGCCTAAAGCAGTTACCATTACAGACCCAACTGGTGCTCCCCAGTTATGATGTGACTCTAAATCATTTTGAATAAGTTTTAATTCACATTTTACATTGATTGTAGGAAGTTGGAAAGCACAGGCTTCACCACTACTATTTTTACAATACACTGCGTAAGTTTGGGAACTTGTAGGAGTATTTAACCAAATTTTATTGATACTTACAGTAGCAAGTTTTTCATCTCGCCAAACAATATCACTGCTACAACCTTTTACAATTAATCCTACTTCTTCGCCTTGTGTAATATCATAAGTAGTAGCCCTTGCCACTACATCTGTACATTTTTTATCAACT
>NZ_JBBAYI010000031.1:0-7733 GCF_037153985.1 Emticicia sp. 17c
GATTGGCCTTCACTCCTTTCAGCACCTGACTCTTGCCGCTTTGCCAGATGATTTTTACCTGAGCGACCTCAGTGGTTTTACCCAAACCGAAATGGGCCACTGGTTCTACTGAGGACAGATAACCACGGTATGGGGTGTGTTCATAAACTTGTTTCTGCCCGTTGCCATACTGAATTTCGACCCATGCCCCCAAGCCCATCACATTGGGGATATTACCTTTGAACTGAACCCGAAGGTAGTTGCTTTCCTGTGGTTTAAGCTGAATGGAGTTGTTGCGATACACTGAGGCCGAATCGTTGATGTTGTTGACGATGTAATCAAGGTCGCCGTCGTTATCCAAATCCGCATACGCTGCCCCGTTGGAGAAAGAGGTTTGGCTCATGCCCCATTGTTCGGTTACGTCTTCAAATTGCAGATTACCCTTGTTACGAAAAGCAAAGTTTCTGATTTTTACTGATGGAATATATTCCAATAGAAAAGTAGGTGCCACCAAGTCGCTTACTGTCTGGCGATACGCCATAAAATCTAAATCTGTAATATCCTTCGGAAAACCATTCGTAATGAGGATGTCGCGCATACCATCATTATCGAAATCGGTTACCATTGGTGTCCAACTCCAGTCGGTTTGTGCTACACCTGCCAGCAAGCCTACCTCACTAAACATCGGCTGACCAGTTTTAGGGTCACGTCCTTGATTGATTTGAAGCGTATTACGTGGGTACTGGTATATATAATTAAATCTATCGTTGTTCTGAAAGGTCTGATAATTGTTGGCCATTGTCATCATTTTCTTTCTTTTATTGCTGAAAGGCATCATGTCGAGGGCTATTAAATCGACCAGACCATCGTTATTAATATCGGCTACATCGTTACCCATAGCCGAATAAGAAGTATGTTTGAAGTAATCATGGGCTTGTTCGACGAAGCCCGTATGCTTACCATCTTTATGTTGGTTAATGTAGAGTAAATCGTTTGTCAGAAAGTCGTTCGTTACATAAATATCTTTCCAGCCATCCTGATTAATATCAGTTATGTTAACTCCAAGTCCAAAACCTTCTACCAGAATACCTTCTTCTTTTGACACATTTGTGAAGTAGGCATGTTTTTTTGTTTCGTCCCAATCGTTCCGATAAAGGCGGTGTGTACGTTTTGAAGTGCCATCTTTCAGCGTCTGACGATACATATTCGGGATATTAATATCTTCCATCTGGTTCACCAGAATATATAAATCAAGGTCGCCATCATTATCGTAGTCAAAAAAAGCTGAGTTAGTTGAGTGGGTAGTATCGGCAATGCCATATTCTTGTGCCATTTCCTTGAACGACGGAATACCATTCCGTCCTACGCCCTGATTGACATACAATAGATTAGCCCTTTGGCCCGACACTTTTTTAACCGAAGTTGAAACATAAATATCAAGAAGGTTATCGTTATTAATATCTACTACACATACACCCCCGCACCAGCGACCTTCGCCATCCACTTTTGCTTCGGTAGTGACATCCTTAAATTTCAGTTCGTTATCCTCGTTTGTTCCCTGATTAAGATATAGTTTATTAGCTACCTGATTGCCGGTAAAGTAAACATCAATCTTATTATCATTGTTAAAATCGCCTAAAGCTACCCCTCCGCCATTATATATGTATTCAAAAGACACAATATTCATGGTATCATTTTCGGTGATTCTGTTCGAAAACTGTATGCCTGTTTCTTTGGAGGGCAGTAAGCTAAACACGGTGTCAGGCTTGCTGCTACACGAAAAAAACAGGGGAATCATCAATAACAAGAGTATTTTTCCAGACAGGAAATTAAAAGAGGTAAGTTTCATTATTAAATAGGGAGTATTGTATGAAAAAACAGAGATGGCTGTTAACCATCTCTGTAAAAATAAACTATTTTTTAAAAACTTGCGCCATAAATTTTATTTATAGGCTGGGTCTTGATCTAAAGTTGCTTTACCATCTTTTTCAGAGCGGTCGATGGCCTCTTGTGGAATAGGATAAAACTCATTTTTACCCTTCACAAATTTAGCTCCTTTTTTATAGACACGTTTTGTTGATTCAACATCGTTGTATTTGTTCAATACATCGGCTGCGATACCCCATCTTGATAAGTCGAAGAAACGATGGCCTTCCATACCAAACTCCAGACGAGTTTCGAAACGTACGGCTTTACGCGCCACTTCTTTGCTTGTCCAAGGAGTAGTATAATTTTTAATTACGTAGTTAGCCGCAGGCACCGGATTACCTTGTGCATCGAATACCAGAGTATAGGCATCGCGAGTGGCTCCTTGTGTAGCTTTTTGTACAAAACCTGCCGGATTTGCCGCACGCGTACGAATCATATTCACCAATTCTCTTGCTTTTTCAAGGCTTCCTACCTCCACTTCACATTCAGCTAACCAAAGCAGAATCATGCTATAACGCATAATACGGTAGTTGTTGCTAGTTAAGTTACCCCAACCATTTACGCCTGTAAATGCTTTAGAAGGAATATGTTTTTTAGGCGAGTAAGGACCTGCATAAGTTTGGTCACGGATAAAATCGACATTATGAATTTTGTAGTCGATAAACAAAATACCACGACGGCCAACGGTGTGGTCAAGACGAGGGTCTAGCGAACCAGTGTAAGGAGTGAAAGGGTCTTCCAGTTTTAAACCTTGGTCGTTTTTCACGTCCGAGTCATTGAAATTATCAATCAAAGGTAAACCATTGGCATCTGTTTTGAACGCATTTACAAGGTTTTGTGATGGCTGGTAGAAACCACAGCATCCCCAAGGAGAAGCGTAAGGGTGAGCCAGACCTACACCTTGATTGGCGGCATCGCCAGTTGCACTTGAAGAAGCAAACTGAACTTCAAAGATAGACTCAGCGTTGTTACGGGTGCTAGCATCAAAATTATCATGATAAAGGTCAACGAGTCTGTATTTACCGCTGTTCACGATTTCTTCCAGAATTGCTTTAGCTGCTGTTAATTTGGCGGTATTAGGCGCGCCTGTGTTTACGTCAAAACCCTGAAACATCAGAGCTTTAGCTTGAAAAGCCTTAGCCGCCCATTTAGTCGGACGACCTACCTGTGCCTGTGTAGCTGGCAAAACACTGGCAGCATCGGCAAAATCTTTTTCAATTTTAGCCCATGCGTTAGGGTCAACAGGAATTTTTGTACTTTCAAGGTCGTTCAGGTTGAAGGTAGCGTCATCAATGTAAGGAATGTTTTTCCACATTTTTTTCGCTTCAAAATGGAAAAGACCCCTCAAGAATTTAGCTTCAGCCAAAATCTGCGCTCTTCTTGCTTCGCTTATATCTTTTACATCTTTCAATGTATTGATAACGTCGTTGGTACGAGCTACACCTTTAAACAAACCTCTCCATTTGTTTTTAATGTGGTTGTTTGTAGGCTGGAAGTCCCATTTTTCAAGGAAAGACTCTTCGGGTTGGTCACCGGCGTCGGTTCCTTTATAGGCATCATCAGAAGGGATTCCACCGAAAACCCAGTTATGGATATCGTTCATCCAAGCATCTTGCCCGTCAAGGCCAGTACCATCTACCATTGCATAGGCACCTAATAAAACCCCCTCAACCCCTTTGGCTGTTTTTAAAGCAGTAGGGCTATATTGAGCTTGCGGTTCGCGGGTCAGGAAATCATCACTACAACCAATTGCAAATCCAATGGTGAGTCCTGTAGCCACAAATATTTTAATAATTTTATTACTTTTCATATTTGAATCGTATTTGTTTAATAGTAATTGATTTTTGGTTAAAATCTTAGAAACCAAAGTTAACACCTACAATAATTGTTCTCGATACAGGCATATATCCACCATCAAAACCTAAAGTATTGTCAGTTCCTGTCTGAATTTCAGGGTTAAGACCAGTATACTTTGTAAATGTTGCCAAGTTTTGCACTTGCAGGTAAATCTGTGCGTTATCTAACGCTGTTTTACCAATCACTTTTGATGGAAGTGTATAAGTTAGCTGTACGTTTTTAATACGGAAATATGAACCATCTTCGATGAAATAGCTAGACGGACGGCTACTTACTTGGTCGTTAGCATCCATAATAGGTACAGTACCTGATGTATGGTTTGGCTGCCAAGCATCGTATAAAGCACGTTTTGAACGGTTGCCTTGGAACGTGTTGAAGTCAGAGAAGTAACGAGTATAGTTAAATACATCGTTTCCTTGAGTTCCGTTAGCAAAAATGGTTAAGTCGAATCCTTTATAACCAAAGTTAAAGTTCAAACCATAAACGAAATCAGGGTGAGGGTTACCTATTACAGTACGGTCAGCATCTGTAATTTTGCCATCGCCATTAATATCAGCAATTTTGAATTTACCCGGTTTGTTGTAGTCTTCGTATTTAGGCCATGCATCTGCTTCAGATTGAGACTGGAAGATACCTACTACTTTGTAGCCATAGAATGATGAAATTGGCAAACCAGCTTGTGTTAAAGTAACAGCAGGTACACGAGAGCCATAACCAAAATAACGCGTATTCGGGCTAGCATCAAGTTTATCAACATTGTTTTTATAAGTTGATAAGTTAGCTGAAATGCTGTAACGGAAATCGCGGATATTATTTTTGTAGCTGATACCGAGGTCAAGACCTTTGTTGGTCATCTGGCCTACGTTAAATGCCGGCGCGTTAGCGTCACCCACTGTGAAAGTCAATGGAGTTGTGAATAACATATCTGATGTTACACGTTTCCACAAGTCGATTTCAAAGTTTAATTTACCTTTTAATAAAGACGCATCCAAACCTACGTTTGTTGAGGTTGTAGCCTCCCATTTAGCATTAGGGTTACCAAATGCTTGCGTGTCATAACCAATTGTTGGTGTAGTCTGGCTACCATCAATCGGATAACCCGCATGGAAGATATCAGAACGATACGTTGTATATGCGTTGTAGTTACCAATTTTCTGGTTACCAGTTTTACCCCAACCAAAACGAAGTTTCAGGTCGCTGATAAAGCCCAGGTTTGAAGAGATGAATTTCTCTTCTGACAAACGCCAGCCCAAGCTAAACGCAGGGAAAAGCGCGTTACGAGAAGCAGAAAGGAAACGAGACGAAGCATCATTACGGATGATGGCCTGTACTAAATACTTATCGTTATAGGCATAGTTGAATTTACCAAACTGAGAGAATAAGGTATAGTCATTACCAACTCTACCGTAGTTACCTACTCTGGTTGGGTCTCCTAAGTCTAGGTAGCTAATAATCGGTAAAGTTTCGAAAGCATAACCATTACGGGTTGCACCGAAATACTCACCAAATTGTTTGATGGCCTCGGTTCCTACGTAAGCATCAACTTTATGAATATTATTGAAAGTTTTGCTGAACGATAAAGTATTTTGCCATACCCATTGGTAGTCATAGCTTGTATTTGATTCAGAACCATTGTTGAAGCTACCTTCAATATACTCAGGGTTTGCACGGCTAATGTATTTACCGTTTTCAGTAGTGATGTCGATACCCAAACTGGTTTTGAAAGTCAGGAATGGAAGAATATCGTACTCACCGTAGATATTACCGAAACCTCTTAGTCTGTATCTTCTGTTATCGGCAGCACGTGCCAATGAAGCGTAAGGGTTTGAGTTGTTACCTAAGTTAGCCCCGCGTGAACCAGCAAAGAAACCGTTGATGTCATAAATAGGCAACAAAGGATGGTGTTTGTAAGAACCCGAAACAGCATTTTGTTCTTCGTTGTTATTGAAACCACCTTTGCGGTTATCGAACGATACCGTGAAGTTTTCACCAACTCTCAATTTCTTTTTAATGGCCGAGAACTCGGTGTTAGAACGGAGTGTATAACGGTCGTATCCGATGAACTTAACTACACCATCTTGTGAGAAATACCCCACTGATAGTGCATAACGGCTGTTTTCAGAACCACCACTAGCTGATAGCTGATAGTTTTGAATAGGAGCTGTTTGTGTTACTTCTCCCCACCAGTAAGTATCTGCTGCTTTTGTAATAGGATAGATATTATCAGGTGTTAATGAATATAAAGCTGGGTTAGTGTTGGCTGCACCTGCTTTACCTGCACTTGGAAACACATAGTCAGGAATAGTTACTTCGCCATTAGGCCCAAAAGTATACTGACCGTGTGAAGGAGTTTTACCCGCATATTTATCAGCCAGATAAAGGTACTCGCCAAGCTCTTTTGCATTCAATGACTGTACATTTTCTGATACTTTCTGAGTACCATAGTAAGCTGAGAAATTGATTTTTGCAGGGCCTATTTTTCCTTTTCTGGTTGTGATGATAACAACCCCGTTTGCCGCACGAGAACCATAGATTGAAGACGCCGAAGCATCTTTCAGAATCTGGATGGTTTCAATATCATTGGGGTTTAAGTTACCTTGATTTTCGGTTGGTATACCATCAATAATAAACAGAGGGTCATTGTTACCAATTGTACCAAAACCACGAATACGCACAGTTGCGTTACCACCCGGTGTAGCGTCGTTTACAATACTTAAGCCTGAGGCTCTACCTTGTAACTGTTGGGCAAATGTTGTAGCAGGAACAGACTGCAAGTCTTTTGCATTAACTGTTGTTACCGCTCCGGTGATGTCTCTTTTAGATTGGGTTCCGTATCCTGTTACAACTACTTCATCCAAAGCAGCTTCGTCTGATTCCAGGATAATATTTAAGGTTGACTGATTTGATACGACTACCTCCTGATTTTTGTAGCCGATTGAACTAACTACCAGAACACCTCCTGAGTTTGGAACGCTAACTTTAAAGCCTCCTTCAGCATCCGAGATTGTTCCTGTTGTTGTTCCCTTTAATGTAATACTGGCTCCCGGAATGGCATCGCCTTTGGGGTCAGTCACTTTACCACTAACTGATTTTTGTGCAAACGCAACTACGGACATTAGCCATAGTAGTCCACAAAACAGAGTACCCCGTATAGGCACAAAGTAGTTTTCTTTCATACGCTTTGTTTTGTTTGGTTTAAAAATAAAAATTAGATTACTTAAAATTTTGGGTGTGTGGAATAAGACTGCACAGTAAAACTGGCAGCCGAGCATTGCTTTTAATAACATACAGTTATTATGTACGGTACAACGAAGCTAAACTTCTTTCGGAGTTAGCGTTACTTTCAATCGCATACAGTTATTACAGGGGTTACACACAAGGCTGAATAAATTAGGTTATAGGTTTTGTATTATGCCTTGTATGAGCATTTGCAACCTGTTATTAACAAGGATGCAGGAGTATTTCTTATGGTTTAGTTAATTAGTATTTAAATTTAAAATAGGTTATTAGTAATTATGCAATAAGGGGTTTACTAGGCAAGAATTAATTGCATAGGCTATATGAGTATTTAGTTTAAAATTAGGTTATTATGTATAATTTGTAACACCTCAAAGATTTTTTAGAATTATCTTGATATAGGTATGTGGCACAAGTTATGTATATACTTCGATTATTCCAAATTTTTCTATTTATTTTATAAATTTTAATCTCATTATAATTTATTTAATTAAATATGAAGGCATTTTTTAAATAAATTAATAATTATTTCTGAAACCCTTTCCGATTTATGCTCCTATACGTAAAATGACAAAACTTGTAAAATAAAAAAGAGAGTAAGCGTCATGATTATGGCTTACTCTCTTTGCTTATTTAAAAAACTACTTGTTTAGGGCTTAACTGCTCTTTTATTCCCCTTGTTATCTATGATTTCTACTTGCTCCACTCCCTTCGGAATGTACAAACGCCGT
>NZ_JBBAYI010000032.1:0-7543 GCF_037153985.1 Emticicia sp. 17c
ATTCCAAATAACTGGTTGCAGGCCGTATTCACGGCAATAAATGTAGTCTGTCATGTTGTTTTATGTTTAAATTGAACAAAGCAAATTTACTTAATAAATAACAAAGCCTATCAAATCAAAAACTTTTTGTTTAATTTTTAAGTCGGAAATTTTAAGAACGCCTTAAAATAAAAAGGAATATTAAGAAATTTTATTATTCCTGATTTTTAATAAATTGCGTAATGAAAATTATATTTTTTAGAAAAAAATCTACATTATTAGCTTTATAATATAACCCTATTGAATCGTCAAATACTGAGAAACCTACCGAGAAGAAATTAATTGGATTAGGAATTAAGGATTTTTATGAATCTATTTTTAAGGTGATAGTATTATTGTCAATTATTATATCAGCATAAATAGTGAAATAATTAATAGTGTTAATTTATTCAAGCAAAATTAATGAACATAAAGGAGTTTCTTTTTCAATCAATTAACTTTTAAATTCTACCCGTCAATAAATATGAATATTTAGGAGATTCATTAGACATATAATCCCAATATTCAGCTATTTTATCGTTACCATTTTTAATTAAGTCAGAAAACCTACTACTATAATTGACTCCAGCAATTTTATCCGCAAACCCCAAACTATTACCAATAAGTATTTGTTGTTCATCGGGCGTTAAGTTTTTTGAATGTTTTGATAGAAAACTTAAAAAAACTTTTGAAATTATAATTATTCTGATTGCAGAATGTGGATGAGAGCGTTCATAATAATAAATATCTTCAAGTCCACGAAAATGTCTTATTCTATAAGCGAAGATTGAAGCCATAGACAACATTATTATGTTGTATAAAATCTCGTTCTCTACCTCATTAAAAAATATTTTTGCATCTTCATAAAGAGAAAGGACATGATAAGCAACCTGATTTGCAGCAAAAAAATCGGAATCAATTTCTCTAAGATGATGCTCGACATTGAAATTTGAATTCGTATATCCGTACTCGTTTAAACTCGTTGTATTACCTAATGCTTTATATTCAGCTTCTTGCATTAGATGAGCCAATTCATGATAATATGAGAAGAATGATGCAAATTCAAAAACAAATTGATTCAAACTCTTGTTACATTCTGCTAACAACCACTTATTAATATCACGAAAATTTATTAAACTTTGGTCGTTCTCAAAATCCAAATTATCCCAAAAGAAATTCTTCAGCTGCTTAATCACTTCTTTGCTAATAGCGATAACATTAGTCTTTGGTTGGGCAACAGAATTAAAATATTCGTTTTGGGCAATATAAAGATAGGCTGGATGAAAATTATAAATCTTTGAATATTCGTCAAGGTGTGATTGACAGTATCTATAAAAAAAATCGAATTTTTCTTCATCTGCGTCACCTCTAAAATCAAAAACTTGCCCGAAAGTTTGAAGAAGTGATGTTTTGGGCATAAGTTTCATTACATTATTTTCAAAGCTGCAATTCTGAAACTTTAAAAAAAAATCATTTGGATTGAGAATTTTCATGAATTTACTAATTGACTTTGTAAAGAATTTAAAATTAAATGAAATTAATTATACTGAAAAAGATTTCAGTTAATACCTATACACAAAAAGCGGCAATTAGCCGCTTTTTGTGTATAATAACTACTTTCTAAAATGGCAAATCGTCACCACCATTACCACCGCTTTCGGTCGTGGCTTGTGTGCCTGTTTTCTCGGTTGCTGTACCTTCCTCTTTCTTCGCACTCAATAATTCTATATCAGTAGAAAAAATGTTGATTTTAGGTACCCATTTGTTCAACTTTTCCGACCAATAGGTGTCTAGTTTAAAGCGGCCTTGTATGTAAACCTTAGTACCTTTTTTTAGAAAATCAGCCACTTTTAAATTGTTGGTGGAACAGTCGTACCAAGTTGTTTTTTCTTCCACTTTATCACCGTTCTTTTTTCTGATGGTACAACCTACTGAGAAGGCAGCAAATTTGTTGTTGTTTACTTCTTTGATTTCGGCATCTTGTCCGAGGTTGCCAATAAGCGTAATTACTTGCATAACTGATGTTGTTTATATGTTAAAAATTTATTTTTGCTGGTGGTAAAGTATTGGGAAGGCTTACAGGCTTAGCCGTTAAAAGGCTTTTTTGCTCGTGTATATCAACGAATTTTTCTATAACTAAATAGGGCCTTTCTACACGTCCATTACCATAATTTTTTTTCTTATTAACACACTTGATATGCGTTAACAACTCACCCAAAAACTTGATAGACAATGTTTTTTTGGCGTAAACTTGCAAATGCCTTAGAATCTGCATAGCGGTTTTATATTGAGCATTGGGCGGTATATTGTTTTCGTCCAGCACAGGTTCAAAGAATTCATAAAATAGTTCTTCTTCGTCTCTCACAACCCGATAAGAATTAGTATCAAATTTGGCTAGTTCGTCTACATCATACCAGTATTTAACACCCATTTTGTATAGCTGAACGGCTTCAAACCAACATAAATTAATATCAATTTTGGCTAATTTCTCGTAGTCAATATCAAGTACTTCAAACGGAAAGTATCGGCGGTTTTTACCCGTATCAGATAAAAACTCACGTCCGTTAATACTTCCGCAAAAGTTTGCAATTCGAGGAATAAAAGTATTAAAAGAAGCGTGGGGCAAACGTTTGAGGTCATGTGGCTGGGTAATGATGGTTTTCATGGTTTCACTATCCTTTTTTTGCAGATTTTTCAATTGGTCGTCAATATTGAAGATGAATATTCGGCCCATATCCAGCCAAATATCAATTTTCGACAAGTCTATTTTTGAGGTCTTAGAGTAGTCAATTAATTCGGGTGGGGTTAGCTGCATTAACCATCCTGATTTTTTTAAACCTTCGCCACCAATAAGTACCAAACACATTTGGTTTTGGCATCCGTAGTCTGTCATGCTATTGGCTACGCTGGCGGTCATCCAGTTACGCAGAAACTCACAGAACAACGTGCCAATATTTATATCCTTGTTGTTTGATTCGTTTAATTTGAGCGTATCGGCCAAATGATAAATTTCTAAGTCTTTAATATCTTCGGTATTTTTGTAAGGCCATGTATAACGCTTTTCTAAGCCATCAAAATAGTTTCTGATTGGGTGGTATTGTTCTATAAAGTCAGATTTTAGAATGATTTCCAGTTGGTTTCTGCCAATCGAAAAATCTGTATCACATTCAATTTTTCGGATAATATTATTAAAGTCCCATTCAAGCATGAAACGGTAGGGTTTTGAGGCATCCTCAGTATATTCAATCATGTGATTAACCATATTCATACGGAATTTATAATGACCTCTTAGCCAGTTTTCTAGCTTAGTTCTGTCTGTCTTTTTGCGTTTTGACATACGAGATATTCGTTTAAATCTTTGTGGTTCGGGAAATTCCAAGCACTCGCATTTATAATGTGTTTGGGTTGGTGTAGTTGTTTTATTTTGTCGTAGGTATTGCGGCCCCCTTTGTCGTTATCCAAGTAGCTATAAATTGCGTTTACGGGTGTGAAATCGAAACGGTTCAGCAAAGCTATTGAGTTAAGTATTAAGTAATTAGCCTGAAAATTATATACATCTAATTCGATGAAAGAAAGGAAATCAAAGAAGCCTTCAAAGACCAATAAATCAGATTGGAAATTGTCTATAAAGGTTATATCTTTTTTACCCAAACAGGCTTTAAAATCCTTTCCATTATCTTTGCCTTTAAATCTCAATTCGTACCCATCAGCATTGTTTTTGAACCCAATAGCGGTGTATATCCGGTTGCTTGCCGTATGCTTATAAATCACTTCTTTACAATACTTTGAAAGAACGGTGTAGGATATACTACGGCTTTCGGCGTACTGAATAAGTTTCGGGTTAGTTATTTGCTTAATGGCTAAAACTTTTAACGCTTGTTCCTTTTCGTGCGTTACCATGTAAGTAGCCGTTTTTACGCACCCATCAAAGCGCAATAGCCATTCGACCGCCGCGGGAAAAGTTAATTTATGGTAGAGCATAACAAAGCCAATCGGGCTATCTCCCTTTTCGTACTTCTTTGAGTTTCCGAAGTCAGACCAAAGATTTTTGTTAACATCTATACTAAATGAGGGTGTACGCTCATCTCTAAACGGACTATAATAAAGTAGCTCGTTACCGCTTTGGTGTTGAAGTTCATGCCCTATGCTTTGCATGATGCTTGTAAGCGGCACGGCTTTAGCTTGGTTTATTTCTTCTATTGTTTTCGACATGGAAGTATATGGTTTCAATGAGAAAAAGAATAAAAAATATTAGTGTTATTGGCGCGCTAAGCAAGATTAAAAAGCACCTGAAAAGTGTTTTCATGTGTTCAGGGTTTTACGCTTCGGTTATCAAGCCAAAGGATTAGAGGCAGTATTATCATGGCAGGAATTAGGAGTATAACCCCTATTATTCTTATTAATATTCTCATGGTTTTTTAGGGGGCAAAAGAATTTGGTTAATTAATCTTATGAGGCATTCTCTTTGATTTTCAATTATTCTAATCCGTTCGTCTCTCTCCTTTATTTGAGCCTTTAAAAAGGCGTTTTCTTGTTCAGGCGTTAGCACAGTTGGTTGGTCGGAAGTTGCAAACCATTTCATAACTAATTAAGAGTTAATTGGATTGGTGAAGAATCAAAAGGAGGGATGTTTTTAAGTTCTCTTTGTAGTGGCTTAATAAAATCAAGTATATCTTGATTACATACATGACAGAAAAGGATAATATCTCTTGTGGTTGGGTTTTTCATTCGGTTTCTAAAGGTCTTCTCACATTTTTTATTTCTTGCTAACCATACAGCTTTAAAGTAGTCGAAGCAAGCGGGGGCAACCGTATGATAAGTTTTTTGTAGAATTGAAAGGTTTTGATTTTTCATTGTGAAATAATTTTGCCGTTATTTGAATTAATATTTTACACTAAAGAAGCATATTTGCTTGCAAATGTATTAATAATAATACAAAATCAAAATAATTAATACAAAAAATTTGTAATTAGACATTTATATGTTAAAAATAATACATGAATAATCTTGAGAAAATTATTAAAATGAGGCTTGCTGAATTAAATATGCAAGCAAAAGACTTAGTAACACTCGGAGCAATAAAAAATCAGTCCGCGTTGAACACAATGTATTCAAGAAATTCAGCAAGACCAGAAACATTGGCTAAAATAGCAGACGCATTAAAATTGCCCGCAAGTGTATTCTATGAAGATTCACTTTATAATGACGTTAAAGTCTATACAAGGGAGTTAAAACATATCGAATTGCCTTATATCTCCGTAAAAGCAAGAGCAACTTTTGTCAATAGTCTTAATGAAGATATACCGGTGGTGTTTGATACTTATTCAGTACTTATAACTGATGAAAATGAAGATATGAGCGACCAGATTGTTTTTGCAATCGACGGCGACAGTATGGAGCCTTTTTATACAAAAGGGATGTTGGTTAGGGCTAAAAAAGTTCCTCCTAGTGACTGGATTTATATTAGTTCTGGCGTTTACATCGTCCATTATGCAAAGGTGTTCCTAGTGGTGAAAAGAGTTAAAACAAATGAATTGCAAAGTACTGGTTTTTTAAGGTTGCATTCTGATAACGAAATTACTGGGGGGTCAATAGAAGTGGCTGGGAAAGATATACATAATATTTGGAAAATCGTCTGGATTGTGGGTTCACCACCAAGATAATTTAGTGGTAAATCGGATACGCAGAATAAAATTTGTATACATATATAAATAATTGATAATCAAAGCAGTATGAGAAAGAAGAATAGTCTCCTGTTCCCGCTACAAAATAAAAGCGTAATCTATTGAAAATCAATAAGTTACGCTTTTTTATTTGTTTGATTGTTAAGCATTTGGTGAAGCGTTAAGCATATTTTATTTATGATAGGCTATTATTTTCTATAGAAGAATAGTTGTTAGTAGGATATTTCTCTTTATTAAAGCAAGGGTTTTAATTATACATACTTTTAATTCTATTTAATATATCACCCTTTATTTTATCGACTTCATTTTTTTTAATAGGATAGTCGTCAAAAAAAGATATACATAAATACTCCAATGGAGTTATCCTTTTTTTAAAAGCATTATATAAATTCCAATCTAAATCTGGATATTTTTTTTGAACCTGTAATACGCTCTGATTATCAACCCACTGTAATATTTCGCTATCATCCCAATCATCCAGCTCTATAATACTATTTTCAATGTCTAATATTGCATTAGAAAGAGTATTTAGACAAAAACCTACGCAAGTTCCAAATTCTGGAAGTCCAATTCTACTAATAAATTGTCCCCTATCATTATAAGAAGACCCGTCGGCAATATAGCTATATGTTATATTACTATTTTTACAAACTCTTCTACAATATTGTAGAAAAGCTCCCACTTCATATGAATCACCAACTTCTATAAAATTGATGATTTTATAAATATACCAACCAGACTCATTGAAATTATCTATCACTTCTGGTAAAGTTTGGCCAGGAAAATGATGTAGATAATTTATATTCTCATGCCTTATGAGGATTGCGGCATGAGTTGGCTCAATTTTATCCTTATGAATATTTACTGCGATAGATACAAAATTCTCAGGTAAAGACTCCTCGTTAAATTTGTATAAAGTATTTTTTGAGCGCATCTTAAATTTTCTTTTTTGAACTTCCTGCTCTCAATAATTCAGAAAGGCTTTGATATGATGAGTTTAATTGTTTATAGGTTTCATTGTGGATTATAGGTTTTAAACTAATCAGAATTGTTCTTAATACACCCCTGTCTGTACAGTTATTATTAAAAACTTTAATAAGCTTACTAATATCGTTTATCTTATCTTCATCAATAAACTCATAAATTTTATCATGCAATAAGTCATACTTCTCCAATGTATCATTCTCAACTATTTTTTGAACAAAGTCTTCATATTTGTTTTGCTCTTCTTGGCTATTATAATAATCTATTAGCTTATATTCTGGAGGATAGTTAGACTTAGTTACTTTTATAGTTGAGAGGAAAATAGGTCTATATAAAAAATCTTTTAACTCTCTTGCCTCCTCTTGTGAGCATTCGATTTTATACTCGTTCTCTCCATCTTCTATATGAACGTTTGTTGTTTTTTTCCCTCCAGCTTCATATAATTTCCCCTTTAAAAAGACTATTTTCTCATTAGTCACTTCTCTTCTTCTTTTTGAGGAAAAAGGTACACCTTTAAAAACTTGGGTTATATCTTTTTTAGATATGTCACTTTCTAAATAAATATTATAATCTAAACCATTTTGAAGAACTTTATTCTGAATCTTTTTTAGGATTTTAACTCTTCGATTATCATATGATTTTCTCTCTAAAATATCATTTATATCATTTGCAACTTGGATATTTTGTTCAGGGAATACTAGACAACTTTCTAGAGAACCATTATTTAAGGAAATTTTAAAATCAGAAGAGTTTTCGTATGTATTTGCTAACTCAGTTAGTGAGTCAATGAAAATTTTGGTAGTCGTATAAATGTAATGCTGTAGCTATCTTTGTAAAAAAAAGGGGAAGATGAACTG
>NZ_JBBAYI010000033.1:0-6565 GCF_037153985.1 Emticicia sp. 17c
AAAACCCCTATCAATTTAGCCTTAGCCCCCCACCAAACCCCCGCGTAAACCCCTCTTTTATCCCGTCTCTTATAATACGTAAATAATCAGCTTCATTTTTTGCATTTAATAAAGCAAAGATTTCGATATAGTTTTCATTAAAAAACTCACAGTATTGTTGTATCGAAACGGCGTTGCATCGGTACTTATCCTTTACCTTTTTAATCTTTCTTTGAGCCGTCACGTAAACATACCCCCGTATTTTTTGCAAGTCTTTTGGCGTAATATAGGTTTTCATCTGATGCTTAATTAACATTATTGTACATAAGTTAACACTATTTTTTGATAATACAAAGCAATCCGCTTGTTTTGTTTCATCAATTTTTACAGGTAGGTATATGAACAAAACAATGGCAATATCATTAGGTTTCGTGGGTTTAGGCTTGGTTTTCTTCGGTTTCCGCAAGAAAAATGAAATCAATACCGACTATCTGAAAACACAGACCGATGAAATGCTAAATGTGCTGGACAAGAATTTGGCTTTCTCTGATACACAGGTCAAGACCTTAGCTAAACAGATAAAAGAGCAAAACGCAGGGCAGTACAAAAAGCATATACAGGTGGGTACATGGAAAGGATTGTTAAGCCTTGAATTAGAAGGGCAATTGGAAGATAAAAACACCCTAACCTTTGGCATGATTCAACAGATTTCGGCAGACCTTGACAAAGCAATGGATACCATTATCAACGCCAAGAAAAGGGCAATTTCATCTTATTGCCAGCTCAATAACTACGAAATAACAAGCACCATTTACACCATCGAAACGAACCTAATTAAATTATCACAAGCACTATGAACAAGCGCGTATTAATTGGCACAGGTGTAGCACTATTGGCATTTTCGGTGGTTCGTAGGGGCATATCAGCCAGTAAAGCAAGACCCAAATTTTTAACGCCCCGCAATTGGAAAATACAGCGGTGGAACCTGACTTTTGATTTACCTTTTCAGATACTCAATATTGATAGTGTGGCGTATCAGATTCAAGGTTTGGGCGGTACTTTATATTATCAGTCAGGTAATGATAATTTTGAATTTGCCTCTTATTATCTCAATGAGCCAATAAACGTGCTACCTAATACAAATAACGTATACACAGTTAAGTGTACAGCTTATTTGCCCGACATCTTAAGCACCTTGCGTGTATTGCTAAAGTATATTACACAACCTTTGAAGTTCAGAGCCAAAGGGCAATTAAGAATGTTTGGCATAGGTATCAACTATGATGAAACGGTAACAGTCACATTTATAGCCGAAGTCATCAACGCAATCAAAAATGCACTATCCATTTTTAAACCTCAGAGCAATGAATAACTATTTAGCATTTAACGGTACAACTGTTTTTAGAGGGAATGCAAGCAATATTGGTTTTGCCTATACGGGTGTATCATCGCCAATGCCTTCTTTGTCTCCCTTAAATTATGCCTTATTCAATTATGGCACAAACACGATTTCTTACCCAAGAATCAATTATGAAGTAGGGAATTTTGGGGCTAATTCATACCTGATGCGATTTAAAAAGGGCAGTTTTGATAGTGGCAACATTAGCCTTACTAATTCGAGCCAGCTTAAAGGGCTTTTAGGTAACATTGGTACACAGCTAAAAATAAGTGGTGTATTGGAATTGTTCGGGGATACCGTAGAAGAAGAAGCCTCAAAAAAGAATAAAAAGAGTGTCGAAGAAATTATTAACCTGATTTTAAACTATGGTTCCAAAGCCATTTCAATAGCCATTAGCTTAGGGCTAATCAAGAACAAAAATCAGTCATATACAGACAACGACGGTTGGGGCGATGCTACCGACGGCACAGATTCAGGCTTGCCGGATGGTCTCGAAAAGAAAGAAGTATCCGGTGGCAATACTGGGGGAACAATTTTTGGTTTCAAGACCGAAAACGTTTTACTAGTGGCTGGAGGGGTGTTAGTAGCCTTTGCAATCTTCAAAAAGTAAGCATAACAATTTTCAACTTAAATACATTTTTTTCATGGCAACAAAAATTCGTTTTCTCGGAAACATCGGGGAACACAACCCGAAGCAAAATAACATCATGGTGGGTATGATTCAGGATGCCACCGTACCAAGCCTAAACGGCCGTCTGATAGCCTTTGCCGTACGCTCAAACGTTACAACCGGAAGCACAGGGCTAGGACTAGATTTAGCCATACAGCCGCAAAAGTTCATCAGCGATGCCGTTTTAATCAATAAAACCTCCACGTTTCCGCAAAGCCTGATAGGCGACCTTCTAACCTTCGAGCAATTCCAATCGCTTGGTATCACTTCGGAGGCACCCAACTACGACGGCACCCGTATTGCGTTGAGTGCGTTTGTGAATGATATTTCAGCCTTAAAATTCGGTTATCAGGCCGTAGGTCTTGGCGAAATCAGGGGCGGCGGTGTAACCGCTACCGAGATGGAAGAATTGTTGGATTATGACATTAACGACGATGGCGTTATTGGAGCCATCAACAATCTAAAAAATAAACTGGATAAAGGCAATAACACCCCACCACCAGCCGGATATCTTGACGGCCTTAAAGATACTTTGAACGGCATACACCCGCAAGCATGGAACGTCGTTAAATGGGGTGCTATTGGAGTCGGGGCAAATATCGCTACAAAACTTGTAGTCGGGAAACCGCTCGTGGGCAAAGGCGGCTTGGTCGTAAACACAAAGTAGGCTTATCACCTACTTTGTATCTCACACATTTTTTACTCATTTAATTACCTTTAAATCATACAATCATGGCATTATTTGATTTCGGCGGCACCAAGAAACGCCGTTCTAAGAAACTAAAAGCACCCAAAAAGAACGCAAGCGTGAAGCAACTTGAAAGCTACGCAAAGAAGATGGGCGAAAGAATCGAAAAAGACCAGAAGCGTAAAAAGTTACTGGGCTTTGTCGAAAAGGCTAAGAACTACCAATTCAGCTAACAATGAAGCAGAACGTAATGGATTGGATTATCCGCAACAAGTTTATGTTTTGGAAGATTGAAAACTCCAAAGGCAAATTAGTTGCGGATAATTCACCTAACAAAGAGGCATCCGTAAAGGATGAAAACGGCACCCGTTTAAGCACCGAATTAGACGCTTTAGAGCGTTTGGGTATTGCCGAAAGATATTCGGTTTATGCGATGCAGAAAAAC
This sequence comes from Emticicia sp. 17c, assembly GCF_037153985.1. Classification (NCBI taxonomy): domain Bacteria; kingdom Pseudomonadati; phylum Bacteroidota; class Cytophagia; order Cytophagales; family Leadbetterellaceae; genus Emticicia; species Emticicia sp. 17c. The sequence continues at coordinate 3,182 of NZ_JBBAYI010000033.1, forward strand.
GGTCAAGACTGGCAAATGCACCCTTTTATGACTTATGCCCCCGCCGCTAACAACACGGCATCAGGCGGTAGCTTTCCAGTGGAAATGGCTATGATGCTGGGCCGGATGCAAGCCGAACAGGCAAGCCAGCAAGTTATTTGGCAGCTACAAAGGGAAAAGGAAGAAAGGGAACGCAAGGAACAGGAAGCAGGCAGCGGAATAGGCGACTTAGCAAAAATGTTGAAGCCATTAGCCCCCGCGCTTATTAGCTCGGTAGCACCGATGGCAATTAAAGGCATTTTCGACTTGGCAGATAAAAGCCCACAGATTCGCGCTTTTTTAGAGAAAGTAACCGCTAATCCAGCCGTACAGGAAGGAATTATGCAAATGCTTACTAATTATTTTACCAACCAAGCACAGGCACAAGCAAATGGAAACACAGGAACAGATATTGAAAAATTTGATGACTGAATTAGTGGGTGAAGAAAAGACGAAAGAAGTCTTTCAAATCCTGATTAACAAAATCAAAACTAATCCCAAAGGCATCAAACCGAAATTAGAGAATTTCAAGTTTTACGCTAATCTTTTATAACACTTTTATTATGAGTGACATATATAATGTATCGCAGGTTATGGATAAAACTCTTATTGCCAATTCGGCGGTTGGAGTAAAACGGGTTGCCAGCGATGCCGCAAGCGTAGTTTTTACCATTAAAAAAGGGCAACCCGTAGGCGTGGTAGAGGGCTATTTATTACCAAGTGAAACCCGAAAAACCTTGTATTGGATGTTCTTAGACACAAACAATAGGGCTTATTATGCCGAACACAAACAAGGGCTTTTTTCTCTTGATGCTTTAAACCGACAAGGCGCGGTAAAAATCGAAGATGAAGTAAAACAAAAGAAAAAAGACGAAAACCCTTTGGATATTGGAGGAGGTATTACAAGCGGCATAACCAATGTTTTTAGTGGCACAAAAGACATTCTAACACTTGGAGTGATAGCGGTTGGAATTTGGGCGGGTGCATCAATTGTAAAATCTTTTTCTAAACAATGAAAACATCACAAGAAGGGATAAACTTTTTAAAAGCCCGTGAAGGCTATCGCCCTAAAGCAAAAACCGATGGTGCAAAATACACTATTGGTTATGGTAACACCATGTGGGAAGATGGCAGTCCGGTGCGTGAAGGTCAAACAATTACCGAAGCAAGGGCGGAACAATTGTTTAGAAACATCTTAGCCGATTTTGAAAAGGATGTTACGGCTCTAGTAAGTGCAAAACTGACACAAAGCCAGTTCGACGCTTTAGTTTCGTATGCCTATAACCGTGGTTCTTACAAGTTCGCAAATACGACCTTACTTAAAATGGTTAATGCAAACCCAAACGACCCGAATATTAGAAAGCAGTTTGAAATTGAATGGGGTACAAATACTACTTATAAAAATGGTCTAATCAAGCGACGGAGGTTAGAAGCCGAACTATATTTTTCTAATAGTTCGGGTGGTACCTTAGCACAACCTCAAAACCTGTTATTGTTAGGGGTTGGGGCTGTTTTAGTTGGAGTTTTAATTTCAAAAAAATAAAATCATGAAGAAAAATCCTATTTTGGGTATCGGCTTACTGGCTGGGGGTGGGCTGTTACTATCACAAATGATAAAACCCCCAGCCGATGACACAGACACAAGCACAAGCAACGCGCTTGGCTTTGTGGGTTCAGAAGAACTTAGCCTTGAAGAAACCATCAAGAAAGTAATTAAAGGTGATAGAGACCTGCAAAGACTACTTAAAGGAGACATAGGCACTCCAGGCGCAAAAGGTGACACAGGCGCAACAGGGCCAGCGGGTGCCGCGGGTGCAACCTTGCAAAACTTTGGTAGTAGTTTACTCGTAAACGGAGCGGGTGAACTTGGTACGAACTCAAACTGGGGCGGAACTGGCACCATACTGGGCGATGAATACGAAGGGCGCGATAGTGTTATTTTGACTTATGACACATCAAAGCACATTTACAACACTACCGTGTTTGATATTGACCCCCGCCGGATATACAAGGTAACAGGCTTTGCCAAAACCACAGCAAATGCGTTCACGTTCTATATGATGCGTTTAAACAAGAATAATGAAAACCTGATACAAGGCGGTTCTAATTTTGTGTATCCTATGTTTTCGCCGAATTTCAACAATGTAACTTTTGAAGAAAAAACGGTTTACTTTGGTGGTATAGGCAGCACTAACACAAGTTTCGGATTAAGTGCCGCCAAGAGTAAATTATCAGTTTACACCACAGGCGCGGCAGTTGTGACGGTGAATAAATTACGGCTAAACTTAGTCCCATTGTCTGAACCTGTACCGTACAATTTGCCCTACTTACCCAAAAATCAAGTCGTATACGACCCTACCACCTACGCACTAGGTATGTACAACGGTACGGCAGTAGTTTGGACATAACGGCGGTTTAAATCAATAGTTCAACTTAAATAAAGTCTTTCAATCATGAATATTTACATCACAACAGGTGTAAGCCCGTTTATCTTAAGTGTTGAAGATAAAGCCATATTACAGGAAGGGCAAACGGAGTGGCAAACAAGCCAAACAAGCCCCTTAGTAACAGGGCAGCACCTTACTTGCACGCAAGCGGTTTTTAATGCAATTAAAGACGTTGTAGGAACAATGCAAGCCCCCGCGCTAATTGCTAATGCCAGCGCAACACCCTACGCGAATAGACTCAACTGTTATGTTGAAAACGGGTCGTTGAAGGTGTTAGCATAGTAAAAAAAATTAACAAATGTTCAACTAAAAGCCCTATCCACGGGCTTTTTTATTACTAAACAACTTTATGACACATTTTTCTAAACTACTGCCTTACCAGCAAAAAGAGGTCTTAAACGGCTTGTTGTTCGATGGCTTAAGCTACGAGCAGATAAATGAAAAGTACGGAATCAGCCCGCAAGAACTAGCCGACCACATAGAAGAAAAAGCGGTTAAGCCTTATAATCTTCTTTACAAAGAACAACACGAAAACCAAGATGCTATCCACAAAAAAACAGTGTTTGGATGGATTCGCTGGGCTTTGGCTATAAGTGCTGTTTGTTTTCTTGGGGTGGTATTAGTACAGTCTTTTCTGGGCGGTTTTGAATCTCAAATTGTAACCGATTCAATCGCTTATGTTACCCAACCTCTTGCAAAGGTTATGAATTTGGGCATAGCTGTTTCGTTTATCGTACTTGCCTTGTACTTGTTTTTTCCGATTCTAGCAACCTTCATCAATGAAAAGGTAAATACTACATCTTTAAAAGAAACATTTTTGACGGCTTCGTCTGAGGCAAAATTAAGTTTCCTTAAAGGTATCGTTTTAGCTTTATGTATATTGGTTGGCTTGGTCTTTTCAGCCAAAGCACAAACAAGT
>NZ_JBBAYI010000034.1:0-2483 GCF_037153985.1 Emticicia sp. 17c
GTTGGTGGGCTAAAAAAACTTTTGAGAGGGGTCTTGACAAAGGCAAAAAAGTGCCGTACCTTTGCAGTCCCAAAAATGAGAGAGACACTGAGCGTTACATAGCAAGAGCATAGTAAAAAGGTGATAATGAGAAGTTTAGGGAGGCTCTAAAATAAATTTCAAAATAAATTTGGAGATGTAAAAATAAAGTCAGAATTTTGCACCCCGATTGATTGAGAGAGTAAGAAAAAAAGAGAGTTGAGCAGAGCGAATGAGGCGAAAATAAATTTCAAAATAAATTTGGAGATGTAAAAAATAAGTCAGAATTTTGCACCCCGATTGATTGAGAAAGAGAGAGTAAAGCGAAGAGAGCGAGCGAAAGAGGAGATAAGGAGAGTGAAAAAAAATATTAAAAAATATTTTTTAAATTCGAAAAAAGCTTGTAACTTTGCACTCCGTTTGATTAAGAAAACGGAAAATAAAAAGAGAAAGTTCTTTAAGTTGAAAAAAAGTAAAAGAGGTTAATTAAGAGGAATAGTTCTTAATTGATTTTACGAGTCGGAAGGTAGCAATACTGGATGAATAAAGTTCATTAACTTGTTGAGAGTACGAATGCGAGACCTTAAGTGGTCAGGCAAACTTGATATTTACAATGGAGAGTTTGATCCTGGCTCAGGATGAACGCTAGCGGCGGGCTTAATACATGCAAGTCGAGGGGTGGTAGCAATACTACACCGGCGCACGGGTGCGTAACGCGTATGCAACCTGCCTTTATCTGGGGGATAGCCCGGGGAAACCCGGATTAATACCGCATAATAAATTGATTGGCATCAATTAATTTTGAAAGATTTATCGGATAGAGATGGGCATGCGTAAGATTAGATAGTTGGTGAGGTAACGGCTCACCAAGTCTACGATCTTTAGGGGCTCTGAGAGGAGAATCCCCCACACTGGCACTGAGATACGGGCCAGACTCCTACGGGAGGCAGCAGTAGGGAATATTGGGCAATGGGCGCAAGCCTGACCCAGCCACGCCGCGTGCAGGAAGAAGGCCCTCTGGGTTGTAAACTGCTTTTGACTGGGAAGAAAGAGTTTCTTGCGAGAGACGTTGACGGTACCAGCAGAATAAGCCACGGCTAACTACGTGCCAGCAGCCGCGGTAATACGTAGGTGGCGAGCGTTATCCGGATTTATTGGGTTTAAAGGGTGCGTAGGCGGCTGATTAAGTCAGCGGTGAAAGGTAGCAGCTTAACTGTTTTACATGCCGTTGATACTGGTTAGCTTGAGTTAACAGAAGGCAGATAGAATTTCTGGTGTAGCGGTGAAATGCTTAGATACCAGGAGGAATACCGATTGCGAAGGCAGTCTGCTGCAGTTACACTGACGCTGAGGCACGAAAGTGCGGGGATCAAACAGGATTAGATACCCTGGTAGTCCGCACAGTAAACGATGATTACTAGTTGTTGGCGCAAGTCAGTGACCAAGGGAAACCGATAAGTAATCCACCTGGGGAGTACGCCGGCAACGGTGAAACTCAAAGGAATTGACGGGGGTCCGCACAAGCGGTGGAGCATGTGGTTTAATTCGATGATACGCGAGGAACCTTACCTGGACTAGAATGTGAGGGAATTATTCAGAAATGAGTAAGCCAGCAATGGCCCAAAACAAGGTGCTGCATGGCTGTCGTCAGTTCGTGCCGTGAGGTGTTGGGTTAAGTCCCGCAACGAACGCAACCCCTGTTGTCTGTTGCCATCAAGTAAAGTTGGGGACTCAGACAAGACTGCCTACGCAAGTAGAGAGGAAGGAGGGGACGACGTCAAGTCATCATGGCCCTTACGTCCAGGGCAACACACGTGCTACAATGGGCGATACAGAGTGTTGCGAGCTAGCAATAGTAAGCCAATCACAAAAAGTCGTTCACAGTTCGGATTGGGGTCTGCAACTCGACCCTATGAAGCTGGAATCGCTAGTAATCGGGTATCAGCTATGACCCGGTGAATACGTTCCCGGACCTTGTACACACCGCCCGTCAAGCCATGGAAGTTGGGTAGACCTGAAGCGGAAGGTAAAAGATTTCGTTAGGGTAGAACCAGTAACTGGGGCTAAGTCGTAACAAGGTAGCCGTACCGGAAGGTGTGGCTGGAACACCTCCTTTTTAGAGAAATTCTTAAATTATAGGAATTTACAACGACTGACACAAAGGAATTTTGTATTTGTACTCTCAAACAACAAGTTAAGATTAGAATTTGAAGTGAAGGAACGGAAGTTTACAGGTGTAGTGATTGTAGGGAAGACAAAACTACAAACCATTAAACTGCAAACTCTGCAAGAGGGCTTGTAGCTCAGGTGGTTAGAGCGTTACACTGATAATGTAAAGGTCCGTGGTTCGAGTCCACGCAGGCCCACCAAAATTGATTGAAATAATGGGGGTTTAGCTCAGCTGGCTAGAGCACCTGCTTTGCAAGCAGGGGGTCAACGGTTCGAATCCGTTATCCTCCACAAAA
>NZ_JBBAYI010000035.1:0-3201 GCF_037153985.1 Emticicia sp. 17c
AAAAGAAAAGATAAGTTAACTGATACTTTAACAATCGGATTTAGTTCTTTAAGAAGAAAGGTATTTAATACCACAAATCAAAGAAGGTAGATAAAATACTTGATAAACTAGCACAGCTTGGTAGTTATCGAGGGTTTACCGGACTTGGATGAAGTTATTTGACATGATGGAAGAGAGAAGAAAAGAGATAAAGTAGGAGCTACATAAGGGCGTACGGAGGATGCCTAGGGTCTCAGAGGCGAAGAAGGACGTGATAAGCTGCGATAAGTTACGGGGAGAAGCACATATTTGTTGATCCGTAAATTTCCGAATGGGGCAACCCAGTAGTTTGAAGAACTACTACCATGCCAAGCATGGAGCTAACTCGGTGAACTGAAACATCTAAGTAACCGAAGGAAAATAAAACAACAGTGATTCCGCAAGTAGTGGCGAGCGAACGCGGAGAAGCCCAAACCTGATTTGTTACGGCAAATGAGGGGTTATAGGACTGCATTTAGGAGATATGTTTAAGTTGAATGATTTGGGAAAGTCATCCATAGAGTGTGAGAGCCACGTAAACGTACCGACATATTGACGAGCAGTATCCTGAGTAGGTGGGGACCGGTGGAATCCCCTCTGAATTCGGCGGCACCATCCGCCAAGGCTAAATACTCCTGAGACACCGATAGTGAACGAGTACTGTGAAGGAAAGGTGAAAAGCACGGGGAGTACCCGGGTGAAATAGAACCTGAAACCGTACGCTTACAAGCGGTCGGAGCTGGCAAGTCCAGTGACGGCGTGCCTTTTGCATAATGACCCTACGAGTTACCTTCCCCGGCGAGATTAAGTGTTTAAGGCACGGAGTCGAAGCGAAAGCGAGTCTGAATAGGGCGAATAGTCGGTGGAGGTAGACGCGAAACCTTGTGATCTACCCATGGTCAGGTTGAAGGTTGGGTAAAACCAACTGGAGGACCGAACCAGTTAACGTTGAAAAGTTTTTGGATGAACTGTGGGTAGGGGTGAAAGGCTAATCAAACTGGGAAATAGCTCGTACTCTCCGAAATGTATTTAGGTACAGCGTCGAGGTTGAGTTATATCGAGGTAGAGCTACTAATAGGATGCGGGGGAGTCAAATCCTACCAAATTCTGATAAACTCCGAATGCGATATAATATACTCGGCAGTGAGGGCTTGGGTGCTAAGGTCCAAGTCCGAGAGGGAAAGAACCCGGAACTACAACTAAGGTCTCTAAATCTATACTAAGTTGAACTAAGGAAGTCTGATTGCAGAGACAGCCAGGATGTTTGCTTGGAAGCAGCAATCATTTAAAGAGTGCGTAACAGCTCACTGGTCGAGCGAGGCGGGCATCGATAATAAACGGGCATCAAGTATAGTACCGAAGTTTAGTCAAGAGAAATCTTGGGTAGGAGAGCATTCTATTTGCGGCGAATGTGTACTGTGAGGTATGCTGGAGCGGATAGAAAAGCAAATGTAGGGATAAGTAGCGATAATGTATGTGAGAACCATACACACCGAAAGACTAAGGATTCCTCAGCTACGTCAATCAACTGAGGGTTAGTCGGGTCCTAAGGGTAATGCGAAAGCAGAGACCGATGGCAAACAGGTTAATATTCCTGTACTGGTGATGGTGCGATGCGGGGACGGAGTGTAGGAGTGGATACGTCCTGACGGAATAGGGCGTTGAGAGGAGGCTTAGGCTGAATCGAATTCGTGAATAGACTTCCAAGAAAAGCCGCTAAGCTCTAGCCATTTACCACCCGTACCGTAAACCGACACAGGTAGTCGAGGCGAGAAGCCTCAGGTGCTCGAGTGAGTCACAGCTAAGGAACTCGGCAAATTAACCCTGTAACTTCGGGAGAAGGGGAGCCTCAGCAATGAGGCCGCAGAGAAATGGCCCAGGCGACTGTTTAACAAAAACACATGGCTTTGCTAAGTTTAATGACAAAGTATAAGGCCTGACACCTGCCCGGTGCTGGAAGGTTAAGAGGGGATGTCATCGCAAGAGAAGCATTGAATCGAAGCCCCAGTAAACGGCGGCCGTAACTATAACGGTCCTAAGGTAGCGAAATTCCTTGTCGGGTAAGTTCCGACCTGCACGAATGGTGTAACGATCTGGGCACTGTCTCAGCTGTGAGCTCGGCGAAATTGTAGTAGCGGTGAAGATGCCGCTTACCCGCCACGGGACGGAAAGACCCCGTGAACCTTTACTATAGCTTAACGTTGAATTCGGGTAACTGATGTGTAGGATAGGTGGGAGGCTGTGAGCCGGTGTCGCTAGGCATCGGGGAGCCAACGTTGAAATACCACCCTTTGGTTATTTGGATTCTAACTCGCAGTGCGAGGACACCGTTTGGTGGGTAGTTTGACTGGGGTGGTCGCCTCCAAAAGAGTAACGGAGGCTTCCAAAGGTAGTCTCAGCACGCTTGGTAACCGTGCGTTGAGTGCAATAGCAAAAGACTGCTTGACAGTGAGACATACAAGTCGAGCTGGCTGGAAACAGGGGTATAGTGATCCGGTGGTTCTGTATGGAAGGGCCATCGCTCAAAGGATAAAAGGTACTCCGGGGATAACAGGCTGATCTCCCCCAAGAGCTCACATCGACGGGGAGGTTTGGCACCTCGATGTCGGCTCGTCACATCCTGGGGCTGGAGAAGGTCCCAAGGGTTCGGCTGTTCGCCGATTAAAGTGGCACGCGAGCTGGGTTCAGAACGTCGTGAGACAGTTCGGTCCCTATCTGTGGTGGGCGTTGGAAGATTGAGAGGGTCTGACTTTAGTACGAGAGGACCGAGTTGGACGTACCGCTGGTGCATCTGTTGTCCTGCCAAGGGCACGGCAGAGTAGCCAAGTACGGACGGGATAAACGCTGAAAGCATCTAAGTGTGAAACCCTCCTCAAGATGAGTCTTCCATTGAGATTCGTTATAGACGATAACGTTGATAGGCTACAGGTCTAAAAGTGGTAACACCCAGCCGAGTAGTACTAATGAATCGAGGGCTCCTAATTTTTTTCATCTCTTTTTTTCTCTCTCCATTTAAGTCATTTACTTATCAAAGATATAGAACTAGGAATAGTTCGCAGCCCTTCATGGTGTCCATAGGGCGGGTGTTCACCTCTTCCCATCCCGAACAGAGCAGTTAAGCCCCGCACCGCTGATGGTACTGAGTTCAAACTTGGGAGAGTAGGTAGATGCCAGGATTTTATT
>NZ_JBBAYI010000036.1:0-4095 GCF_037153985.1 Emticicia sp. 17c
GCCAACAAATAGCAAATAGATTGAATTAACAGGGTCATAGACGTTAAAATGTCTGTCTTGCATATCATATAGGGTTTATTGTTGTCTTTTAAGTCTAAGCAAATGTTATAGGTTGTCCCGCTCGGTAGCCGCCGCCCCCCAGTCCCCTAGTTTATTTTCATTGAACTCTTCCCTTTCCGTTTCTTTGCTCCTTTTCAAAATTCCTTTCATTTTAAAAATTCTGTCATTCTGGCAGAGAAAGAACGCGAGGTACAGCTTTAAATAACCTTTTAAAAGTTCAATTGATAAGTTCAGTGAACCAATTGAACATTAGGTGAAAATTTTGGACTATGTCTTCTTAAAAAAAGAAGAAATTAGCGATTTTGAAAGCGTTGACACGTCTAGGGTCTGCCCTGTTCGCTCGCCTGAGTGTGGATGACCCTCCGAAAATGTGGATAAAGTCGCTTTCACCTTTTCCATGAAAGCAGTGTTCTGAACTACTTGTTTCTTCTTCAGAGGCTCTTCTTTCGCGCTCAGAACGGCTGTATGCTTAGGGTTGGTATATTGGATGAATCCTGCCTGAAATGTCAGCACAACGCAATTAACACTCATGTAGTCAGGCAGGCAGAGTTGACCCCGATATTTGTTCTCAAAGAGGCTCTTATAAGCCTGTGAGATTTTGTTGAAATGGTTGCGTAGGGTATTCTTACAGATACGGGCAAAGCTCAGGCATTCTTCGCCATTGTAGTAAGTCCTGAAGTAAGACCAAGTAAACCGAATCTGGTTGTTCAGATACACTTTACCCCGCTTGAACTCGTGCATGAAGAACGCCACCAGTTTCTCCATCGTGGTCTCCACAGAGCCACCAATGTGTGGGAAAACCCCATGTTTTTGTTCCCAAAGTTCGTATTCGGCTCGGGTCAGACTGGCTCTTAGTTGTTTCAGGTCATATCCTTGGTCGACAAGTACCTGAAGCTGTCTTGAGCGTTGCCGGTTGTTCTCCACTCGGAACGCTTTGCATAACGCAAAGGTCTTGTGGAAGTCTATCACGGGCATAGATTTTCTAAGGGTTGCGTAACCCCCTATCGGAAAACTAGGTTTATCCATAACTTTGGTTGTAGTATAGTTTTTTAAGGTTTTTAAAATTCAGCTAGGGGTCCCAACTATAATTAGTCGGGGTGGTTTTTATAGCCTAAATCTCTGGCTATCAATCTTTTAATTTTTCAATATCCTTAGCAAATGCGTGGCTGAAAAGTTCAGCAAACTGATAGCTATTTAATTGATTAAGCTGCTGACAGCTAAACAATTGCATTATTGTTCTCCACTCGTCTTTTTCATTGAAATCCAACAGATAGTAATATATACGGCCAGATACTTCTTTCCCATCTACCAACTTTTTCATAGCCCATAGGTATTTTTATCAGGTAAATACATCTTCTTCTGGATTATATTCGTCGGTGGAGTTCTTCTTGGGTTTGGGCTTAGATTTCAGTAAGGAAAAACCTGCGATGAATGCTGTGCTTACCAAAGCACCAAGTATGAGCTTTCTTGATTTTTTGGATTGGGGCTTCTTTTTCGGTTCTTCTATCTTATCTTCCATTTTTCGAGTATTTACGGCAACTAGCAAGGTACTTGCGACCTAGTAATGTTTAAATCTATAATCCCTATAATGTATTCTGTATGGATTTTGAAGCTATTAAGGAAAGGTCAAGGCAAACTTTTTGCTCGTTTCAGCATAGTAGGCATCCTGATAATACTCCAGCAGTTCATCCATTGCCTGAGACTGTTCCGGAGTAGGCACTTCTTCTGAACTAAGCACCCCATTCCCAAAAGCATCCGCCATTTTACCTGCTATTTCTTCTTGGAAAGTAACAGGCAAGTTTATCAGCCCTGGATTAGTGACCGCTAACCAGGCAGATTCAGTAAATCTTTTCATATATATTTAAAGTTATTGGTTACTCACTTTCATCTTCCAGTGATAGAAGATTGCATTTTAGCATGAGGGGGGTTAGGAACAATAGTACCCTATCTTCAAAAAACTCTTTGCTCACAGGTTTATACTGTTCGTAGTCTTCAATTAATGTCTGTGCCTCTTGCAAAGAAGCAACATGAGAGTTAGCAAAACTCCAGTTACCTTCAGCTAAACAGATGATGGTTAACGAATTGATTTCGTCCTCTTCCTGATATCCAATTGTGGTGTTCAATCGTGATGAGTGTAAGTACAACATAGAATTTCAAGCTTACATAGCTATATTATAATAAACATTCAACTTGGTAAAGATACTTTTCAGCGTCAGGAAATTGCTGAACTAAAATTGTCTTAACTGCTGGAGGCAAATTTTTAGTAATATCAGTATCGCCTAAAATGTATTTTCTGAACATTTCATAAGAATACCCTCCTTGATTAATGATTATATCTTTAACTAAAAGTTTTTCCCATTCTTTAAGGGAATCATGCCAATTACCGAAAGGACTTCTTCTATTTTGGCTCTGTAATATCATATTAATGTTTACTAAATGGCTTTAACAATGAATTAACAAATAAAAATTTGTCATTAATACACTATTATTACTAATATTGTGTAATTATTACATACATACGGTAATGATTACGCAGCAAATGTAAATATAATTTTTACATATAAAAATATTTTTTACATTAATTTTAAAATATTTATGTCATGATAAAAGAAATAAAGCCAGATTATTCCTTAATTAGGCAAAGGATAGAGCAGACCATTAAGGAAAAAGGGATTTCCAAGCAAAAATTTTGTAGTGATTTAGGATTCAGTAGACAATCATTTTATCAGTTTTTTTACAACGAATCCATGAATGTAAATTATTTATTTACAATTGCTAATTATATTGGAAAGCCTATTTCATTCCTTATTGGTGAGACTGATTTAGATACAATTAAAATTTCAGAAAGCAAAAATGAAGCTAATAATGAGTATAAAGATAAATATCTAAAAGCCGTAGAGTTATTGGCACTTAATGGTATCAGACTTGATTTGGGAAAAACTAATGGGGTGCTAGAAATGGCTATATGCAACATTATTAATAAAAATTTTTTTGGAAATAATACACATATACTAACACTCCATTAGAAATGCAAGCGCATTTCAAGCCATAACTATTTGATTGTAAGCATTTTAATTTACTTTGAAATTCTCCCGGCTGGGGGCTCTAGGTAAAAGCCTGATAATCAATAGATTGTCAGGCTTTTATCTTTTCGTTGCTTAATGTAGATATAGAAAGTTGCAATGAAACTTGGGAGCAATTCTAAAACGGCTCAAGCGAAAAAGTTGGGGACTAAGCATAAATTTTAGCAAGTCTGAAGAGGAAGAAAGTAATATTTCTTACACCTCTGAACTGGTTTCTTAATGCTTTAACCTTAGTGTTAAAAGATTCCGCTGATGCATTGGTACTTCTTCTGTCAAAGAAGTTCAGGATTTTCTCATACTGATTCTGAATAGTTCTGGCAATGGTGTTGAAATCTGTACCCTTGCTATTATATCATTCTGACTGAAGTGAGGAAAATCGGAATTAAAATGCAGAAATCGGAAGTTAATGCATACGCTTATACAATGATTGTGATGAAGTTGTTCCGAGTTTGTAATGGAAGGGGGGCATCGCTACACCCCCCCGGAAAGAGGCTTTCATTTCGCGAAGTTCAAAAGACACTTTAGCTGCGATTTTCTGCTTTATCTAAACAGTTGGTGCCTAACCATCAGGAACGATGAATCTAATTAGATTATTAGAATAGTAATTATAAGGATTCGATTTTATCCTCTAAAGGTTTCACCTAATGAAGCCTCCGAATACTAACATTATAACTCCTGGCTCCAAAGTCAACTCTTCTCAAATTAAATGTACTTTATTTCTCTTTAATTTGATATTCAAATCTATTTTGAAAAGCATTGATTAAACCTGCATTGCTTAAAACAATCTCCTAGTGGCTTCTAGGATTTAGGTCAGTATGAAAACATCACTTCACACACTTTTTGGGCTTGGGCCGTCGCACCCAGGTCAATGTTTTTCCTACAAAGTAAGTAGGGAAGCCTTATGAGAGATAAGTAATTAAATATCAGCTTATTACGCAAAAAAAGAACCCCG
>NZ_JBBAYI010000037.1:0-3991 GCF_037153985.1 Emticicia sp. 17c
TGCCACAGGTAGCACCTTGACAATCGGTACAGCAGGCACTTACACAGCAACTTGTAAAGTAACGACCAACGGCAAAGAATGTTCAGCAACGGATTCAGGAGTATTGACTGTGAATCCAGAGGTGCTAGTAGATGTAGCGGATAAGGAAACTTGCGAAGGTCAAGCAGCAACCTTGACTGCGACAGGTTGTGTAGGAGGAACAATTTCATGGAATACAGGTGTAACAGGGTCTTCAATTACTATTACCCAAAATTCGGCAGGAAATTACACTTATACAGCAACCTGTACTGTTATTACCAATAATAAAGCATGCTCTGCTACCGATAACGGAATACTGAAGGTAAATGCTAATCCTACCATCAGTGTTGATACAAAAACTATTTGTATAGGTGAAAGTGCAACACTTACAGCTAGCACTTGTACTGGTACAATCACCTGGAACACTGGTGTAACAGGTTCAACAATCACAGTTTCTCCAACTACCACTACTACCTATACAGCTACTTGTACTTTAAATACAGGTTGTAAGGCTACTGCAGAAGGCAAAGTAAATGTAAATCAGTTACCTGCGAAGCCAACATTAACACCAGATAAAAACTCAATCTGTCAGGGTGAAAGTGTAACAATTACAGCTTCTAATTGCTCAGGTACTATTTCATGGTCGACCGGACAAACAACAAATAGCATTACGGTTTCTCCAACTACCACTACCACTTATACAGCCACTTGTAAATCTAGTACAACCACTTGTACAAGTGAGCCAGCATCTGTTCAGATTTCAGTAACACCAACTGATCCTATTACTATAACTACTTGTACACCTGGTACTTCATCTGGTAACCCAACGGCACCAGCATTGAATTTCAACGTGTTTACATTAAACGGGGTAGTATTGACTTCAGGAGATGTTCACTCAGGAATCGCTACGGCTGGAAATGTTGAGTTGAAAGGAACAACCAATATTACAGGAGAAAACCCTAACAATTATCCGAACAAACCAACAGTTGGTGGTGACCTGACTTATATTTATTCAGGCGGACAAATCATTTATACTTCAGGTAATGGAGTAAATGTAAATGGTGGCGGATATGCCAAAGTATGTAACATTAATGGTTCTACTTTTTATCCGAATGGTGGCAACTCTCGTATCACAGGAGGTGGATTCAATCAGACACCTGCTATGAATATTAATACAGGTCAGCCTACGGGAACTTGGCAAAATGGTTGTGGTAGTATTGATTTCAATACAGCATTTGCGACGCTCCAATCGTCGGCAGCTTCAATGAGTGGGCTTACATCAAATGTTACTCCATCTTTTGATCCGGGTAGCACTACTCAGCCAAAACTTACATTACAAACAGGTTCAAATGTTTGGAACCTGACAGGTTCACAATTGAATGCTTATTCAACAATTGTATTTAATAATGCACCAGATGCAAACAAACCTTTAATTGTCAATGTAAATGCAGCAGGTAGTTTCAATCTGACGCTACCTAATATTTCAGGAATAGGTGACTCACAAGGGCAGTTTATCATCTGGAACTTCTATAATGCAACTAATCTTACTATTTCAAGCTCAAGTGCTACAATGAAAGGAACTGTCTTCGCTCCTAGCGCAGATGTAACCAAAAATAGTAGTTCAAATGTGGATGGACAAGTGATTGCAAAATCATTTGTTATGAATGGGGGAGAGGTTCATTACCATAAATTTAATGCTAATATTAATTTAAGTACACCATGCGAACCTACCTGTGCGGGGTCACCAGTGACATTAACCGCAACAGGCTGTACTTCAACAGTTACTTGGACTGGTGGTGGAATTAATAAAACAGGAAGTTCAATAGTTGTAACACCAATGACAACAACTACTTATACTGCAACTTGCGGTACTGGAGTTTGTAAGTCAAGCGATAACGTAACTATTCAGGTTGTACCAACTCCTACTATAACAGTAGACGATGTAACTGTATGTTATGGACAACCTGCTACACTAGTAGCAACTGGTTGTACGGGTGTAGTAGTATGGAACACAGGTGCAACAGGAAGCAGCCTTACAGTAACACAAAATACAGCAGGTACATACAGTTACACAGCTACTTGTAAATTAACTACAAGTGGTAAAGAATGTTCCGCTACTGATACAGGTATCTTGACAGTGATTCCAGAGGTAAAAGTGAATGTAAACGATGTAACGGCATGTTACGGCGAAGCAGCGACTCTAACAGCAACGGGATGTCAAGGCACAGTGGTATGGAGCAATAATGTGACAGGCACGAGCATCACAGTAACCCCAGCGACTGCGGGCACGTCAACTTATAAAGCAGTATGTACAGTAAGTTTGAATGGCAAATCATGTGTAGCAGAAGATAGTGGAGTGTTGACAGTGATTCCTGAGGTCAAAGTGAATGTGAACGATGTAACAGTATGTTACGGCGAAGCAGCGACTCTAACGGCAACGGGATGTCAGGGCACAGTGGTATGGAGCAATAATGTGACAGGCACGAGCATCACGGTAACCCCAGCGACTGCGGGCACGTCAACTTACAAAGCAGTATGTACAGTAAGCCTCAACGGCAAATCATGTGTGGCAGAAGATACAGGTATCTTGACAGTGATTCCAGAAGTAAAAGTGACTGTAAACGATGTAACAGCATGTTACGGGGAAGCAGCGACTTTAACAGCAACGGGATGTCAGGGCACAGTGGTATGGAGCAATAATGTGACAGGCACGAGCATCACGGTGACACCAGCGACCGCAGGCACGTCAACTTATAAAGCAATATGTACGGTAAGTTTGAATGGCAAATCATGTGTAGCAGAAGATAGTGGCGTGTTGACAGTGATTCCAGAGGTAAAAGTGAATGTAAACGATGTAACAGCATGTTACGGGGAAGCAGCGACTTTAACAGCAACGGGATGTCAAGGCACAGTGGTATGGAGCAATAATGTGACAGGCACCAGCATCACGGTAACCCCAGCGACTGCGGGCACCTCAACTTATAAAGCAGTATGTACGGTAAGCCTCAACGGTAAATCATGTGTAGCAGAAGATAGTGGAGTGTTGACAGTGATTCCAGAGGTAAAAGTGACTGTAAACGATGTTACGGCATGTTACGGCGAAGCAGCGACTTTAACAGCAACAGGATGTCAAGGCACAGTGGTATGGAGCAATAATGTGACAGGCACCAGCATCACGGTAACCCCAGCGACTGCGGGCACCTCAACTTATAAAGCAGTATGTACGGTAAGCCTCAACGGCAAATCATGTGTAGCAGAAGATAGTGGAGTGTTGACAGTGATTCCAGAGGTAAAAGTGAATGTAAACGATGTAACAGCATGTTACGGGGAAGCAGCGACTTTAACAGCAACAGGATGTCAAGGCACAGTGGTATGGAGCAATAATGTGACAGGCACCAGCATCACGGTAACCCCAGCGACTGCGGGCACCTCAACTTATAAAGCAGTATGTACGGTAAGCCTCAACGGCAAATCATGTGTAGCAGAAGATAGTGGAGTGTTGACAGTGATTCCAGAGGTAAAAGTGAATGTAAACGATGTAACAGCATGTTACGGGGAAGCAGCGACTTTAACAGCAACGGGATGTCAAGGCACAGTGGTATGGAGCAATAATGTGACAGGCACCAGCATCACGGTAACCCCAGCGACTGCGGGCACGTCAACTTACAAAGCAGTATGTACGGTAAGCCTCAATGGTAAATCATGTGTGGCAGAAGATAGTGGAGTGTTGACAGTGATTCCAGAGGTCAAAGTGACTGTAAACGATGTAACAGCATGT
This sequence comes from Emticicia sp. 17c, assembly GCF_037153985.1. Classification (NCBI taxonomy): domain Bacteria; kingdom Pseudomonadati; phylum Bacteroidota; class Cytophagia; order Cytophagales; family Leadbetterellaceae; genus Emticicia; species Emticicia sp. 17c. The sequence goes on from NZ_JBBAYI010000037.1 coordinate 3,797, forward strand.
TACGGCGAAGCAGCGACTTTAACAGCAACAGGATGTCAGGGTACAGTGGTATGGAGCAATAATGTGACAGGCACCAGCATCACGGTAACCCCAGCGACCGCGGGCACGTCAACTTACAAAGCAGTATGTACGGTAAGTTTGAATGGCAAATCATGTGTAGCAGAAGATAGTGGAGTGTTGACAGTGATTCCAGAG
>NZ_JBBAYI010000038.1:0-2896 GCF_037153985.1 Emticicia sp. 17c
TGATTGCGTTACTATCGCTGGATTTGAATAGTTCACTGATTGTCCATCCTTACGCCAGCTTAATTTTCCACTACAATTCGCTGCTGTCAAAGTAGCAAAATCTCCGGCACACAAGCTCGTTTTATCCGCTGTAAGCGTCGGTGCATTTGGTATACCTCCTGTTGTGATTTGAATGCTATTGGATGCTACACTCGTCCCACAACTGGTTGTACAAGTAGCGGTATAAACGCCTGATTGGGTCACCACCGCCGGATTTGAATAAGTCACTGATTGTCCATCCTTACGCCAGCTTAAGGTACCACTACAATTGACTGCTGTCAAAGTAGCAAAATCTCCAGCACACAAGCTCGTTTTATCCGCTGTAAGCGTCGGCGCATTCGGTATACCACCTGTTGTAATGGTCACTGAGTTACTAGCTACGCTTGTCCCGCAATTTGTCGTACAAGTGGCTGTATAAACACCTGATTGCGTCACCACCGCCGGATTTGAATAGTTCACTGATTGACCATCCTTACGCCAGCTTAAGGTACCACTACAATTCGCTGCTGTCAAAGTAGCAAAATCTCCAGCACACAAGCTCGTTTTATCCGCTGTAAGCGTCGGCGCATTTGGTATACCTCCTGTTGTGATTTGAATGCTATTGGATGCTACACTCGTCCCACAACTGGTTGTACAAGTAGCGGTATAAACGCCTGATTGGGTCACCACCGCCGGATTTGAATAAGTCACTGATTGTCCATCCTTACGCCAGCTTAAGGTACCACTACAATTCGCTGCTGTCAAAGTAGCAAAATCTCCAGCACACAAGCTCGTTTTATCCGCTGTAAGCGTCGGCGCATTTGGTATACCTCCTGTTGTGATTTGAATGCTATTGGATGCTACACTCGTCCCACAACTGGTTGTACAAGTAGCGGTATAAACGCCTGATTGGGTCACCACCGCCGGATTTGAATAAGTCACTGATTGTCCATCCTTACGCCAGCTTAAGGTACCACTACAATTCGCTGCTGTCAAAGTAGCAAAATCTCCAGCACACAAGCTCGTTTTATCCGCTGTAAGCGTCGGCGCATTTGGTATACCTCCTGTTGTGATTTGAATGCTATTGGATGCTACACTCGTCCCACAACTCGTCGTACAAGTGGCCGTATAAATACCTGATTGCGTTACTATCGCCGGATTTGAATAGTTCACTGACTGACCATCCTTACGCCAGCTTAAGGTACCACTACAATTCGCTGCCGTCAAGGTGGCAAAATCTCCAGCACACAAGCTCGTTTTATCCGCAGTAAGCGTTGGTGCATTTGGAAGGTTACCTGTTGTAATGGTCACTGAATTGCTAGCTACACTTGTCCCACAATTTGTCGTACAAGTAGCTGTATAAACACCTGATTGCGTTACTATCGCTGGATTTGAATAGTTCACTGACTGACCATCCTTACGCCAGTTTAATGTACCACTGCAATTCGCTGCTGTTAAAGTAGCAAAATCTCCGGCACACAAGCTCGTTTTATCCGCTGTAAGCGTCGGTGCATTTGGTATACCTCCAGTTGTGATTTGGATACTATTGGATGCTACACTCGTCCCACAATTTGTCGTACAAGTGGCTGTATAAATACCTGATTGCGTTACTATCGCCGGATTTGAATAAGTCACTGACTGACCATCCTTACGCCAGCTTAAAGTACCACTACAATTCGCTGCTGTCAAAGTAGCAAAATCTCCAGCACACAAGCTCGTCTTATCCGCTGTAAGCGTCGGCGCATTTGGTATACCTCCAGTTGTGATTTGAATACTGTTACTAGCCACACTTGTCCCACAACTCGTCGTACAAGTGGCTATATAAATACCTGATTGCGTTACTATCGCTGGATTTGAATAAGTCACTGACTGACCATCCTTACGCCAGCTTAAAGTACCACTACAATTCGCTGCCGTCAAGGTAGCAAAATCTCCAGCACACAAGCTCGTCTTGTCGGCCGTAATCGTTGGTGCATTTGGTATACCTCCTGTTGTGATTTGAATACTGTTACTAGCCACACTTGTCCCACAACTCGTCGTACAAGTAGCTGTATAAATACCGGCTTGGGTTACTAATGTAGGATTGGCATTGCTTATCAAACTTCCATTTAATAACCAATTCACGGTACCACTGCAATTGGCTGCTGTTAAAGTTGCCGATTCACCAGCACACAAGCTTGTCTTGTCGGCTGTAATTGTCGGTGCATTCGGTATACCTCCTGTTGTAATTTGAATACTGTTACTAGCTACACTCGTCCCACAACTCGTCGTACAAACAGCCCAATATGTACCTGGAGTATTCACCATAAGTGGATTCATTGCTGAGCCACTATTCCAATGAATTGTGCCATTACAATTGGCTGCTGTCAAAGTAGCAAAATCTCCAGCACACAAGCTCGTCTTGTCGGCTGTAATCGTCGGCGCATTTGGTATACCTCCTGTTGTAATTTGAATACTGTTAGAAGCCACACTCGTCCCACAACTCGTCGTACAAGTAGCTGTATAAACACCTGACTGATTGGTAAAGGTAGGATTAGCACTAGTCAATAAATTCCCATTCAATAACCATTTCACTGTCCCACTGCAATTGGCCGCTGTTAAAGTTGCTGACTCACCAGCACACAAGCTCGTCTTGTCCGCTGTAATCGTTGGTGCATTTGGAAGGTTACCTGTTGTAATAGTCACTGAATTGCTAGCTACACTCGTCCCACAATTTGTCGTACAAGTGGCTGTATAAATACCTGATTGCGTTACTATCGCTGGATTTGAATAGTTCACTGATTGTCCATCCTTACGCCAGCTTAAAGTTCCACTACAATTCGCTGCCGTCAAGGTAGCAAAATCTCCGGCACACAAGCTCGTTTTATCCGCTGTAAGC
>NZ_JBBAYI010000039.1:0-2836 GCF_037153985.1 Emticicia sp. 17c
TGCAACGGTAACAGCCAGTGGCGGAACAGGACCTTATACTTATCAATGGTCACCAAGTGGCGGAACGGGTGCTACTGCTTCAAACCTAGTAGCCGGAACATATACAGTCACAGTCAAAGACGCGAATAATTGTAGCGTAACCGCAACAGTTACTATCACCCAACCAACAGTTTTAACGGCAAGTGTAACCGGAATAAATGTAAAATGTAATAGTGGTAATGATGGAAGCGCAACAGTAACGGTTAGTGGTGGTACCGGACCTTACACCTATCAATGGTCACCAAGCGGTGGAACAGGTGTAACAGCAAGTAGTTTAACAGCTGGAACATATACAGTTACGGTAAAAGATGCAAACAATTGTAGCGTAACGGCAACTGTGACTATCACCCAGCCAACAGTTTTAACGGCGAGTGTAACCGGAGTTAACGTAAAATGTAATTCAGGCAATGATGGTAGTGCAACAGTAACAGCCAGTGGTGGTACCGGACCTTATACTTATCAATGGTCACCAAGCGGCGGAACGGGTGCCACAGCAAGTGGCTTAACTGCCGGAACATATACAGTCACAGTCAAAGATGCAAACAATTGTAGTGTAACAGCAACAGTGACGATTACCCAGCCAACAGTTTTAACGGCAAGCGTTACAGGAATAAACGTAAAATGTAACGCAGGTAATGATGGCAGCGCGACAGTAACGACCAGTGGCGGCACTGGACCTTATACTTATCAATGGTCACCAAGCGGCGGAACAGGTGCTACGGCTTCAAACCTAGTGGCCGGAACATACACAGTCACAGTAAAAGATGCAAACAATTGTAGCGTAACCGCAACGGTTACTATCACCCAACCAACAGTTTTAACAGCTAGCGTTACAGGAATAAACGTAAAATGTAACGCAGGCAACGATGGCAGCGCAACAGTAACGGCCAGTGGCGGCACTGGACCTTATACTTATCAATGGTCACCAAGCGGTGGAACAGGTGTCACAGCAAGTAGTTTAACCGCCGGAACATATACAGTCACAGTCAAAGATGCGAACAATTGTAGTGTAACAGCAACGGTGACTATCACCCAGCCGACGGCTCTTACCAGAACTATCACAGGTGTAAACGTAAAATGTAATGGTGGTAACGATGGCAGCGCGACAGTAACGGCCAGTGGTGGCACTGGACCTTATACTTACCAATGGTCACCAAGCGGTGGAACAGGTGCCACAGCAAGTAATTTAACCGCTGGAACATACACAGTCACAGTCAAAGATGCAAACAATTGTAGTGTAACAGCAACGGTGACTATCACCCAGCCAACAGTTTTAACGGCAAGTGTAACCGGAATAAACGTAAAATGTAACGCAGGTAATGATGGAAGCGCAACGGTAACGGCCAGTGGTGGTACCGGACCTTACACTTATCAATGGTCACCAAGTGGCGGGACGAGTGCTACGGCTTCAAACCTAGTGGCCGGAACATATACAGTTACGGTAAAAGATGCGAATAATTGTAGCGTAACGGCAACAGTTACTATCACCCAGCCAACAGTTTTAGCAGCTAGCGTTACAGGAGTTAACGTAAAATGTAACGGTGGCAACGATGGTAGTGCAACAGTAACGGCCAGTGGCGGCACTGGACCTTATACTTATCAATGGTCACCAAGCGGCGGAACAGGTGCCATAGCAAGTGGCTTAACTGCCGGAACCTATACAGTCACAGTCAAAGATGCGAACAATTGTAGTGTAACAGCAACGGTTACGATTACTCAGCCAACAGTTTTAACAGCAAGTGTAACCGGAGTTAACGTAAAATGTAACAGCGGCAACGATGGAAGCGTGACAGTAACAGCTAGTGGCGGCACTGGACCTTACACCTATCAATGGTCACCAAGTGGCGGGACGAGTGCTACTGCTTCAAACCTAGTGGCCGGAACATACACAGTCACAGTAAAAGATGCAAACAATTGTAGCGTAACGGCAACGGTGACTATCACCCAACCAACAGTTTTAACAGCGAGCGTTACAGGAATTAACGTAAAATGTAACGCAGGTAATGATGGTAGCGCGACAGTAACGGCCAGTGGTGGAACAGGACCTTATACTTATCAATGGTCACCAAGTGGCGGAACAGGTGCCACAGCAAGTAGTTTAACCGCTGGAACATACACAGTTACAGTCAAAGATGCAAACAATTGTAGTGTGACTGCAACGGTGACTATCACCCAACCAACAGTTTTAGCAGCTAGCGTTACAGGAATAAACGTAAAATGTAATGGTGGCAATGATGGCAGTGCAACGGTAACAGCCAGTGGCGGCACTGGACCTTATACTTATCAATGGTCACCAAGCGGCGGAACGGGTGCCACAGCAAGTGGCTTAACTGCCGGAACATATACAGTTACAGTCAAAGATGCAAACAATTGTAGTGTAACGGCAACGGTTACTATCACCCAGCCGACTGTTTTAACGGCAAGTGTAACCGGAATAAACGTAAAATGTAACGGAGGCAATGATGGTAGTGCAACAGTAACGGCCAGTGGTGGTACTGGACCTTATACTTATCAATGGTCACCAAGTGGCGGAACGGGTGCTACGGCTTCAAACCTAGCCGCTGGAACATACACAGTTACAGTCAAAGATGCAAACAATTGTAGTGTGACAGCAACGGTTACTATCACCCAGCCAACAGTTTTAACGGCAAGTGTAACCGGAATAAACGTAAAATGTAACGCAGGTAATGATGGAAGCGCAACGGTAACGGCCAGTGGTGGTACCGGACCTTACACTTATCAATGGTCACCAAGTGGCGGGACGAGTGCTACGGCTTCAAACCTAGCCGCTGGAACA
>NZ_JBBAYI010000040.1:0-2423 GCF_037153985.1 Emticicia sp. 17c
AGTTGATAAAAAATGTACAGATGTAGTGGCAAGGGCTACTACTTATGATATTACACAAGGCGATGAAGTAGGTTTAATTGTCAACGGGTGTGCGAGTGATATTATCTGGCGAAACGAAAAATTTGAACCAGTGACTACCAATAAAGTTTGGATAAATACACCAACTCAACCACAAACGTATGCCGTTTATTGTAAAAATGCGGCCGGTAATACTTGTGCTTTTCAGTTACCTCCCATAAAAATCAAATGCCAACTAAAACTACTGGAGAACGACGATAAAGCTGATGAAAATTTCTGGGGTACACCCGCTGGCTCAAAAATAATCACACTGCTAGGTTGTGAAAATGGCGTAATTGATTGGTCATTTTCTGGAGAAGGTCAAATCGTAGGGAAAGAAATTAAACCCAATCAATACCTTATTTCAAATATCAAAAGGGATAGGGAAGCAAAAATAAAAGCATCTTGCACAAGATTTGGAGAAACATGTGAATCAGAAGAGCTAATAATAAAAAGACCCAATGTTTTATGTGGTGCTTATGCTGCAGATAAGCCACATAAATTATCAGTGGAGGCTGGGAATATCAAAATTACCTCAGTATGGTATAACCATGATCAAAAGGCTAATTGTTCTAGTGTGAAATGGTCTGATGGCACCTATAGCACAATTAATAAAGGTGATGTATTGCATGTCAAAAACTTTACCCTCCCGACAAAACCAACCGTTTTTGAAGGAATTGCATTAGTTTATGGAGAAGGTGATAATTATACAAGAGAGTGTCCATTCAGTATTGCCTATACCCCTACGCTTAATAATGAAATTCGCAACAACACAATTCCCCAAACCATTTGTACACCTTTCATGGCATCCGCCAGTAAAACCAATTTTGATTGTGATGAACCTATTATACTCAGCAGCAAATGGTGTGGTGTAAGCGAGGCCAACACAGGTGTGGTTACTTGGGAGCCAGCCATTCCGCTTAATGGAATTGTAAAGCCAACCGTACGAGAGATAACCTATAAAGCCACCTGCCAATTTAATGGTGAAACCATCACAAGTCAGGTAAAACTTGTGCGAAACCCTCCGAAGGTATGGATTGTATTAACGGATAAATCTTATCAGGAGCTGTATGGTAACCAAATTATTGCGGGTAACACTGTTACGCTACAATCTTTCGGATGTTACGATGATAATTGTAACATGGGTAAATCTGATTATTATTATCAATACTACTCTCCTAATGGGGTCGCATTAGGTTTTAATAAATTAACGTCTAATGCAATTTTAGTAAATGGGGGTTACAGGAGTATTCAATTTAAAACTATCTGCAAAGCTAATGGTGCAGAAGCACAAACGCAGGCATTCGAAATTCATGTACCAAACCCTTGTGATTTTAATGTGATCGTTGATCAGGCTCACAGTAATCCTCCAATTGTTACGGGTGGATTAGCCAATATTACCATAACTGGATGTGATTTAGGAACAATTTCTTGGCGAAACTCCAATGGTGGCAGTGGAAATATTACTTCAAATAAGCGAATAGATGATAATGCTACCGGAAGCATTACCTACAAAATTGCATGTAATATGAACGGGAAAGGGGCGATTCTGCCTTTTTGCGAGAAAGAAGTAATCATTTATAGGCCTGAGCCAAAACCTGTCATAAAAGACAATACGCAATGTGCTGATTTCTTTCAGGGGAGTTATGAATATAAATTAGGGATGGCAACAGCAGTGCAGACCTCAGCTAATCCCACCTACACACCAAAAGAGAAAGCAATTTATGCGAGTATTGATGATTTCTCTACCAAGGGGGCATTATTAAGACTGATTTCAGCCAATTGTCCGAGTAATATAATTGCTTGGTATGACTCTAAGAATATCAAAATTTCCGATAAAAATATCATCAGTATCCCTTTTCCGGATACTTCGCCTGCGGTCTATACTTCGGAATGCACCCTACAACTCAATAATAATAATACCCAAAAATGCTCATCCCGTGTGACTGTTTATTTTGATCCCAATTACATCAAAGAATTGAATAGAATTCTGGCTAATGAACGAATAGCCATACAACAAAGTAATGTAATTAACGAAGTTAGTCAAGATAACGTAGTGTCTCAGCCAAATGAAGCCACTGCTTCCAACTGTGGTTTCATGAACACCCAAAAAGCCGTAGGTGATATTCTCAAAAACCTGATATGTGACAATGGAAAATTGTTTATTGAAGCACCCATAACCACTGAAAAGGTGGAAACGCTAAAAATTGCTATTCTTGACAATCCGATGTTTCAGGATAAAGGCATAAGCCTTCCGCCCATTACGGATGCTATGATTGTGGATATTACCGCAGGAGGGGCTAAATGCCAAACTGCCATTGACGGCTTAGTGAAAGATGTAGTTGGTATTTCTTTGAAAGAAGATT
>NZ_JBBAYI010000041.1:0-2352 GCF_037153985.1 Emticicia sp. 17c
AGTGGTATGGAGCAATAATGTGACAGGCACCAGCATCACGGTAACCCCAGCGACTGCGGGCACCTCAACTTATAAAGCAGTATGTACGGTAAGCCTCAACGGCAAATCATGTGTAGCAGAAGATAGTGGAGTGTTGACAGTGATTCCAGAGGTAAAAGTGACTGTAAACGATGTAACAGCGTGTTACGGGGAAGCAGCGACTTTAACAGCAACGGGATGTCAAGGCACAGTGGTATGGAGCAATAATGTGACAGGCACGAGCATCACAGTAACCCCAACCACCGCAGGCACCTCAACTTATAAAGCGATATGTACAGTAAGTTTGAATGGCAAATCATGTGTAGCAGAAGATACAGGCATCCTGACAGTGATTCCAGAAGTAAAAGTGACTGTAAACGATGTAACGGCATGTTACGGGGAAGCAGCGACTCTAACAGCAACAGGATGTCAAGGCACGGTAGTATGGAGCAATAATGTGACAGGCACGAGCATCACAGTAACCCCAGCGACTGCGGGCACGTCAACTTATAAAGCAGTATGTACAGTAAGTTTGAATGGCAAATCATGTGTAGCAGAAGATAGTGGAGTGTTGACAGTGATTCCAGAGGTAAAAGTGACTGTAAACGATGTAACAGCGTGTTACGGGGAAGCAGCGACTCTAACAGCAACGGGATGTCAAGGCACAGTGGTATGGAGCAATAATGTGACGGGCACGAGCATCACGGTAACCCCAGCGACTGCGGGCACCTCAACTTACAAAGCGATATGTACAGTAAGCCTCAACGGCAAATCATGTGTGGCAGAAGATACAGGTATCCTGACAGTGATTCCAGAGGTAAAAGTGAATGTAAACGATGTAACGGCGTGTTACGGGGAAGCAGCGACTCTAACAGCAACAGGATGTCAAGGCACGGTAGTATGGAGCAATAATGTGACAGGCACGAGCATCACGGTAACCCCAGCGACTGCGGGCACGTCAACTTACAAAGCAGTATGTACGGTAAGTTTGAATGGTAAATCATGTGTGGCAGAAGATAGTGGAGTGTTGACAGTGATTCCAGAGGTAAAAGTGACTGTAAACGATGTAACAGCATGTTACGGGGAAGCAGCTACTTTAACAGCAACGGGATGTCAGGGCACAGTGGTATGGAGCAATAATGTGACAGGCACGAGCATCACAGTAACCCCAGCGACTGCGGGCACGTCAACTTACAAAGCAGTATGTACAGTAAGTTTGAATGGTAAATCATGTGTAGCAGAAGATAGTGGAGTGTTGACAGTGATTCCAGAGGTAAAAGTGACTGTAAACGATGTAACAGCATGTTACGGGGAAGCAGCTACTTTAACAGCAACAGGATGTCAAGGCACAGTGGTATGGAGCAATAATGTGACAGGCACGAGCATCACAGTAACCCCAGCGACTGCGGGCACGTCAACTTACAAAGCAGTATGTACAGTAAGTTTGAATGGTAAATCATGTGTAGCAGAAGATAGTGGAGTGTTGACAGTGATTCCAGAGGTAAAAGTGACTGTAAACGATGTAACAGCATGTTACGGCGAAGCAGCGACTTTAACAGCAACGGGATGTCAAGGCACAGTAGTATGGAGCAATAATGTGACAGGCACCAGCATCACGGTAACCCCAGCGACTGCGGGCACCTCAACTTACAAAGCAGTATGTACGGTAAGCCTCAATGGCAAATCATGTGTAGCAGAAGATACAGGCATCTTGACAGTGATTCCGGAAGTAAAAGTGAATGTAAACGATGTAACAGCATGTTACGGCGAAGCAGCGACTCTAACAGCAACGGGATGTCAAGGCACGGTAGTATGGAGCAATAATGTGACAGGCACCAGCATCACAGTAACCCCAGCGACTGCGGGAACCTCAACTTACAAAGCAGTATGTACAGTAAGTTTGAATGGTAAATCATGTGTAGCAGAAGATAGTGGTATCTTGACAGTGATTCCAGAGGTAAAAGTAAATGTGAACGATGTAACAGCATGTTACGGCGAAGCAGCGACTTTAACGGCAACGGGATGTCAGGGTACAGTGGTATGGAGCAATAATGTGACAGGCACGAGCATCACGGTAACCCCAGCGACCGCGGGCACGTCAACTTACAAAGCGATATGTACGGTAAGCCTCAACGGTAAATCATGTGTGGCAGAAGATAGTGGAGTGTTGACAGTGATTCCAGAGGTAAAAGTGACTGTAAACGATGTAACAGCATGTTACGGGGAAGCAGCAACTTTAACAGCAACAGGATGTCAAGGCACAGTGGTATGGAGCAATAATGTGACGGGCACGAGCATCACGGTAACCCCAGCGACTGCGGGCACCTCAACTTA
>NZ_JBBAYI010000042.1:0-2341 GCF_037153985.1 Emticicia sp. 17c
GCTTAAAGTTCCACTACAATTGGCCGCTGTTAAAGTAGCCGATTCACCAGCACACAAGCTCGTTTTGTCTGCCGTAATTGTTGGTGCATTCGGTATACCTCCAGTGCTGATTTGAATACTGTTACTAGCCACACTTGTCCCACAACTCGTCGTACAAGTAGCCGTATAAACGCCTGACTGAGTCACCACCGCTGGATTTGAATAAGTCACTGATTGACCATCTTTACGCCAGTTTAAGGTACCACTACAATTGGCTGCTGTCAAAGTAGCCGATTCTCCAGCACACAAGCTCGTCTTATCGGCTGTAATTGTCGGTGCATTCGGAATGCCGCCAGTACTGATTTGAATACTGTTACTAGCCACACTTGTCCCACAACTCGTTGTACAAGTAGCTGTATAAACGCCTGATTGGTTTACTATTGCTGGATTTGAATAAGTCACTGACTGACCATCCTTGCGCCAGCTTAAAGTACCACTACAATTAGCCGCTGTTAAAGTAGCCGACTCTCCGGCACACAAGCTCGTCTTGTCCGCTGTAATTGTCGGTGCATTCGGTATACCTCCTGTACTGATTTGAATACTGTTACTAGCCACACTTGTCCCACAACTGGTCGTACAAGTAGCCGTATAAACGCCTGATTGGTTTACCACTGCTGGATTTGAATAAGTCACTGACTGACCATCCTTACGCCAGCTTAAAGTTCCACTGCAATTGGCTGCTGTTAAAGTAGCCGACTCCCCAGCACACAAGCTCGTCTTGTCGGCTGTAATCGTCGGTGCATTTGGTATACCACCAGTTGTAATTTGAATACTGTTAGAAGCCACACTTGTCCCACAACTGGTCGTACAAGTAGCCGTATAAACGCCTGACTGCGTCACCACCGCCGGATTTGAATAAGTCACTGACTGACCATCCTTACGCCAGCTTAAAGTTCCACTGCAATTGGCTGCTGTTAAAGTAGCCGACTCCCCAGCACACAAGCTCGTCTTGTCGGCTGTAATCGTCGGTGCATTTGGTATACCACCAGTTGTAATTTGAATACTGTTAGAAGCCACACTTGTCCCACAACTGGTCGTACAAGTAGCCGTATAAACGCCTGACTGCGTCACCACCGCCGGATTTGAATAAGTCACTGACTGACCATCCTTACGCCAGCTTAAAGTTCCACTGCAATTGGCTGCCGTCAAAGTAGCAGATTCCCCAGCACACAAGCTCGTCTTGTCGGCTGTAAGCGTCGGTGCATTCGGTATACCTCCTGTTGTAATTTGAATACTATTAGAAGCCACACTCATCCCACAACTGGTCGTACAAGTGGCTGTATAAACGCCTGATTGCGTCACTACCGCCGGATTCGAATAAGTCACTGATTGACCATCCTTACGCCAGCTTAAGGTACCACTGCAATTGGCTGCTGTTAAAGTAGCTGATTCTCCAGCACACAAGCTCGTCTTGTCGGCTGTAATCGTTGGTGCATTCGGTATACCACCTGTTGTAATTTGAATGCTGTTAGAAGCCACACTTGTCCCACAACTCGTTGTACAAGTAGCTGTATAAATGCCTGACTGCGTCACCACCGCCGGATTTGAATAAGTCACTGATTGACCATCTTTACGCCAGTTTAAGGTACCACTGCAATTCACCGCTGTTAAAGTTGCCGATTCTCCAGCACACAAGCTCGTCTTGTCCGCTGTAATTGTTGGCGCATTCGGTATACCGCCTGTACTGATTTGAATACTGTTACTAGCCACACTTGTGCCACAACTCGTCGTACAAGTAGCTGTATAAACGCCTGATTGGTTTACTATTGCCGGATTCGAATAAGTCACTGATTGACCATCCTTACGCCAGTTTAAGGTACCACTACAATTGGCCGCTGTTAAAGTAGCCGATTCACCAGCACACAAGCTCGTCTTGTCGGCTGTAATCGTCGGCGCATTTGGTATACCTCCAGTACTGATTTGAATGCTGTTAGAAGCCACACTGGTGCCACAACTAGTTGTACAAGTAGCCGTATAAACACCTGATTGATTGGTAAAGGTAGGATTAGCACTGGTCAATAAACTTCCATTTAATAACCATTTCACTGTACCACTGCAATTAGCTGCTGTTAAAGTAGCCGATTCTCCAGCACACAAGCTCGTCTTATCGGCTGTAATTGTTGGCGCATTTGGTATACCTCCAGTGCTGATTTGAATACTGTTAGAAGCCACACTTGTCCCACAACTGGTCGTACAAGTAGCTGTATAAACGCCTGATTGAGTCACCACCGCCGGATTCGAATAAGTCACTGACTGACCATCCTTACGCCAGCTTAAAGTTCCACTACAATTGGCCGCTGTT
>NZ_JBBAYI010000043.1:0-2038 GCF_037153985.1 Emticicia sp. 17c
GAGCAATAATGTGACGGGCACGAGCATCACGGTAACCCCAGCGACTGCGGGCACCTCAACTTACAAAGCGATATGTACAGTAAGTTTGAATGGCAAATCATGTGTAGCAGAAGATAGTGGTGTATTGACAGTGATTCCAGAGGTAAAAGTGACTGTAAACGATGTTACGGCATGTTACGGCGAAGCAGCGACTTTAACAGCAACAGGATGTCAAGGCACAGTGGTATGGAGCAATAATGTGACGGGCACGAGCATCACGGTAACCCCAGCGACTGCGGGCACCTCAACTTATAAAGCAGTATGTACGGTAAGCCTCAACGGCAAATCATGTGTAGCAGAAGATAGTGGAGTGTTGACAGTGATTCCAGAGGTAAAAGTGACTGTAAACGATGTAACAGCGTGTTACGGGGAAGCAGCGACTCTAACAGCAACGGGATGTCAAGGCACAGTGGTATGGAGCAATAATGTGACGGGCACGAGCATCACGGTAACCCCAGCGACTGCGGGCACCTCAACTTATAAAGCAGTATGTACAGTAAGTTTGAATGGCAAATCATGTGTAGCAGAAGATAGTGGTGTATTGACAGTGATTCCAGAGGTAAAAGTGACTGTAAACGATGTTACGGCATGTTACGGCGAAGCAGCGACTTTAACAGCAACAGGATGTCAAGGCACAGTGGTATGGAGCAATAATGTGACAGGCACCAGCATCACGGTAACCCCAGCGACTGCGGGCACGTCAACTTATAAAGCAGTGTGTACAGTAAGCCTCAACGGCAAATCATGTGTAGCAGAAGATAGTGGAGTGTTGACAGTGATTCCAGAGGTAAAAGTGAATGTAAACGATGTAACAGCATGTTACGGGGAAGCAGCGACTTTAACAGCAACGGGATGTCAGGGCACAGTGGTATGGAGTAATAATGTGACAGGCACCAGCATCACGGTAACCCCAGCGACTGCGGGCACCTCAACTTATAAAGCAGTATGTACGGTAAGTTTGAATGGCAAATCATGTGTAGCAGAAGATAGTGGAGTGTTGACAGTGATTCCGGGAATTGAAATAACAGTAGAGGATAAAGAAGTGTGTGTGGGTACTCAAGCAATCCTTACAGCGAGTGGCTGCGTAGGTACTATTACTTGGAGTAATGGGGCTACTGGAACATCTATTACAATTACCAAAGAAATTGCAGGGACTTATTCTTATTCAGCGATTTGTTCAGTAACAGTAAATAATAAAGTTTGTACTAAAACCGATGAAGGTATTCTTACAGTAAATCCAAATCTAACACCGGATATTAGTTCAAACTCACCAGTTTGTGAGGGTGGAGCAATCAATTTAAAAGCAGCCGGCGGTGTTTCTTATTCTTGGACAGGCCCGAATGGCTATACTTCATCAGAACAAAATCCTGTAATTAGTCCAGCAACCATTAATAATAATGGTACCTATACAGTAACTGTGACAAATGCTAAAGGATGTACAGGAACCGCAACCACAGCAGTTCAGGTTAAAGTTTTACCTCCAATCACTTCTATTAATGCTGAAATTTGTGAGGGTGAAAAACTCACACTGACCGCTCCAGATTATGGTATAGGTGCTGATTATAAATGGACAGGACCAGCTTCTTTCTCGCAAACAGGGCGTACAGTAACAATCAATAGTGTAACGTTAGATAATAAAGGAATATACACTATCACAATAACAAAAGACCTGTGTAGTACGAGTGGTACAGTAACGGTTAATGTTAAAAAGAAACCGACGCCACCAGTAGTGGCAATTGATGGTCCAAACACTATATGTGAAAAGGGTTCTGTGAAATTGGTTGCATCAGGATGTACAGATGGACTAATATCTTGGTCAACAAATGCGACGGGTTCTTCTATTACAGTTACAAATGAAGGAACTTATTCAGCTTTTTGTAAAATAGAGGGTTGCACCAGCAACGCATCAAATGTTATAACGATATCAAAAGGCACCCCACCTTCAGCACCGAAGATTACGAGTTCAGACAAAGTATGTTGTGAAGGTCACACCGTGACA
>NZ_JBBAYI010000044.1:0-1670 GCF_037153985.1 Emticicia sp. 17c
AGGCCATCCTTGATAATTGCTTTAAAATGATGAGATATATAGAAAATCCGGTCTGCCCAAGACTGGATTTTCTATTTTCAGGAATCTTAGTCTTTGTTTTGTACAATTTTCAGGAAAGAACTTCGGAATTTTAGGACATCGGATTTATGTAGACAGTCTTCTCCCATGAAACCCTATTTTGAAGGGTTTTAAGCTACTAATTTGAGTTCTCTCAGTGTTCTTTTGGCAAGTCTGACTGCATTGGCGGTGAAGCTTCCAAAGAAGAGCCACACATTTTGTGTTTCCGATGTTCTGGCTCTTATTCTTTTAAGTCCATCATGTTCCTTCTCCGTTCCGAAAGACCCCTCCAGACGCGTGCTTCGCTCCTTATTGAGAATGGCCTTCATTAGTTTAAGATTTTTATCTGGGGAGGTTTTTCCTTTTGATATAAAGTTGGTCTGAAGGTTTTTAGAACTACAGAAACTACGGTTGGCATTGGTAGGATATATTCTGTCAGCTGCCAGATGGGTACATTCACCGAAGATAATTTTATGCTTGTAGAAAGAGGCTTTGAGTCTGGTGCTTTCATTGAAAGCGTTGTAACTGTGATATTCAATTATGTTGATGCCATCTACTTGCCTCATGTGGACTTTTATACCGAACTCTAACGGGACGCGTAGTCTGGTTTGTTTTCCTTCCCCCTGATAATGGGTCTTATATGAGGTTGAGCTAAGCTGACGATTCTATCCCTGCCCTTGGTGGTATTGTTTTCAATCAGGTAAAGCTGTTGCAGATAGACTTTCCTGATGGTCTTGAATCTTTGTGCAATGGGTTCAGAGAGATGAATACCTCTGGTTTTGTTTAGAAGGTGCTGATAAACTTTTCTAATAAATGAAGGAGTGTTTTTCTACGTTTCTTGGTAGCATGGACACTCACTTTTCGTCTCTTAGAAAAAACCGATTGCTTGATTTTCTGTTCTTTGAATTTTGAACGAGGCATCTTCATTGCTGTGAGTTTGCTTAGTGCCGGAATTTGTTCTTCCCACAGAAAACAGCATGACTCCCACAAGAGTTTGACATCAGTAGGAAAACGCATATGAACCTGATAACACCAACTCCATTGTGGGTCTCATCCATCAATACAACATTTGTATTCTCCATTTTCCCCTTCCAGGCATTAATTAGAACAGCCTGAACTTTCTGCATATCACAATGTCTGGCCAGAAAGCTGCGAATGCGACTCACAAATGCATTGTCTCTGATCACTTCACCTACTTTCAGACGGCATCCACAGAACATCTGATATGCCCAGTTAGTCTGGAAAGCAGCCAGAAGTTTTTCATCGCTTAAACCTGTGTAATGCTTTAAAAACATCAAACCGAAGTATCCTTGCCGAGCAAGGTAAGAAGGGGCTCCTGCTGGATTTTTCTTTGAAGGAAGCAGGTGTCCCAGTTCCTGCCATGGAATGATATCGTAAATGCGACCAAGTTCTGTACAGTTCTTAAGAAAATGATATTCAGGAAATATTGAGCTGTCAAAAGAAAATAGAGTATTTTGCATCGTATTTTAGGATGTGAGATACCTTAAAATACAGCAAAAACCCCGAAACGCCAAAAAATTGGGTGTTTTCGGGGTTCTTTTTTTGCGTAATAAGCTGATATTTAATTACTTATCTCTCATAAGGCTTCCCTA
>NZ_JBBAYI010000045.1:0-1555 GCF_037153985.1 Emticicia sp. 17c
GGATTCAGGTATACTAACGGTGAATCCAGAAGTGACCATCAATGTAGACGATTTAACTATTTGCAAAAATACGACAGGTACTTTAGTAGCCACAGGCTGTACAGGCACTGTAACATGGAACACAGGCGCGACAGGCAGCACCTTGACAATCGGTACAGCAGGCACTTACACAGCGACTTGTAAAGTGACGGCTAACGGCAAAGAGTGTTCAGCGACGGATTCAGGTGTACTAATAGTGAATCCAGAGGTGACTATCAACGTAGACGATTTAACTATCTGTAAAAATACCACAGGCACTTTAGTAGCCACAGGTTGCACAGGCACTGTAACATGGAACACAGGCGCAACAGGCAGCACCTTGACTATTGGCACAGCAGGTACTTACACAGCAACCTGTAAAGTAACAACCAACGGGAAAGAGTGTTCAGCGACGGATTCAGGTATACTAACGGTGAATCCAGAAGTGACCATCAATGTAGACGATTTAACTATTTGTAAAAATACGACAGGTACTTTAGTAGCGACAGGTTGCACAGGCACTGTAACATGGAACACAGGTGCCACAGGTAGCACCTTGACAATCGGTACAGCAGGTACTTACACAGCAACTTGTAAAGTAACGACCAACGGCAAAGAATGTTCAGCGACGGATTCAGGTATACTAACGGTGAATCCAGAAGTGACCATCAATGTAGACGACTTAACCATCTGTAAAAATACGACAGGCACTTTAGTAGCGACAGGTTGTACAGGGACTGTAACATGGAACACAGGTGCCACAGGCAGTACTTTAACCATTGGCACAGCAGGTACTTACACAGCAACTTGTAAAGTAACGACCAATGGCAAAGAATGTTCAGCGACGGATTCAGGAGTACTAACAGTGAATCCAGAGGTGACCATCAATGTAGCTGATTTAACTATTTGTAAAAATACGACAGGTACTTTAGTAGCCACAGGCTGCACAGGCACTGTAACATGGAATACAGGTGCCACAGGTAGCACCTTGACAATCGGTACAGCAGGCACTTACACAGCAACTTGTAAAGTAACAACCAACGGCAAAGAATGTTCAGCGACGGATTCAGGAGTATTGACTGTGAATCCAGAGGTGACCATCAATGTAGCTGATTTAACCATCTGTAAAAACACCACAGGTACTTTAGTAGCGACAGGCTGCACAGGCACTGTAACATGGAACACAGGTGCCACAGGTAGCACCTTGACAATCGGTACAGCAGGTACTTACACAGCAACTTGTAAAGTAACGACCAACGGCAAAGAATGTTCAGCGACGGATTCAGGTATACTAACGGTGAATCCAGAAGTGACCATCAATGTAGACGATTTAACTATTTGTAAAAATACGACAGGTACTTTAGTAGCGACAGGTTGCACAGGCACTGTAACATGGAACACAGGGGCAACAGGTAGCACCTTGACCATTGGCACAGCAGGCACTTACACAGCGACTTGTAAAGTAACGACCAATGGCAAAGAATGTTCAGCGACGGATTCAGGTATACTAACGGTGAATCCAGAAGTGACCATCAAT
>NZ_JBBAYI010000046.1:0-1406 GCF_037153985.1 Emticicia sp. 17c
CTCGTTCCACACCCATACACATGAAGAAAATATTCTTTATCCTTTTGCTAACTTTTGAGAGCCTTGGGGTCAGTTTCACCCTTCAAGCCCAATCCAATTATCCTGTTACCTGTACACCCATCGTACAGCCCAGATATAGTTTAAAATGGTCTGAAATCAGCACCAACCCTGCACTATTCAAAGTCCATTTACTGCTCAAAGACCTCACCAAACCCTCAGTAGATGTCTACCTGAAAATCAGGTTGTCGGGCGTGGGGGTAGACATCCATACCATCGATGGCTTCATTCCATCCAGAACCCTCAAACTATTCCCAGGACAAGCTGTTTTGCTGACAGCCACCGACTTAGCCGAATACTTCAATTTCTCCAATCTGCAGGTTAGTGGCATCGACAACAACGCTTTGTATTCCGGAGGACGCTTACCCGAAGGACTGTATACGTGGTATGTAGAAGCCTACGAAGTCGACCGAAACAGACAGGTATCCAACACCGGTATGGCCTTGATGAATGTATTTAAGAACTATCCGCCCATCATCAATATCCCACAGAATGGAGCCGTGCTACCACTCACAAGCCCTCAAAACATCTTGTTCTCTTGGACCAGCCGTAGCACCGCTTCTCTCAATGCTGCTCAAGGAAAAACCTATAAACTCCGCATCTATCCCCTGACCGATGGTGATGACGACCCCAATGTTGTCGTCAATAGTGGCTTGCAACCCATCGAAATCACCACCACTACCCCTTATTTCAACTATGGGGCAGGGAATATTCCCCTGCTGAAAGGTAAACGCTATGCCGTACAGGTGCAAGAAAGTGAGGTCAATGGAATGGATGATTACGAAAATGAGGGAAAAAGTCAGGTCGTTACCTTTAGTTATGGCAAACCCTGTGTGGCCCCCGAAGGCTTGGTGATTAACCCCATTGGCCAAGGTAGAGTGGCGTTGACTTGTGAGGCCACTGCCGAAGATATCGAAACTTATCCAATAACCGCTTGGTATAAACAGGCCGCAACAAAGGTTTGGAACTCATGGCCTATGACTCATAACAGTACGGTTATTAGTGGCTTGAAAGATAAAACATCCTATGAGTTCAGGCTCAGTTCGGCTTGTGGGGATAATACCAGCACCATGGCTGAACTGAGAGCAGGAGATTTGATTCCTTCGGGTGACCCCACTACCGACCCTGTCACATTTACCATCGATGATTCGGTGTTTGATCCCCCAAAGCCTGAGCTGCTTGACCCAATGATTGTGGACCCATACACCATTGGTATCGAAATCAATGTCGATGGGCAGACAAGACCCCTAGAAACATTGAACGGGATATTTAACAAAATCGTCCAACCCAAGTGTGTGACTCAGGCAGATGCGTATGTGGGCTGTAGTCCTACTCATCCCGATGCCCCT
>NZ_JBBAYI010000047.1:0-1262 GCF_037153985.1 Emticicia sp. 17c
ACCTTGACGGCAGCGAATTGTAGTGGTACTTTAAGCTGGCGTAAGGATGGTCAGTCAGTGAACTATTCAAATCCGGCGGTGGTGACGCAATCAGGAGTTTATACGGCCACCTGTACGACAAATTGTGGGACAAGTGTAGCATCCAATAGTATCCAAATCACAACAGGAGGTATACCAAATGCACCAACGCTTGCAGCGGATAAAACGAGCTTGTGTGCTGGAGATTTTGCCACCTTGACGGCAGCGAATTGTAGTGGTACTTTAAGCTGGCGTAAGGATGGACAATCAGTGAACTATTCAAATCCGGCGGTGGTGACGCAATCAGGTATTTATACGGCCACCTGTACGACAAATTGTGGGACGAGTGTAGCTAGCAATTCAGTGACTATTACAACAGGTAACCTTCCAAATGCACCGACGCTTACAGCGGATAAAACGAGCTTGTGTGCTGGAGATTTTGCTACCTTGACAGCGGCGAATTGTAGTGGAACTTTAAGCTGGCGTAAGGATGGACAATCAGTGAACTATTCAAATCCAGCGATAGTAACCCAGTCAGGCGTTTATACAGCTACTTGTACAACCAGTTGTGGGACGAGTGTAGCATCCAATAGCATTCAAATCACAACAGGAGGTATACCAAATGCGCCGACGCTTACAGCGGATAAAACGAGCTTGTGTGCTGGGGATTTTGCTACTTTGACAGCGGCGAATTGCAGTGGTACTTTAAACTGGCGTAAGGATGGACAATCAGTGAACTATTCAAATCCAGCGATAGTAACGCAAGCCGGTATTTATACAGCTACTTGTACGACAAATTGTGGGACAAGTGTAGCTAGCAATTCAGTGACTATTACAACAGGTAACCTTCCGAATGCACCAACAATTACAGCCGACAAGACGAGCTTGTGTGCTGGAGATTTTGCTACCTTGACAGCTGCCAATTGTAGTGGTACCTTAAGCTGGCGTAAGGATGGACAATCAGTGAACTATTCAAATCCGGCAGTGGTGACGCAATCAGGTATTTATACGGCCACCTGTACGACAAATTGTGGCACGAGTGTAGCATCCAATAGCATTCAAATCACAACTGGAGGTATACCAAATGCACCGACGCTTACAGCGGATAAAACGAGCTTGTGTGCCGGAGATTTTGCTACTTTGACGGCAGCGAATTGCAGTGGTACTTTAAACTGGCGTAAGGATGGACAATCAGTGAACTATTCAAATCCAGCGATAGTAACGCAATCAGGTATTTATACAGC
>NZ_JBBAYI010000048.1:0-1255 GCF_037153985.1 Emticicia sp. 17c
ATTTGGTGCGTTGATGGTTGGTGCTGTCGGCTGCGTTACAATCTCTAAACCCGTTACTGCCGTACTCGCCGGACTGGTACATGAACCAACCGTACAAGTTGCGGTAATGCTGTATGTGCCTACACTTGATAAAGTTAAGCTCGTTCCGGTGCTGCTGTTAGACCATGTGACGGTTCCTGCGCAGCCGCTTGCCGTAAGTGTGAGCGTACTTGGCGCGCAAACCACTTTCGGATTTGGTGCGTTGATGGTTGGTGCTGTCGGCTGCGTTACAATCTCTAAACCCGTTACTGCCGTACTCGCCGGACTGGTACATGAACCAACCGTACAAGTTGCGGTAATGCTGTATGTGCCTACACTTGATAAAGTTAAGCTCGTTCCGGTGCTGCTGTTAGACCATGTGACGGTTCCTGCGCAGCCGCTTGCCGTAAGTGTGAGCGTACTTGGCGCGCAAACCACTTTCGGATTTGGTGCGTTGATGGTTGGTGCTGTCGGCTGCGTTACAATCTCTAAACCCGTTACTGCCGTGCTTGCTGGACTGGTACAAGAACCAACCGTACAAGTTGCCGTTATGCTGTATGTTCCCACCGAAGAAAGCGTTAAACTCGTTCCGGTGCTGCTATTCGACCATGTGACGGTTCCTGCGCAACCGCTTGCCGTAAGCGTGAGCGTACTTGGCGAACAAACTACTTTCGGGTTTGGTGCGTTGATGGTTGGTGCTGTCGGCTGTGTCACAATCTCTAAGCCCGTTACCGCCGTACTCGCCGGACTGGTACAAGAACCAACCGTACAAGTTGCGGTAATGCTGTATGTTCCCACCGAAGAAAGCGTTAAGCTCGTTCCGGTGCTGCTATTCGACCATGTGACGGTTCCTGCGCAACCGCTTGCCGTAAGCGTGAGCGTACTTGGCGAACAAACTACTTTCGGGTTTGGTGCGTTGATGGTTGGTGCTGTCGGCTGTGTCACAATCTCTAAGCCCGTTACCGCCGTACTCGCCGGACTGGTACAAGAACCAACCGTACAAGTTGCGGTAATGCTGTATGTTCCCACCGAAGAAAGCGTTAAGCTCGTTCCGGTGCTGCTATTCGACCATGTCACGGTTCCTGCGCAGCCGCTTGCTGTAAGTGTAAGCGTACTTGGCGAACAAACTACTTTCGGATTCGGGGCGTTGATGGTTGGGGCCGTCGGCTGTGTTACAATCTCTAAGCCTGTGACCGCCGTACTCGCCGGACTGGTACAAGAACCAACCGTACAAGTT
>NZ_JBBAYI010000049.1:0-1138 GCF_037153985.1 Emticicia sp. 17c
CACAGGGAACAACCCACGTGTACAGATTACATAATTGATTGCCAGATACGGGTGCATGTTCTCATGTGGCTGCGAAGCTCCTGCTGTGACTATCGTGTTTGGGTTCATCGGTAAAAGTGCGTCGGTTGGCTTATCCTTCTCCGAATAAAACTTCGAGGTGGCAGTTGGGTATGTCGGCAAAAAAGCTTCATACGGAGATGCTGTTGCCGGTGCAGCTGTCGAGGCACTATAAGCATGTGTATGCGCTGGCATTTGATCTACACTTACTATTACTGTTGCTTCGCCGCCTTTGCTGGCTACTGCATGAGGTGTTAAACCTGCGGAAGCTGTGGCACTGGCACCCATCGGGAAAGCCACCGTCAGGTTCGGAAGGGCGAAGTTGGTGCGGCCATCGCCGCCATATCTGTTACCGATAACGGCAAATAGGGCTTCGTTGCCACTTATAGGCAATAAAGCTCCATTACAAAAGGCGTATCCTTCGGGAGCATACATACCCGTAAACAAACGGATAAAACCTAAATAATCGTCTACCATGAGTTTATATCAATTAATGTTAATAGATTAAAAAGAGAAATTGTATAATTAATAAAAAAGCTTTTAGTCTCTGCTTGGGTAAATACCACGCACACAAATCAGGAAAGTAACCCCAACATACGGTGGCAGGTTATTATGACCCTGAGAAGCACCAGTCTGACCGACAACCTCAGAATTCATCAGAACAGTAGTTGGAGAGGTATTGGCATAAAAAGGTGTGCCTGTTTCGTCGGTTGGTAAATAGTTATTGGTAGGGGTGTATGATGCCTTGGGGCCACCCGAGCCATAAAAGGCATGTGTATGCCCGGGAATCTGGTTCAGGGCTAGTGTTACTTTTTCGCTACCGCCTGTCTGCCCTATTGCTCTTGGTGTTAGGCCAGCTCCATTACCTGCACCTACCGGAATACGGCTGCGGAAATCGGGCAGAGCAAAAGTGGTACGGTTATCACCACCATATTTATTACCTATTAGGCTGAAAAGTGCCTGATTCTGTGCTATTTGCAACAGTCTGCCATCGCATGGCAAATAATTTTCAGGGGTGTAGTCACCAGCAAATATGCTGATTGAACCTAGAATATCTTCCATAGTGTTATGATTGATTGTT
>NZ_JBBAYI010000050.1:0-1125 GCF_037153985.1 Emticicia sp. 17c
CCCAAGTGTGTGACTCAGGCAGATGCGTATGTGGGCTGTAGTCCTACTCATCCCGATGCCCCTGTCATCACAGGGACGGTTGAATTAGAAGATTTGGCCGTAGGCGATGTATTGGGTATTTATGATTACGCTGTTTTGGTAACCGAAATCGGTGGGGGTAAATTTCTCTCGGGGAAGGGGCTGGTAAAAGTACCCTTTTTGAATAATTCTTACCTGGCTGTGGAGTTTTCGGGTATCCAAGCAAAGAAAGGGGAAGCGGGTACCCAAGGGAGTTGTGTGTATGCGGTGGGAGATTATTTCCGAACCCGTTCAATCAGCCAAGCCGACTTGCAAAATGAACAAGTCCGCATCATTGCTGACATAATCAAGCGCACCGAACCTACCGTTTTTCATGGAGATTTGGAGGTAGCCATAAAAAAATACCAAGAAAAGGGTGGCGAAATAGCGACTAAAGGCACAGCTACCCCACAAGAAAAACAGGATTTACTGACTTATACCAAAGGCGTAGAAACCGCAGTAGGTACTTGGAAAGACAAGTTTTCAGAGGTATTTGATTGGGGAGAAACCGACCCCAAAATAGGCGAAATTCTAGGTGATATGACCACTATCCTGACCCAACTCAAGGCTAACAAAACAAGCATGGAAGGCGGAACGCCGCCCGCAGGAACAAGTTACCCAATTATTGCTGACTTAAAGACCAAAGTAGATGTCATTATTGAAAAAATAAAGTCCTTGCAGCAAGCAAATGCCCCCAAACCACCGAGGATACAAAATGTAGTAGCAACCAATATTGGCTCTAATGAAGCCATCCTGACTTGGGAGGGGGACCCTCGTTTTAAGAAATATGTGATTACCTACAAAACGGTTGAGGGAGGAGAATTGATTGAAACAGTCAATTCAAATCGTTTAAACCTTAAAAACCTCCAAGAAAATAGTCAATATGGTTTTAAGATTGAAGCCTATGTGGGTGATGAAGTGGTAAGTACGTATGAAAATGGGGAGTTTAAGACTTTGCAAAATAAATTACCAATGCCTGAAAATGTAAAACAACTAAAAGTGAATGATAATACCATGATTTTGACATGGGATAAAAACAAATTACATGAAAGCTATCAAGTTGTTTAT
>NZ_JBBAYI010000051.1:0-1108 GCF_037153985.1 Emticicia sp. 17c
AAAATCTCCGGCACACAAGCTCGTTTTATCCGCTGTAAGCGTCGGTGCATTTGGTATACCTCCAGTTGTGATTTGGATACTATTGGATGCTACACTCGTCCCACAATTTGTCGTACAAGTGGCTGTATAAATACCTGATTGCGTTACTATCGCTGGATTTGAATAGTTCACTGATTGTCCATCCTTACGCCAGTTTAAAGTACCACTGCAATTCGCCGCTGTCAAAGTAGCAAAATCCCCAGCACACAAGCTCGTTTTATCCGCTGTAAGCGTCGGCGCATTTGGTATACCTCCTGTTGTGATTTGAATGCTATTGGATGCTACACTCGTCCCACAACTGGTTGTACAAGTAGCTGTATAAACGCCTGACTGGGTTACTATCGCTGGATTTGAATAGTTCACTGATTGTCCATCCTTACGCCAGCTTAAAGTTCCACTACAATTCGCCGCTGTCAAGGTAGCAAAATCTCCGGCACACAAGCTCGTTTTATCCGCTGTAAGCGTCGGTGCATTTGGAAGATTACCTGTTGTAATAGTCACTGAATTGCTAGCTACACTTGTCCCACAATTTGTCGTACAAGTAGCTGTATAAACACCTGATTGCGTTACTATCGCTGGATTTGAATAGTTCACTGATTGTCCATCCTTACGCCAGCTTAAAGTACCACTACAATTGACTGCTGTCAAAGTAGCAAAATCTCCAGCACACAAGCTCGTTTTATCCGCTGTAAGCGTCGGCGCATTTGGTATACCTCCAGTTGTGATTTGAATGCTATTGGATGCTACACTCGTCCCACAATTTGTCGTACAAGTGGCTGTATAAATACCTGACTGGGTCACTACCGCCGGATTTGAATAGTTCACTGACTGACCATCTTTACGCCAGTTTAAGGTTCCACTGCAATTAGCTGCTGTCAAGGTAGCAAAATCTCCGGCACACAAGCTCGTTTTATCCGCTGTAAGCGTCGGTGCATTTGGAAGGTTACCTGTTGTAATGGTCACTGAATTGCTAGCTACACTTGTCCCACAACTCGTCGTACAAGTAGCTGTATAAATACCTGATTGCGTTACTATCGCTGGATTTGAATAGTTCACTGATTGTCCATCC
>NZ_JBBAYI010000052.1:0-1072 GCF_037153985.1 Emticicia sp. 17c
GATGGTCACCTCTGGATTCACAGTCAATACTCCTGAATCCGTCGCTGAACATTCTTTGCCGTTAGCCGTCACTTTACAGGTTGCTGTGTAAGTACCTGCTGTACCGATTGTCAAGGTGCTGCCTGTGGCACCTGTGTTCCATGTTACAGTGCCGCTACAACCTGTGGCTACTAAAGTGCCTGTGGTATTTTTACAGATAGTTAAATCGTCTACATTGATGGTCACTTCTGGATTCACTGTTAGTACACCTGAATCTGTCGCTGAACACTCTTTGCCGTTGGTCGTTACTTTACAGGTCGCTGTGTAAGTGCCTGCTGTACCAATGGTCAAGGTGCTGCCTGTCGCGCCTGTATTCCATGTTACAGTGCCGCTACAACCTGTCGCTACTAAAGTACCTGTCGTATTTTTACAGATGGTTAAATCGTCTACGTTGACGGTCACCTCTGGATTCACCGTTAATACTCCTGAATCTGTCGCTGAACATTCTTTGCCGTTGGTTGTTACTTTACAAGTCGCTGTGTAAGTACCTGCTGTGCCAATGGTTAACGTGCTACCTGTGGCCCCTGTGTTCCATGTTACAGTGCCAGTACAACCTGTCGCTACTAAAGTGCCTGTGGTATTTTTACAAATAGTTAAATCGTCTACGTTGATGGTCACTTCTGGATTCACTGTCAATACTCCTGAATCTGTCGCTGAACATTCTTTGCCATTGGCCGTTACTTTACAAGTTGCTGTGTAAGTACCTGCTGTGCCAATGGTCAAGGTGCTACCTGTGGCCCCTGTGTTCCATGTTACAGTGCCTGTGCAACCTGTCGCTACTAAAGTACCTGTGGTATTTTTACAAATAGTTAAGTCGTCTACGTTGATGGTCACCTCTGGATTCACTGTTAGTACACCTGAATCCGTCGCTGAACATTCTTTGCCGTTGGTTGTTACTTTACAGGTTGCTGTGTAGGTACCTGCTGTACCGACTGTCAAGGTGCTGCCTGTTGCTCCTGTGTTCCATGTCACAGTGCCTGTGCAACCTGTCGCTACTAAAGTACCTGTCGTATTTTTACAAATAGTTAAATCG
>NZ_JBBAYI010000053.1:0-1070 GCF_037153985.1 Emticicia sp. 17c
TATGTGGCACAGCGACAGCGATATTGACAGCAAGTGGATGTAATGGCAGCTTGAAGTGGGAGAATGGCAGCACCGGCAGCACTTTAACAGTGACTGGAGCAGGAAGTTACAGTGTACAATGTATCACAACTTGTGGTACAAGTAGTGCAAGCATAGTAATCAAGTCAGGAAGCACACCAAGTACTCCACAACTCACAAGCACTAAAACAGAGTTATGTGGCACAGCGACAGCGATATTGACAGCAAGTGGATGTAATGGCAGCTTGAAGTGGGAGAATGGCAGCACCGGCAGCACTTTAACAGTGACTGGAGCAGGAAGTTACAGTGTACAATGTATCACAACTTGTGGTACAAGTAGTGCAAGCATAGTAATCAAGTCAGGAATCACACCAAGTACTCCACAAATTACAAGCACTAAAACAGAGCTATGTGGCACAGCGACAGCGATATTGACAGCAAGTGGCTGTAATGGCAGCTTGAAGTGGGAGAATGGCAGCACTGGCAGTACTTTAACAGTGACTGGAGCAGGAAGTTACAGTGTACAATGTATCACTACTTGTGGCACAAGCAGTGCAAGTATTGTAATCAAGTCAGGAAGCACGCCAAGTACCCCACAACTCACAAGCAGTAAGACAGAGTTATGTGGAACAGAGACAGCGATATTGACAGCGAGTGGCTGTAATGGCAGCTTGAAGTGGGAGAATGGCAGCACTGGCAGCACTTTAACAGTGACTGGAGCAGGAAGTTACAGTGTACAATGTATCACAACTTGTGGTACAAGTAGTGCAAGCATAGTAATCAAGTCAGGAAGCACACCAAGTACCCCACAACTCACAAGCAGTAAGACAGAGTTATGTGGAACAGAGACAGCGATATTAACAGCAAGTGGCTGTAATGGCAGCTTGAAGTGGGAGAATGGCAGCACTGGCAGCACTTTAACAGTGACTGGAGCAGGAAGTTACAGTGTACAATGTATCACAACTTGTGGTACAAGTAGTGCAAGCATAGTAATCAAGTCAGGAAGCACACCAAGTACCCCACAACTCACAAGCAGTAAGACAGAGTTATGT
>NZ_JBBAYI010000054.1:0-1063 GCF_037153985.1 Emticicia sp. 17c
CGTGGTGTGGGTATTTTGTCAGCTTCGTTTACAAAACCTGTCAGGTGGCACATTCGGTGCGTTTTTCACCCCGTGCAAGGGATTGGTTCGACGACCCTAAGCGGATTGTTTGGCGTAAAAACTTTCAATATGGAGTAATCAAACCCAAACCACAGAAAGGTGATTTAATCGGCTACAAATTCACGGCCGGAAACATCGGGCATATTGAAATTCTGTACGAATGGGGAGAAGATTATTTTATCAGCATTGGCGGCAACACATCGGCCAGCGGTAGCGTGCTACGTGATGCCAACACAGGAGCCGACGGCGTACGCCTAAAGAAGCGGAAAACATCAACCGCGTATGTAATTGCCAACCATATAGACACCCTTTAAAATCAGATGGAAGATGTTACGCAATACATTAAAAAATATTGGTTTGGCTTTGCTTTTATGTTACTTGGGTTTACCCTCATTATATTGGCCAGTACAGTATTTTCAAATAATACTGAAACACAACCTTTGCCAACTACGGAACAAAGCAATATTTCGGCAGAAATACACGAACTACACAAGCAAATTGAAGCCTTGCAAGAACAAAACGTTCAATTGGTCGAAAGGCTTCAAAAGATTGATTCTTTGCGGCTGGAAAATGCCCGTAATACTCTTAATCAGTCAGTTCGTGAGCATTACGGCGAAATCACAAAGCGATACGCTAACGACCCAAGAATTAAGTAAATATTACAGCCTGATAGGTTTGATAAATACCGACCTGAAAGATTATGATTTAGTAAAGGAAAAATCAGCCATTCAGGAGAAGCAAATTAAGGGCTTGGAAGCCATCAGCCGCAAGCAACAGGAAATCAGCATACGAAAGGAGTATAAACTTGAATTATATGCAAATTCAAACCTTCAGCTACAAGCGCAAAATGTGGCATTGCAAAGTGAACTGAGAAAGGCTAAAAGGCAAAGAGGCTGGGCAAAACTCGAAAACTGGCTTTGGCGTGGTGGGGTGGTACTAATTACTATAAAGATACTTTTTAAATAAATACTTTTCAATACTTCTGTTTTTCATGTTTCGCAAA
>NZ_JBBAYI010000055.1:0-1048 GCF_037153985.1 Emticicia sp. 17c
TTGATGGTAGCACTACATCCACTCGCTGTCAAGGTTGTTGTCTCTGTGCCACACAACTCTGTCTTGGTTGTCGCTATTACTGGTGCTACTGGCGGTGTGCCGGTCGTAATAGTTATTACATTCGATGTATTGCTGCTACCACAATTGTTCATACAAACTGCACTGTATGTACCTGCACCGGCTGTTCCTACTACGATACTGCTACCAGTCGCTCCTGTGTTCCACTTGATGGTAGCACTACATCCACTCGCTGTCAAGGTTGTTGTCTCTGTGCCACACAACTCTGTCTTGGTTGTCGCTATTACTGGTACTACTGGCGGTGTGCCGGTCGTAATAGTTATTACATTCGAGGCATTGCTGCTACCACAATTGTTCATACAAACTGCACTGTATGTACCTGCACCGGCTGTTCCTACTACTATACTGCTACCGGTCGCTCCTGTGTTCCATTTGATAGTAGCCGTACAACCACTCGCTGTCAAGGTCGTTGTCTCTGTACCACACAACTCTGTCTTGGTTGTCGCTATTACTGGTGCTACTGGCGGTGTGCCGGTCGTAATAGTTATTACATTCGATGAATTGCTGCTACCGCAATTGTTCATACAAACTGCACTGTATGTACCTGCACCGGCTGTTCCTACTACGATACTGCTACCGGTCGCTCCTGTGTTCCATTTGATAGTTGCCGTACATCCACTCGCTGTCAAGGTCGTTGTTTCTGTACCACATAGCTCTGTCTTAGTTGTCGCTATTACTGGTACTACTGGCGGTGTGCCGGTCGTAATAGTTATTACATTCGATGAATTGCTGCTACCGCAATTGTTCATACAAACTGCACTGTATGTACCTGCACCGGCTGTTCCTACTACGATACTGCTACCAGTCGCTCCTGTGTTCCACTTGATGGTAGCACTACATCCACTCGCTGTCAAGGTTGTTGTCTCTGTGCCACACAACTCTGTCTTGGTTGTCGCTATTACTGGTACTACTGGCGGTGTGCCGGTCGTAATAGTTATTACATTCGATGAATTGCTGCTACCGCAATTGT
>NZ_JBBAYI010000056.1:0-1012 GCF_037153985.1 Emticicia sp. 17c
CATATTGGGCTGTTTGTACGACGAGTTGTGGGACGAGTGTAGCTAGTAACAGTATTCAAATTAGTACAGGTGGCATTCCGAATGCACCGACGATTACAGCCGACAAGACGAGCTTGTGTGCTGGTGAGTCAGCTACTTTGACAGCGGCTAATTGTAGTGGAACTTTAAGCTGGCGTAAGGATGGTCAATCAGTGACTTATTCGAATCCGGTGGCGGTGACCCAATCAGGTGTTTATACAGCTACTTGTACGACGAGTTGTGGCACAAGTGTGGCTAGTAACAGTATTCAAATCAGTACTGGAGGTATACCAAATTCGCCAACAATTACAGCCGACAAGACGAGCTTGTGTGCTGGTGAGTCGGCTACTTTAACAGCGGCTAATTGTAGTGGAACTTTAAGCTGGCGTAAGGATGGTCAATCAGTGACTTATTCGAATCCGGCGGTGGTGACGCAATCAGGCGTTTATACAGCTACTTGTACGACTAGTTGTGGGACAAGTGTGGCTAGTAACAGTATTCAAATCAGTACTGGAGGTATACCGAATGCACCGACAATTACAGCCGACAAGACGAGCTTGTGTGCTGGTGAGTCGGCAACTTTAACAGCAGCCAATTGTAGTGGGACAGTGAAATGGTTATTAAATGGAAGTTTATTGACCAGTGCTAATCCTACCTTTACCAATCAGTCAGGTGTTTATACAGCTACTTGTACGACTAGTTGTGGGACGAGTGTAGCTTCTAATAGTATTCAAATTACAACAGGTGGTATACCAAATGCACCAACAATTACAGCCGACAAGACGAGCTTGTGTGCCGGAGATTTTGCTACTTTAACAGCGGCCAATTGCAGTGGTACCTTAAGCTGGCGTAAAGATGGTCAGTCAGTGACTTATTCGAATCCGGCGGTGGTGATGCAATCAGGCGTTTATACGGCTACTTGTACGACAAGTTGTGGGACAAGTGTGGCTAGTAACAGTATTCAAATCAGCACTGGTGGTATACCAAATGCACC
>NZ_JBBAYI010000057.1:0-1009 GCF_037153985.1 Emticicia sp. 17c
ATGCGAATAATGGGTTGAAAGAGCAGAAATAGAGCCAAGACAACTAAGACTTACTTTTATGGTGACCAAACTATAAAAAAAGACTTATGTTAGAATATGAACTCATAGCCTTGTACTTCTATTTCTGCGAGTGCTATAATAGTGAACTTCGTTGGTATAATCAGCGATTTAGCAATAATTCTTCGCCTAGTAACGAAAAAATTACAGATCAGGAGCTTTTAACTATATATTTCTATAGTCGACGATATGAGAATAAGCATCTAAAGAAGGAGATATGGGATTTTGCTAATCGTTACATGCGTTCATGGTTTCCCAATTTACCAGCTTATGCTAACTTTAATCATCGGCTTAATAATTTATCAAGTGCTATATTAGCATTAATTGCCAAACAATTGGAAGCATTAAAAAACATTGAGAATGAATCTATTAGTGAAGGTATTTCATTAGTTGACTCATTACCAATCATGCTTTGTTCTGGTAAACGACAAGGCAAAGTAGCCCTTGAAATAGCAGACAGAACCTTTTGTGCAACAAAAAACATCTACTATTTTGGTGTTAAATTACACTTTGTGGCTTTTCGACGAGTTAAAAAATTACCTTTACCTGAATTTATAAGTCTCACAAGTGCTTCTGAATTCGATTTAATAGCCCTGAAGCCTATTTTGCCTAAACTCGTTGATAGGGCTATTTTTGCTGATAAAGCTTATGCTGATAAATCGCTTAATGAACAGCTTTTAAAAGACAGTAATACTTATATTTATACACCTGTTAAACTCATTAAAGGGGAGCATGAATCTGTTAGACAATATAAAAAAGCAGCTGATGACTTATTTTCTACTGCTGTTTCTATTGTTCGACAACCTATTGAAAGTTTATTTAACTTTTTGATTGAAAAAGTAAAAATTCAAAATGCTTCAAAAGTCAGGGCGACCAATGGACTTTATTCTCATATCTGGGGTTCTATTGCTACTGCTTTACTTTTTTGGATGTTTTAACCCATTATTCACAT
>NZ_JBBAYI010000058.1:0-991 GCF_037153985.1 Emticicia sp. 17c
GGTAATCCTAATAATGTAATGCTTTTATTTCAAGATTGTAATTGCAAATAAAATACTTTATTGCTCCTATATGGTTTTCTAAAGATTTAGAAAAACTTAATGATTTTCTAACTAATCTGGCTACCCTTTGTCTTAATGTTCCATTAAAACGTTCAATATATGCTGTCAAACCACTATCCTTTCCTACTCCAAAATGATTCTCTTTTTCAAAAGTACTTATGTATGCTTGCCAGTAGTCAGAGAAAAAACCAGTATTACCCTTGAAAACAGCAGGTATTTTTTCATAGAAAACTTGTGCATCTTTGCTTGAACGACTGCCTATATGAAAGGTAATA
Source organism: Emticicia sp. 17c (assembly GCF_037153985.1). NCBI lineage: Bacteria > Pseudomonadati > Bacteroidota > Cytophagia > Cytophagales > Leadbetterellaceae > Emticicia > Emticicia sp. 17c. Next base: position 336 of record NZ_JBBAYI010000058.1, read on the forward strand.
ATTTGTCTATTAATAGGGTTTAGTGCTAACCATAGCCATTGTTTATTGGCTCTCTTACCTACAAAAGTCCACATTTCATCTAATTGAATACCATAATACTCAACTCTTACTCCTCTCTCTTTACTATATAATTCATTGACTAATAGATCGTTATTTTCTATTTCAGATAAGTAATAATTAGTAACTACATCTTCTATAACTACCTCATTATCTGATACTTGAATGTACTCTTGTAATGCAATCGAATTTTTTTTATAACCTCTATCCTTCCGATTTCTTCATCCATTCTATCTCCTAAATAAGCTTCAATATCCGGCAAAGTCAAATCAGCGTTTAAATCATCGGGTAGGGATTTATATAATTCTTTGATGTAAGCTAATAGCCACTGTTGACTCACATCACATACTCGACAAATACCGGATAAAGATATTCTCTCCAAGAGTAGTTTGTTAATAAGAATTTTATCGGATTCATTCACAAACCAATCCTGACCGCCCTCCACAAATTGACGATTACAATTATGGCATAAATAGTTTTGCTTACCGTAATGAGTATGACCATTCTTCTTCGTATTTTCGCTATTACAATGACTACAGTTCATCTTCCCCTTTTTTTTACAAAGATAGCTACAGCATTACATTTATACGACTACCAAA
>NZ_JBBAYI010000059.1:0-989 GCF_037153985.1 Emticicia sp. 17c
AGTGTGGCTAGTAACAGCATTCAAATTACAACAGGTGGTATACCGAATGCACCAACAATTACAGCCGACAAGACGAGCTTGTGTGCTGGCGATTTTGCTACTTTAACAGCAGCGAATTGTAGTGGAACATTAAGCTGGCGTAAGGATGGTCAGTCAGTGACTTATTCGAATCCAGCGGTGGTGACTCAGTCAGGCGTTTATACGGCTACTTGTACGACTAGTTGTGGGACGAGTGTGGCTTCTAACAGTATTCAAATCAGTACTGGAAGTATACCAAATGCACCGACGATTACAGCTGATAAGACGAGCTTGTGTGATGGAGAGTCGGCTACATTAACAGCGGCCAATTGCAGTGGGACCTTAAGCTGGCGTAAAGATGGTCAATCAGTGACTTATTCAAATCCGGCGGTGGTGACGCAATCAGGCGTTTATACAGCTACTTGTACGACAAGTTGTGGCACAAGTGTGGCTTCTAACAGTATTCAAATTACAACAGGTGGTATACCAAATGCACCAACAATTACGGCAGACAAGACGAGCTTGTGTGCTGGTGAGTCGGCAACTTTAACAGCGGCGAATTGTAGTGGTACTTTAAGCTGGCGTAAAGATGGTCAGTCAGTGACTTATTCAAATCCAGCGGTGGTGACGCAGTCAGGCGTATATACAGCTACTTGTACGACAAGTTGTGGGACAAGTGTGGCTTCTAACAGTATTCAAATCAGTACTGGAGGTATACCAAATGCACCAACGATTACGGCAGACAAGACGAGCTTGTGTGCTGGTGAGTCGGCAACTTTAACAGCGGCCAATTGCAGTGGTACAGTGAAATGGTTATTAAATGGAAATTTATTAACTAGTGCTAATCCTACATTGGTAAATCAATCAGGCGTTTATACAGCTACTTGTACGACGAGTTGTGGGACGAGTGTGGCTAGTAACAGCATTCAAATTACAACAGGTGGTATACCGAATGCACCAACAATTACAGC
>NZ_JBBAYI010000060.1:0-985 GCF_037153985.1 Emticicia sp. 17c
TGCCGTAAGCGTGAGCGTACTTGGCGAACAAACTACTTTCGGGTTTGGTGCGTTGATGGTTGGTGCTGTCGGCTGTGTCACAATCTCTAAACCCGTTACCGCCGTACTCGCCGGACTGGTACAAGAACCAACCGTACACGTCGCCGTAATACTGTATGTACCTACACTTGATAAAGTTAAGCTCGTTCCGGTGCTGCTGTTAGACCATGTGACTGTTCCTGCGCAGCCGCTTGCCGTAAGCGTGAGCGTACTTGGTGCGCAAACTACTTTCGGATTCGGTGCGTTGATGGTTGGTGCTGTCGGCTGTGTCACAATCTCCAAGCCCGTTACTGCCGTACTTGCTGGACTGGTACATGAACCAACCGTACACGTCGCCGTTATGCTGTATGTGCCTACACTTGAAAGCGTTAAGCTCGTTCCGGTGCTGCTATTCGACCATGTAACGGTTCCCGCGCAACCGCTTGCTGTAAGCGTGAGCGTACTTGGCGCGCAAACTACTTTCGGGTTAGGTGCGTTAATGGTTGGTGCTGTCGGCTGCGTTACAATCTCTAAGCCCGTTACCGCCGTACTTGCCGGACTGGTGCATGAACCAACCGTACACGTCGCTGTAATGCTGTATGTGCCTACACTTGATAAAGTTAAACTCGTTCCAGTGCTGCTATTCGACCATGTGACGGTTCCTGCGCAGCCGCTTGCCGTAAGCGTGAGCGTACTTGGTGCGCAAACTACTTTCGGGTTAGGGGCGTTGATGGTTGGAGCCGTCGGCTGTGTCACAATCTCTAAACCCGTTACTGCCGTACTCGCCGGACTGGTACACGAACCAACCGTACAAGTTGCGGTAATGCTATATGTGCCTACACTTGAAAGCGTTAAGCTCGTTCCGGTGCTGCTGTTAGACCATGTGACGGTTCCTGCGCAGCCACTTGCCGTAAGTGTGAGCGTACTTGGCGAACAAACTACTTTCGGATTTGGTGCGTTGATGGTT
>NZ_JBBAYI010000061.1:0-912 GCF_037153985.1 Emticicia sp. 17c
CAATACTACTATCTGTTCAGGTAGCTCTGTCTCGTTGACTGCTACTTGCAGCACAGGTACTCTGACTTGGTATAACCAAAGTTCGGGTGGAACAGCCATTGGAACTGGTACTTCGCTTAGCCAAAGTCCGACTTCAAACACTACTTATTATGCAAGCTGTAAAAACGGCTCCTGCGAAAGTAGTCGAGTGGCTACTTCCCAAGTAACAGTGACTACCCAGCCAAATAACCCGACCATTGTTAATGTTAATAATACGACTATCTGTTTGGGTAGCTCTGTCTCGTTGACTGCTACTTGCAGCACAGGTACACTAACTTGGTATAACCAAAGTTCAGGGGGAACAGCTATTGGAACTGGTACTTCGCTTAGCCAAAGCCCGACTTCAAACACTACTTATTATGCTAGCTGTAAAAACGGCTCCTGCGAAAGTAGTCGAGTGGCGACTTCGCAGGTAACGGTGACTACCCAGCCTAATAGTCCGACAAGTGTTAATGTTGATAATACCACTATCTGTTCGGGTAGCTCTGTTTCGCTGACTGCTACTTGCAGCACAGGTACTCTGACTTGGTATAACCAAAGTTCAGGCGGAACAGCCATTGGAACTGGTAATTCGCTCAGCCAAAGTCCAACTGTGAACACTTCTTATTATGCTAGCTGTAAAAATAGCTCCTGTGAAAGTAGCCGAGTGGCTACTTCGCAGGTAACAGTAACTACCCAGCCTAATAGCCCGACCAGCGTTAATGTTGATAATATCACTATTTGTTCGGGTAGCTCTGTTTCGCTGACTGCTTCGTGTAGTTCAGGTACTCTGACTTGGTATAACCAAAGTTCGGGAGGAACAGCCATTGGAACTGGTACTTCGCTTAGCCAAAGCCCAACTTCAAACACTACTTATTATGCTAGCTGTAAAAA
>NZ_JBBAYI010000062.1:0-865 GCF_037153985.1 Emticicia sp. 17c
AGAGCATGTCTAAAAATTAAATTTGTTGTTTTTTATAATCTATTGAGGATTATTTGGCAATTAGCCCATAAAAGCCATGCTTCAGCACTTTTTGCAGTCTTTTCATAGTCTTTTGAGTGTCTACGAAAGAAATTTAGCCATCCAAAAGTACGCTCATTAACCCATCTCCATTTAACAGGCACAAAGCCTTTATTAGTTGGTGGTTTAGAGGCGAACTCCACTTCTAGACCAATAATATTATCCTGAACCCAACTATAGAATACTTTTTTATAAGCATCATCTACGAGTATTTTTCTCATTCTCTCTAAATATCCTATACAATGTTCTACTAATAGATGGGCTTTCACCCCATCGTGAATATCGGCTGCATGCACCACTACACCCCAAATTAAACCAAGAGTGTCGACAATAATATGCCTCTTTCTTCCATTAACATATTTATTACCATCTATGCCCTTATCTTCTACTGAAAAAGGGACAGATTTAACGGATTGACTATCAATACACAATAAACTAGGCGTTTTTTGTTTACTTTGTCGCTGTCTTTCTTTTTTATTCAACTCACTATTTATTCTGCTTAATGTCCCATTAACACTCCATTTCCGAAAGTAATAATAGATTATTTGCCACGATAACTTTGGATGATTTAGATTCCTCCATTGTGTTCCTGTTCTAAGTATTTCTAATATACCATTGATTATTTCCCTTAAATTATGTTTACGTTTTCTATGTTCATTTAAGATTTCTTCAATAACTTGCCACTGGGTATCGGTTAATTCAGTAAACTGAGTTTGCATTAGATTATAGGTTTGGTCACTTACAATTTAAGCAACCGATACCCTTTTTCAAAATTTAAACATGCTCT
>NZ_JBBAYI010000063.1:0-850 GCF_037153985.1 Emticicia sp. 17c
ATAAAACTCTAAGTCATTTTTAAGAAAAAACCTCATTCCTGTTTGGAAATGAGGTAATCACTAAGTTTGATGCTTTACCTTATGAGGGTTTCAATTTGCTCCTACATCACTTTTCTTTATCCAACCCTCAACCGTTTTTTTGCCGTAATACCTGATTTTAAGCCAGTCATTTTTTTCTTCTAAAACTTCTACAATATCATCCTTAAGTAAGTACATTTTGGTTGCAATTCTCTTATCATTAAATATTTTTGCTTGTTTTACGTCTAAGGTTTTATACCTAAATGGGTTAATTTTTTGTACTTCGAGCATTACTTCTTTAGGTATATTATTTGCTAAATTATATATATAACCTATTTGTGGTTGCCCGGGTGTCCAACCATATCCATATTGATTAAATGTAGTTGTAGAATAAAATTGATAAGAATATAAATGGGCAACTCCATATTTCCCATTTTCTCTTAAGAGATAAACTAAATATACCATTTTATCTTCCTTTGAAAAATCTAATGTAGTATTTGTTAATAATAGATCTTTATTCTTTTTTTCATTGAAAAAATCAGCTAATTCTTGGTCTTTTAACTCTTTTGCAGATAATATGTCAAAAGTAGAGTCTGAAAGAAAAAAATAAGTTGCATAATAGTAACTGTTTGGTTTGTGCAATTTATTACCATTCAGTTCAAACCTATAAATTTCGTTTTTACTAAAAATCAGAAAAGTACTATAATCTTCAAATTTTTCGTTTTCTAATTGCCAAATTGGCTGAAGAAGGTTATTTAGTAAGTACTTTTGGCTAAATGTTTTAAACGTACTCACACAAAGTATAAGAAAAAATATTTTTGCTAAAATTTTC
>NZ_JBBAYI010000064.1:0-784 GCF_037153985.1 Emticicia sp. 17c
ATTTTTCCTTCAACTAAACAAGAAAGGTGTGATGAAGTGGCTAAAATTATTAACAAATATAGTGATAAATTTGAAATAAATACCCCTTTGAGAATGGCACATTTCTTGGGACAGGTAGGATGGGAATCCAATCAGCTTAAAGCTATGGGTGAAAAAAATGGAGAAGGGACTTGTTATAAGAAAACTAGTACGGGTTGGAGTATTTGGTTTTCATTAACATGGAAAGAAACGCCTTTTAATAAAGATTGTTCGGACGCACCAAATGATAATCAAAGTACTAAAAGAATTAAAAAGAACGGTTGGTCTTCGATTGATGATGTACCAAAAAAGTATATCTGTGATGCTGGTGAGGTATCACAAGGCCAAGCCGGTAAAAATTTATTTTGCTATGTGTATCGATGTGAGGGGGGTAACGGAGATGAAAGTACCTGTGATGGTTACACTTATCGTGGACATGGAATAATGCAGCTTACCTGGAAAAAACAATATAAGCAATTTAATCAATGGCTTATATCGGAAGGCTTTGCAGATGATTACAAAAAAATCCTCTCAGATCCAGACGAGGGTTTTAAAGACAAAGAAATAGATATACTTTCTGGAATGTGGTTTTGGAATAAAAATGATTGCAACGAAACCGCAGATAAATTGGATGAAAATTGTTCAGAAGCACAATATAAATTGTTCACAACAAAAATTAATGCAGCAGCAGACAAATATCTTGAACGAAAAGAACTCTTTAAAAAATCATTAACAGTTTTAAACAAATAATATAAAATGAAAATTT
>NZ_JBBAYI010000065.1:0-774 GCF_037153985.1 Emticicia sp. 17c
TACCAATGCTTACCCCTCTATATCTGAGATACTTATAAAGGGTCATTTTTGAAACACCTATTTCTGCGGCTATTTGATTAACCCCCAATTTGTTTTCTTTATAATATGCTTCCGCAAGAATAGCTTTTTGTTCCGCTTCTTTGGTCATTCCTTGTCGGCGACCACCCTTTCTTCCTCTGGCTCGTGCAGCTTCTAAACCTGACTTCGTCCTCTCACGAATTAAATCTCTTTCAAACTCAGCAAATGAAGCCGAAATATTAAAAAATAATCTTCCTTGTGGGGTAGTGGTATCAATAGCATCGTTGATACTTTTAATAGCAACTTCTTTTGAATTGAACTCAGCTACTACCTCAAGTAAGTGTTTGAGTGAACGTCCTAATCGGTCGAGTTTATAAACCACGACCATGTCACCTTTACGGATATGAGTCAAAAGTTTCTGTAATTCAGGACGGTCAGTTTTAACACCCGATGCGGTTTCTTTAAAAATTATTTCACAACCTTCTTTGTTGAGCGCATCAATTTGTAAATCTAAAACTTGGTCTTTGGTACTTACCCTTGCGTAGCCTATTTTCATTTGTGTTGTATAGAGTTATTGGATATTTAGTTATAAAAAATATACTTTGTTTATTATACAACAAAAATATACAATTCTATCTATAAAAAGAATTATTTTATGACTTAAGTTTTAGGGTAGTAAAAGTACAAACAAACGGGCGTTTAATTAGACAATGATTTTGGTCTTCGGTAAAGATTGGTTGATAAGAAAATGAATTT
>NZ_JBBAYI010000066.1:0-750 GCF_037153985.1 Emticicia sp. 17c
ATGCAAGACAGACATTTTAACGTCTATGACCCTGTTAATTCAATCTATTTGCTATTTGTTGGCTACAAATATGGCTGGGGTAAAGGCATCACGTCGATGACCTATGGAATGCGGTATGCCAATGACCCGACTTACGCGGGCAATGAAACGGAAGTGAACCGGATAATGAACCTGATTTCCAAACGCTTATCGGCAGAGTATGTGAGTGGCAATAACCCCATGAACAAAGTGATTCTTTACCAGAACCTGAACCGTGGAAGAACGATAGCCAAAGCCAATAAGCCGATTTTCGATATATCCTTCAAAGACGGATTTATTAACAAGCAACCTTACATCTACACAGACGGGATGTCATTCAAGGAAAAGCAATTCTGGGAGAGGCTGTTGAATATTCTGGTGGAATACAGCAAATCAAACCATGTACGATACGTAAACGAATACGCCCATGCCAAACCTTGAAGCCTTACCCCAGAAGTATTATCCGATGTTTTCGACCCTGATAGAGGTACTGAACGATAGTGGACGGAAATACGAAGCGTACATGGTTCAGGCACACGCCAAGACATGGGTAACCATCCAGATGCCAACGACCTACGAAGCCATTCCATGTGATTCGTTTCTGTTTCATCGCAAAAGATTGTATCAGGAGGGAGATTATCAGGAGGTTATCAAAGCACTCAACCATTACATCAAGTATCAGGAAAAGGCAATACTGGGTTAGCTGAGGGCAAGGATATTTTTTTAGAAAAA
>NZ_JBBAYI010000067.1:0-692 GCF_037153985.1 Emticicia sp. 17c
GTGTGAGTTGGATGGGACACCAACAGGGAGCAGGCCCGTGTCGCGGCGCAGGCCAAGGCAACACTCAACACTGAGGCAACTGGGAAGTGTCCCGGTGCTCCTCAAGGGCTGCCCACCACAAGCTCCCACAGAGGACTCATGAACGCTCTGGTCCGGACCACGTCTGAGACCGGCAACGCTGAAAAGCGACAAACGTCACAGACGCGTGTCCTCTCTGGGAGTGTGGAATGAGACCTATGGCAGAAACGGCTCCTATTTAAAATCTTCCGAGGGTGAAGTAGTCATATCCAATGTGACGTCACCAAGCCAGGGACGTATCAAAGGAGGATCCTGCTCATTTTGCTTTGAAGTCGAGGCTTTGCTGCTGTGTGCTTTATTCTGTTTCAGGTCCAGTGTTACAGCGATTCCCTTTGCCATGTGTTGAGCCAGCCGTGTGGTGACTGCGCAATAATGAGGCAGGAGAGACATTGACTGCCACTGCTGTTTTGTTTCCTTGTGGTTTATGTAGTTGTTTTTATTTGTGATTGTATTATTAGTCTTTTGGTTTCTCTCGGCTGTGGCAATCATTGTTTTTCCCCAGTCAATTGAACACTATAGATCATTGTAACTGCCTCATGGCAGTAATTGTGCCTTTTACGCACGCCCCTTCCGCCTCTAGAATCATGTCAATACCAAAATGACACCCACCACAA
>NZ_JBBAYI010000068.1:0-634 GCF_037153985.1 Emticicia sp. 17c
ATAAGTACCTGCTGCACTTACTGTGATACTGCTACCTGTCGCTCCGGTACTCCAAGATAATGTTGCGTTGCAACCGCTAGCTGTCAAGGTCGTTGTCTGACCCACACACAACTCTGTCTTGGTTGCCGCTATTACTGGTGCTACTGGCGGTGTGCCGGTCGTAATAGTTATTACATTCGAGACATTGCTGCTACCACAATTGTTCATACAAACTGCACTGTATGTCCCTGCACCGGCTGTTCCTACTACGATACTGCTACCGGTCGCTCCTGTGTTCCACTTGATAGTAGCACTACATCCACTCGCTGTCAAGGTTGTTGTCTCTGTACCACACAACTCTGTCTTAGTTGTCGCTATTACTGGTGCTACTGGCGGTGTGCCGGTCGTAATAGTTATTACATTCGATGTATTGCTGCTACCACAATTGTTCATACAAACTGCACTGTATGTCCCTGCGCCGGCTGTCCCTACTACTATACTGCTACCGGTCGCCCCTGTGTTCCACTTGATAGTAGCCGTACAACCACTCGCTGTCAAGGTCGTTGTCTCTGTACCACACAACTCTGTCTTGGTTGTCGCTATTACTGGTGCTACTGGCGGTGTGCCGGTCGTAATAGTTATTACATTCGATGTA
>NZ_JBBAYI010000069.1:0-606 GCF_037153985.1 Emticicia sp. 17c
TAAAACAACATGACAGACTACATTTATTGCCGTGAATACGGCCTGCAACCAGTTATTTGGAATTATAATTTCGGGCGAAGCGAAGCCCGCGACTACCCGTTGGTAATCATCAACCAATCAGCCCCCAAAGGCACACCGCTATGGACTGGCTCTATTGAATACAAGCCAGAAAACGAGATTATCGCATTAAATAGGGTCTTATACAGTAAACTTATTACCCTTAGCGATTTCAACGGGTACGACCACATTTATGTAGGCAAAAAGAGTGATTTCTATTTTCAAAACGTGGCTTTCGATTTCGTAAACGATAAATGGAAAATCAGGAATTTAAGCCACCCAATGAATAACTACAAATTCAACGTTTGGGACAGGGAACATATCAAGAATATCCTTAACAACTTTCTGACCAAGCAAAAAGAAGAAGTCTTTAACCTGTTTTATACCGAGATATATAAATCTGACGGCTTAAACAGGTCTTTACGTATCTTGGAATCAGTTATTGAGTTAAAAGACGATTTTTTAAAATTGCTTGTACCAGCCGAACAACAATTTTTAGACACACCCGAAGGCTTTGACGGTGGCACTAAATCCCCACCTAAAACCAGC
>NZ_JBBAYI010000070.1:0-581 GCF_037153985.1 Emticicia sp. 17c
TATTTGCAGACTGGACAACTCAAATGTAGTGTCTTTATTTCTTTTTTCAAAATTCCGGTGAATTGCAACGAATCGCTACGAATCCTGATTAACGAATCGTAATGAATCCTAAATGAATCGCTACGAATCCTAATGAACGAATCGTAACGAATCCTAAACGAATCGCTACGAATCCTGATTAACGAATCGTAATGAATCCTAACGAATCGTAGCGAATCCTAATGAACAAATCGTAACGAATCCTGAACGAATCGTAGCGAATCCTGAACGAATCGCAACGAATCCTAATGAACAAATCTTAGTGAATCCTGAACGAATCGCAACGAATCCTAATGAACGAATCGTAGCGAATCCTGAACGAATCGCAACGAATCCTAATGAACGAATCCTGAACGAATCCTAATGAACGAATCCTGAACGAATCGTAGTGAATCCTAATGAACGAATCGTAGTGAATCCTGAACGAATCGCAACGAATCCTAATGAACGAATCGTAGTGAATCCTGAACGAATCGTAGCGAATCCTAATGAACGAATCGTAGTGAATCCTGAACGAATCGCAACGAGTCCTGAAACACTTG
>NZ_JBBAYI010000071.1:0-574 GCF_037153985.1 Emticicia sp. 17c
AGCTGCTGTCAAAGTAGCCGATTCACCAGCACACAAGCTCGTCTTGTCCGCTGTAAGCGTTGGCGCATTCGGTATACCACCTGTTGTAATTTGAATACTGTTAGAAGCCACACTTGTGCCACAACTCGTCGTACAAGTAGCTGTATAAACGCCTGATTGGTTTACTATTGCTGGATTTGAATAAGTCACTGACTGACCATCCTTGCGCCAGCTTAAAGTACCACTACAATTAGCCGCTGTTAAAGTAGCCGATTCACCAGCACACAAGCTCGTCTTGTCCGCTGTAATTGTTGGCGCATTCGGTATACCTCCAGTACTGATTTGAATACTGTTAGAAGCCACACTTGTCCCACAACTAGTTGTACAAGTAGCTGTATAAACGCCTGACTGCGTCACCACCGCTGGATTTGAATAAGTCACTGACTGACCATCCTTACGCCAGCTTAAAGTACCACTACAATTCGCCGCTGTTAAAGTAGCAGATTCACCAGCACACAAGCTCGTCTTGTCGGCTGTAATTGTTGGTGCATTCGGTATACCACCTGTTGTAATTTGAATGCTGTTACTAGCCACA
>NZ_JBBAYI010000072.1:0-556 GCF_037153985.1 Emticicia sp. 17c
CTCGCTGTCAAGGTTGTTGTCTCTGTGCCACACAACTCTGTCTTGGTTGTCGCTATTACTGGTGCTACTGGCGGTGTGCCGGTCGTAATAGTTATTACATTCGATGTATTGCTGCTACCACAATTGTTCATACAAACTGCACTGTATGTACCTGCACCGGCTGTTCCTACTACGATACTGCTACCAGTCGCTCCTGTGTTCCACTTGATGGTAGCACTACATCCACTCGCTGTCAAGGTTGTTGTCTCTGTGCCACACAACTCTGTCTTGGTTGTCGCTATTACTGGTACTACTGGCGGTGTGCCGGTCGTAATAGTTATTACATTCGAGGCATTGCTGCTACCACAATTGTTCATACAAACTGCACTGTATGTACCTGCACCGGCTGTTCCTACTACTATACTGCTACCGGTCGCTCCTGTGTTCCATTTGATAGTAGCCGTACAACCACTCGCTGTCAAGGTCGTTGTCTCTGTACCACACAACTCTGTCTTGGTTGTCGCTATTACTGGTGCTACTGGCGGTGTGCCGGTCGTAATAGTTATTACATTCGATG
>NZ_JBBAYI010000073.1:0-552 GCF_037153985.1 Emticicia sp. 17c
CTCAGGTAAAAATCATCTGGCAAAGCGGCAAGAGTCAGGTGCTGAAAGGAGTGAAGGCCAATCAGGTACTAACCTTTAAAGAAAGCGAAGCCACCGTTCTTGCTCCTTCAAGCCCTACCCATATGGCCCCATTGCTTTTCAGCGACATAAGCGACGAACTTCAGGTGGGCTACAAACACGAAGAAGAAGACTACATCGACTTCAATGTGCAGAAACTGTTGCCCCACAAGTTGTCACAATATGGGCCAGCATTGGCAGTCGGAGATGTAAACGGCGATGGTCTGGAAGATGTTTTCATAGGCGGTTCCAACCAGCACAAAGGCAAGTTTCTGTTGCAACAGCCAAGTGGCAAGTTTTTGGTGAGCGACTTACTGTCGGGCGAAGATGGTTTCAAGAAATCCAGCGAAGATATGGGTGTTTTGCTTTTTGATGCAGACGGCGACCAAGACCTTGATTTATACATCGTGAGTGGCAGCTACGAGTTTACGGCAACGTCGTCCTCCTTGCAAGACCGTTTTTATGTAAACGATGGCAAAGGTCATTTCAGCCTAG
>NZ_JBBAYI010000074.1:0-548 GCF_037153985.1 Emticicia sp. 17c
CAATTCGCTGCCGTCAAGGTAGCAAAATCTCCGGCACACAAGCTCGTTTTATCCGCTGTAAGCGTCGGCGCATTTGGTATACCTCCAGTACTGATTTGAATGCTATTGGATGCTACACTCGTCCCACAATTTGTCGTACAAGTGGCCGTATAAGCACCTGATTGCGTCACCACCGCCGGATTTGAATAGTTCACTGATTGTCCATCCTTACGCCAGTTTAATGTACCACTGCAATTCGCTGCCGTCAAGGTAGCAAAATCTCCAGCGCACAAGCTCGTTTTATCCGCCGTAATCGTCGGCGCATTTGGTATACCTCCAGTTGTGATTTGAATGCTATTGGATGCCACACTCGTCCCACAATTAGTCGTACAAGTAGCCGTATAAACGCCTGATTGCGTTACTATCGCCGGATTTGAATAAGTCACTGATTGACCATCCTTACGCCAGTTTAAGGTTCCACTGCAATTCGCTGCTGTTAAAGTAGCAAAATCTCCGGCACACAAGCTCGTTTTATCCGCTGTAAGCGTCGGTGCATTTGGTATACCTCC
>NZ_JBBAYI010000075.1:0-527 GCF_037153985.1 Emticicia sp. 17c
CCACCTTCAGCACCGAAGATTACGAGTTCAGACAAAGTATGTTGTGAAGGTCACACCGTGACATTAACAGCAAGTGGTTGTAGCTCGACAATCCAATGGAATACCGGAGCGACAGGCAGTACGCTTTTAGTGAACAGTTCAGGGACATACAATGCCTATTGTGTAAATAGTTGTGGTAGCAGTATGTCATCGGAATCGATAGAGATAATCAAGTTGGACAAACCGACGACCCCAGTGATAAAATCGGACAAGCTGGTGTTGTGTGAAGGAGAAGTAGCGACATTGACGGCGACGGAGTGTACGGAACGAGGCAAGTTAATCTGGAGCAATGGCGTAACCGGCAGCAGCATAAGTGTGACGACATCGCAGATAGGGGTTTACACGGCCATCTGTTCGAATGAATGTTTTGAGAGTGAACGTTCTTTGGGAATAGAGATTAAGAAGGGCGAGAAGCCAAGTACACCGATGCTTATCTCAGATAAGACAGAGCTATGTGGCACAGCGACAGCGATATTGACAGCAAGTGG
>NZ_JBBAYI010000076.1:0-512 GCF_037153985.1 Emticicia sp. 17c
TCGCCTTGTGTAATATCATAAGTAGTAGCCCTTGCCACTACATCTGTACATTTTTTATCAACTTTTATTTCTATTTTATCGTTGCAGGTTCTAGCTTCGCCATTTTTAGATTCTACTATACAGTTCAATTCATAAGTAGTTGTTTCGCTGGGTGAAATAACTATGCTTCTCTGGTTTGTTGAAACATCGTCACCAATCCAGTTAACCACAGTACGACAAAAACTGGATGCCGTGAGGGTAATGGTTGTTCCTTCTACAATTCTTGTGGTGGGTCTCTCAATTAAGCCACGGCATAAACTACTTGTCAATTCCCCTGTTGCAGGGTCACTTCTTAAGTTATTTCTTACAGCAACAATACTGTACTGATACAGTTCATTAGGATCTAAATCTGTTAATGTGACCGTGTTTTTATTGATGAGCACAACTCTCTCTACCTTATTTATGTCTTTATAAACAACTTGATAGCTTTCATGTAATTTGTTTTTATCCCATGTCAAAATCATGGTATTATC
>NZ_JBBAYI010000077.1:0-511 GCF_037153985.1 Emticicia sp. 17c
CCAACTCAAGGCTGACAAAACAAGCATGGAAGGCGGAACGCCGCCCGCAGGAACAAGTTACCCAACTATTGCTGACTTAAAGGCCAAAGTAGATGTCATTATTGAAAAAATAAAGGCCTTGCAGCAAGACAATGCCCCCAAACCACCGAGGATACAAAATGTAGTAGCAACCAATATTGGCCCTAACGAAGCCACCCTGACTTGGGAGGGCGACCCTCGTTTTAAGAAATATGTGATTACCTACAAAATGGCTGAGGGAGGAGAATTGATTGAAACAGTCAATTCAAATCGTTTAGACCTCAAAAACCTCCAAGAAAATAGTCAGTATAGTTTTAAGATTGAAGGTTATGTGGGTGATGAAGTAGTGGATAGGTATAAAAATGGGGAGTTTAAGACGTTGCTGAATAAAATACCAATGCCTGAAAATGTAAAGCAACTAAAAGTAGACGATAATACCATGATTTTGACATGGGATAAAAACAAATTACATGAAAGCTATCAAGTTGTTTAT